>PCVV01000021.1 GCA_002762735.1 Candidatus Pacearchaeota archaeon CG11_big_fil_rev_8_21_14_0_20_30_13
CACCATCTTTATACTCTAATATATATTTTTAGGTATTTAAATATTAAGTTTAAAAACCTCCGCCTCCCATTCTTCCTCCACCTTGTTGTCCTTGCTGACCTCCAAGACTTTCCGGAAGTTGAGAAAATCCAGCACCAAAAAGTTGATAATGCGTCGGAGGGAGCATTTGTCCATAACCTTCCAAATAGCTTTGTTGAAATCCTGCTGCTTGAGACCAAGATGGTCCAGAACCCGTCGAATAAACTGGTGAACCATAGGCTTCTAATATCTGTGGGAAAGGGGAAGATTTGAAATGTTCGAACCATCCTCCAACCTCATTTATTTTTATTGCTTTTGCACCTTCTTCCCCAATTGCCTCTAAAAGAGCTTGAAAAGGAACATTCCCCATTCCAGGAGGAAGATGAGTATCATTAAATCCAAAATTATCTGTCAAATGAACTTTATTTATAAATTTTTTAACCTGCTTTGCTTCTTTAACTAAGTCCTCATCTTTGTAGCCATATTTTTTAGACATATTTAAATGCCCTACATCAAAAGTTACTCCAATTAATTTTACTGCAACTTCTTCCGCTTTTCCAGCAGAAAGCCCTTTTTGTTTTACTAAATTATCAATAAGTTTTTTTCTTGAAGTAACAACTAAATTTTTTAAGTCGTCACCCTGAGAGAATCCCATCTCTTGGTATAAATTTTCAATGGAAAGTGCTGGGGCTTTATCTCCCTTTTTTTCATAAGCATAAAACGCAACATTTGAAAATGTATCTGAAGCTTTGCTTACTGAAAAAGATTCTATATCTTGGAGCATTCCAGGATTCACTTTTTTTAATTTTTCCGCGAAAATTTGCATAGAATTTGCTTGGTTTTGAAAATCATGATAAGTTCGACTCATTAACGTTTCCTCCTCTCGACTTAGTTTCCCACTCTTAAATTTATCTGGATCAACTCCATAAAGATCTTTAGCAAATTCCTTAGACAATTTTTCAAGCTCTTTTTTTTGATCTTCATTTCCAAATTCATAGGCTTTTGAAAAAGTGCTATTTAATGAACGATGAATATCCTCAAGGTACGATGAAGCAGAATTAACTTTCAAAACCAAATCTCTTTCATTTGGAGCAAGTTGTTTGAAATACTCTTTATCTTGATTTGCTCTTTGAGCCATTATTTGAACTTCTTTTGGAATCTTTGAAAGAATATTATCTACATTCACTTTTTGAAATTCAATTTTGTCAATTTGATCTTCCCACATAGTTCTGTTTGCAACTTCGAGTTTCTTTTCTGGAGAATATTTTATCTTTGAAACTCCAAAATCTGGGATATAACTTACATCTTCTTTAAGAGGCCTTAATTGCCCTGATTCTCTATCTACTGCGACGAGCATATCTGTAACTTTTTCTCTTTCACCTTCCTCATTTGTAATATACTTGAAGGTAGAACCGGCGGCATTTGAACCATGAATTGTAATTGGCAGGTTCCCTTTTGAGTCCATCTCGATTGCTTTATCAATTACATCTCTTAACTGCCTCTCTACAGATAATCTATTTGACTCTTCGTAACCTTGTTGTCCAAATCCCGAAGGATCTGCTCCAACAATTGGAGCATGGAGAGTCAATTCAGCACCTGCAATTTTTGCTTTTCTTCTCATCTCAACAAAATGTTGTTTGGGAATTGTTTCAAAATCTTGTGGTTTAATAGTCCCAATTTCTATAACCGAAATTCCTTGATTTAAAGCTTGACTTAAAGCTGCAACTTGATTTGCTGTTCTTGGATCAGTTGTTAAACCTAATTGATGTGATGGAATCATCCCCTGTTTTCCGAGATAAGGAGAATCTTCATTTGGTTTGAAAGAATCATATCCAGATTCATAAACATTTTCAATTTTATAATCAGATTGTCTCATTTTTCACCTCGCAGAAATCAAGAAAATGATATTTATTAAAGTATTGATGGAATTTTTAAATTCTCTTTTTAGTGAGATAATCTTTTTTTATAGTCTCTTCTGGTGTGATTGGGTCTAATTCGGATTTATTATTTCCAATTATATTTCCTGACATTTCGAGATGTTTGTAAAGAGCCTTCTGATCTTCTAAAATTCTCTCTGAAGTAGACATTTGAGGTTTTGAGAAATGTGTATCGACACTAACTGCTTTATAAGACATCTTATTTTCTTCGTTTTTAGGGACGTATTCAATTGGTTTTTCATCTTTTTTTTCATCTTTTTTTTGGATAGAAAAATTTTCTTCAAGAGAATTTGTTTTTGGTGCCACCATTTTTTCTAGAGAAACATCTTTTTTTTGATTTGCCAAAAAATGGTCTAGTCTTCGATTAAAAAAGTTTTCTTCAAAATATTCTTCGCCTTCCTCAAGATCTTCTTCATCAAGTTCTTCCTCTTCTTTATCTTCACAGACTTCATGATCTTCAAACCAGTCTATAGAAATTTCTTCATCATCTTTCTTATTTTCTTTTTTTTTCATAAGCAAATTAGGAAAGAAGTATATTTAACACTAACTTAAGCAGGAGAAGCCATCCCATGTGCTTTTTTATAAGTCTCAAAAAGTGTTTTTGTCGTTTTTGCAGCGTTTTCTTCTATTGTCGGAAAAAAGTATTCCGATTCGTACCATTTGAGATTTTTTGAATAAGGACTTGAAATTTTTTTCTTTTTTACACTGCTTTCTTTTTTGGATTTTTCTTTTGGTTCATTATACATTCCTAAAAGTGCAAAGAAAGGATTTGAACCAATTTTCTTTTTTGGTTTTTCCTCTGCTTCTTCTTCATTGTTCAAATAAGCATCAATATCTTCTTTTAGAGTCCCCAAACTTTCTGTGGTAGACCCTTCGATTAAACTTAAAGCGTCGTTTAAATCCGATTTATCTAATTCCTCGTAAATTTGTTTTATTTCTGTTTCGGTTAGAGCATATCCTCTAAACACGACTTCTGCCCTCCCACCTACAACATATCCCTGCTGAGTTCTCGAAGGAATTCCTCTAAAATTAAAATCAACTAAAACACATGAATAATACTTTTCATTTAGTGATCCCAAAAATTTTTCTCCTGCAAAAAATTCTGGAAAGTTTCCTGCTTTAGCTTCGTCTTTTACCCTAAGTTCTTGCTTTCCAAAAAGAGTAAGTTCCAATAGGAGAGTATTAAACATTTTAACTAAAGTTGGATCTTTTGAATTTCCAGACATTTCTAAATCTTGGGCGGCCTTCAAGTAGGGTTTTGCCCATCGAGAATAAATTTTAAGTGAATTCACTTGACTTTTCAAATAAGTTCTTTCAATGTCATATCTTTTTTTTAGTTCTCCTTCAGATTCTTTTAACCAAATATTAAAATCGTGTAATCTTGGCTTTAAAATTCTTTTAACAATTTGATTCAAGTCTAGCCTGTCTATATCCTCTTCGCTATTCACAACCAAAAACGCGTCAATGAGGGTGTTAAATCCTGCTTGGCCAAGTGCCATTGCTTTAATTGAAGAATTCCCTTTTTGAATATCTACTTTATCCATCCAAACTTGTTTTAAACTTAATATTGCACTTGCTTTTTTTGAAGAATTTTTTAAATCTTCATAAGCTACTAAACGAATTTTAAATTCTCTTAGATCATAAATCAGATTTAGTATACTTCTTAAAACAGTATTAATATCTCCAAGGAGTTTCGCCCCTTGTTGTTGCATGACCGAAGTTCTTTGACCCATCTCCCCGAAATGCTGCGAACCTGGACTTGAAACAAAATTATCAATTAATTTTTCTGGTTTTAATCCTAAATCACTCATTAAGTCTAATATAAAAAAATATATTGGCTCAAGAGTTTCGGTTGGAGAATCATAAACGAGTTTGTGTTCATTTACTGGATCTTTTCCTGTTACCTCTTTAATTGTCTCAGCAATAGTCTTCACCATGTAATTTAATGGGAATATAGATTTAAAAAATATTCTAAAGTTCAAGATAAATTTAAATAATTAAAAGAGTTAAATTCTTTATGACAATATGGAAAAAAAAGGAAAAATATGTTGATCTTTCTGATAAAATGAGAAAGCAACAAGAGAGAATTGAAAACTTTAAGTTAAATATGGAAGAAGAACCAATTTCTAAGCCTTCAACACAAGAAAACTCTGGGGGATTTTTTAGCTTTTTTGGAGGAAGTGGCTCTGCTTCTAGCGCTGGAACCTCAGAAAAATCACCTACTGAAAATCCAGAAGAAAGAAGAAAAAAATTAACAAAAATAATTTCTGATATAACTACTAAGATGGAAGACCTTGAAAATCAAATTTACCATTTAAAGCAAAGAATGGAAGTCCTTGAAAGAAAACAGAAAATTGGCTACTGATTAAATTAATAAACTTCTCATTCTATTTTTTTATATGATTGAAAATTTAGATAAAAAAATAAAAGGTTATGCTTTAAAGAACTCAATACATTATGGAGGAAAACCAAATCCTGGCTCAATTGTTTCTGCTCTTTTTAATGAAGGCCTTGAAAAATCAGAGGTAAAAACAGTTATGCCAAAAATTCAAAAATTAGTTGATGAAATTTCTAAATTAAGTTTAGAAGAACAAGAAAAAGAGTATGAGAAATTTAAAGAAATTCTTTCTGAACGGGAATCACGTGAAGGTTTGCCTGAACTTCCAAATTCCGATAAAGATGTCGTGATGAGATTTAGACCTGCACCTTCTGGACCTCTTCATCTAGGACACGTTATCTCAAATATGTATAACTCTCTTTATGTAAAAAAATATGGGGGAAAATTTTATGTTATTTTTGACGACACTGATCCGGAATCGACGATAAAAGAATCTTACACCCAAATAAAAAAGGATTGTACCTGGGCATTTGGAAATGTGACCGAATATCTTTACGCTTCTGACAGAATGGAACTTTATTATGACTATGCAAAACGACTTATTGAATCCGAAAATGCTTATGTTTGTAATTGCTCTGCCGAGAGTTTTAAAGAGCTTGCCACAAAGAAAAAAGAATGTCCTTGCAGAAAAAAAACAGTTCAAAAAAATTCTGGAGATTGGGAAAAAATGCTTAATAAAAAAGACGGATTTGCAGAAGGAGAAGCCGTATTAAGATTTAAAACTCCAAAAGAAGAAAAAGGCATGGAAAATCCTAATCCAGCAATGAGAGATTTTCCTTTAGCAAGAATAAATCTCCATGAACATCCTAAACAGAAAAAAAAATACCGAGTCTGGCCTTTAATGAACCTTTCAGTTTCAGTTGATGATATTGAACTTGAAATGACTCATGTAATAAGAGGCAAAGATCATAAAGATAATGCTCAAAGACAAAAAATGATATACAAAGTTTTAGGAATGGAAAAAAAGTTTCCTTGGACTTTTTTTATTGGAAGGATAAAATTTAGTGATTTAGAACTCTCAAAAAGAAAAATTGTGGAAGCAGTAAAAGAAGGCAAATATTCTGGATGGGATGATCCTAAACTTGCAACTGTCTCCGCAATAAAAAAACGGGGCTACAAAAAAGAGTCTATTGAAAAATTTGTAGAACAAAGAGGTCTTACAGAATCTGATAAAGTAATCAGTTCGAAAGATCTTTTTGAAGTCTTAGATAAATTTAACAAATAAAATCTTGTTATTAATCTCCGAGAACAATAACCTTTTTATACTAGTTTTTTATTATTATAGAATAGCAGTGATGCTAACAAAGAATTGAGAAGGAGGTGAAATGATGATAAATAAAAAGGGATTGTCTACTGTTGTAACAACTCTAATTATTGTACTATTGACTCTCGCCGCAATTGGAATTATTTGGGGACCAATAAGTGATCTTCTATCCAAGGGCGAAAGTTCAATTGATAAAACAAAATGTCTTGATGTAAATATCAA
>PCVV01000013.1 GCA_002762735.1 Candidatus Pacearchaeota archaeon CG11_big_fil_rev_8_21_14_0_20_30_13
AAATTGCCGTTAGAACTGGTCTAAGCTCTGAGGAAATTAATGCTATTATGAAAGTTGAGATAGATGGAGATGAAGAAGAACAAGAAGCAGGGGATGAAAATGAAGGATTAGAGGGAGATGAAGAATGATTTGGTTTTATTTCTAAATTAATTATTAATTTCTTAAGAAAAATCTTTTGACTTTAAAGAACTCCCTTTAACGTTACAATGTAAAAATGAAGATATCTTTATAAATAAAAGAACCAGAAAAAAAACATGACTACCTCTTTAATAAAAAAATTCGAAAAAGCAATATCCGGAGAATGGTTTTTATTGGATCCAGATGATTTTGAGTATGGAACTCCTCCAATTATAGGAATTTATCATTCAATTAAAGAAGTAGAAAACTTAGCAGATTCCAATTTTAGATACTACAATTCAGAAAAAGAAGAACTAAAAGGATATAAACTAAAAATTATAGGAAATGCCTTAGAACTATTTTTGCCAGAAAAGGATGGAAAACAAAAAATTCCTAGAGTAAAATCCATTAGTCAAGAAGAATTTCTAAACAAAATTTTTTCTGCTGAATATATTTACCTAGGAAAAGAAGAAATCATTAATGCATTCAAAACAAACTGGGAACCTATGAAAGATTATGCCGAAAGCGTTTGGAATTTTTTTATGGAAAGCAAAAAAACCTTAATTTAAACAAGTATATCCCAAAATGAAGATATCTTTATAAATAAATTACAACACAAAAAACGATGGTTAGCACACTAGTTGAAAAATTTGGAAAAGCAAAAAAAGGAGAATTATTTTTATTAGATCCAGAAGAATATGAATTTGGAAATTTACCTCTTCTTGGAAAATATAGTTCAATAATTGAAGAATCTGATCTGAAAAAAGGAAATTTAATGTATTTCAATAAAGTTGATTTAAGAATGGAAAAGTATACCTTGACAACTATTGGAAACTCCTTAAAATTATTTCTTCCTAATCAAAAGCCTTGGATAAACTTCCAGGGATACAAAAGACTTAGTCCTCAAGAGTTCCTAAAAGAAGACATCTATCCTAAAAAGATTTGGATCGGAGAAGAAGAGATAATTAAAGGATTTAAAGAAATTTCTCAAGGAATGGAAGAATATTCTACAATGATTGAAAATGGGGAACTAGTTACAGAGGAGAATCAATTTGAAAAAGTCCTTGAAAAAATAAAACTCATTAAAATATTTGGCAAAGGTCCTTTAAAATTTACAAGAAAATTAATTTTATCCTAGAACTTTATTAAAAATCTTTTAGTAATAATAAAAAGAAAACAAAGATTTATATATCTCTTAATAATAAAAATAGAAAAGAGAAAAAAATTACTACTTCTTAACAATAATCAAATGTTTATAACCACGGTTCAGATTCTTAAGGAAAAACTTAAGGAAAAAAATATCTTTCTTTCCGACGAGGAAACTTTAGATATTGAAAAAGTGACAAGTAAATATCCCATGAGGATTAACGAGTATTATCTTTCGTTAATTAAAGAAAAAGGAGATTCAATATGGAACCAATGTATTCCAAAAATTGAAGAAATAACATCTGAATTTGGAAAAGAAGATCCTTTAAATGAAGAAAATGGGATTCCTTTTTTAACACATAGATATCCTGATCGATGCCTTCTACTAGTTTCAAATTCATGTGCAATGTATTGCAGATTCTGCACAAGAAAAAGGAAAGTAGGAGAAATAACAAAAAATCCCACAAGGAATGGAATAAAAAAAGCTTTGAAATATATTGAAGAACATCAAGAAATAAGAGATGTTATTCTTTCTGGAGGAGATCCTCTTTTGTTAAGTTTAGAAACACTTGAAAATATTTTAATTGATTTAAGAAAAATAAAGCATATTGAAATGATTCGAATAGGAACAAGAATTCCTTGCACAATGCCAGAAAGAGTAACAACCAAACTTTGTGAGATGTTAAAAAAATATAATAAAAATCCTATACTTTACATAAATACTCATTTTGAACATCCTACCGAAATCACAGCAAAATCAAAAGAAGCATGCGAAAAACTTATTGATGCAGGAATTTCTTTAGGAAACCAAAGTGTAATCCTTAAAGGAGTTAATAGTAGTCCTGAAATTTTTAAAGAATTGAATAGAAAACTTTTATCTATTGGAGTAAAACCTTACTATCTGTATCAGCCAGATCTTGTAAAAGGAACGGCTCATTTTTCAGGTCCAGTTAAAGAAGGAATAAAAATAATAAAAGGGTTGAGAGGATTTACTAGTGGGATGGCAGTCCCCCATTTTGTTATTGATACCCCAGGAGGAGGAGGAAAAATTCCTTTAATTCCAAAATATGCCACAATTCAAAAAGACGGAAGTGTAAAAATTAAAAATTACGAAGAAAAAAATTTTGAATATAGGTTAAACTGATCTATTCCTTTTCCAATATTTCAACGTTAATTCCTTCAGTTTTACATAGTTCCTTAAATTCTTCTGCATCTTTAATACTCCCAATTATTGATCCCCAGTGTATAGGGATTGCAATAGTTGGTTTTATTATTTTTGCAGCTTCAAAAGCTTCTTCAGCACTCATGGTAAATCTTCCCCCAACAGGAAGCAAAGCAATAAATTTTTTATCTTGTTGATTGTATCCTGTTAATTTTTGCATTTCGGGAATTAAATCTGTATCCCCAGCATGATAAATTATAACTTCATTTATTTTTATTAAATACCCTACAAGACCTTCTTCTTTTGGGTGAAATGGTTTATCAATATTATATGCAGATAGAGAAGAAATTTTAACAAAACCTAAATCAAGTTCCTGGCCTGGAGAGATTACCTCCATTCTTATTGGAACCTGAAAACGGGCAACTTTACTTTGAGAATCTGCAGTCATGATTATTCTCGTCCCATCTTGAACAATTTTCCCCATATCTTCAAAACTACAATGATCATAATGTCCATGGGTAATTAAGATCAAATCAGCTTTAGGAAGCCCCTCATTAATCTTAAAGGGATCAATATAAATTGTTTTTGAATTTTGAATCAAAAATCCAGAATGACCTAACCATCTTAGATTAATCCCTCCAATGTTCATCTATTAAAAAATAAAAAATGGTTTTTAAGTTTTTATATTCAAAAAATTTCTAGATTAGAATAAATTTTTTAAAAATAGACTATTTTTTCCCTAAAATTCGCTCTTTAAAAATTTCAACATACTCTTCTGGAACTTTTGCCGCAGCGGCAGGAACATGTCCTCCACCCTCGGAATTTGGAAGACCTTCGGTGCCCTCATTCATAAGATGCCCCATATCCAATTTCAGCCCAGAACTCCTTGCACTAAATTTTACAAAATCCTTAGTTCTGTACATAAAAAGAAAATTTTTTTCAGGATCAGTCCCTCCAATTAAAGTTGCAACATAACTTAAAATATCAAATCGCGATTTAATTTCGTAAAAGTATATTTCATTTTGAGGGTAATATTCCTTATTTTCTGAAAAATCATCAACCATCTTGTAAACTTCTTCTTCAATCAACTCATGAATTTCTGAAAGTTCATCAATATTTCTTTCCTTAACAAGATTGTACACATATTGAATATCATTTCGATAATAAATCAAAGCCGAAGAAATTCTCCTTGCATTAAGTCCTGGAATTGATGAAGAAATATTCTCTAAAGTTACTTCGGGATAAAAAGATTGAACAAACTTAAGATTTTTTTCAGAACGAAAAGCGTAATCTGCAAAAATTGCTGAACAAACAAGCCATCCCCAAAGTTCTGAATCTAAAAAATCCCCTCCAAGCACAAAAGTCACAAGAGCAGCACAATCCTCCGATGAAGTTTTTACCATATTTGAAATATCCTTTATATTCTCCCGTGTTGGATGGTGGTCTATTAAAAAAACCCCCTTTTCTCTTTTTAGATCTTCAAACCCTTCATAGTCTATTGATTCAACATTTAAATCACTAAAAAAGACTTTTGTAATCCCAAGCTCATTTAATTTCACTGAAGCTTCTTTAACCATGTCAGACCGAATATCTAAAAACTGAATATAATCTACTTTTATCCCTTTAACTTCTAAGATTTTCTCCAAAAACAATCCAGAAGCAAGTCCATCAAGATCGTTATGGGTCAAAATTGCAACTTTATCATAAAGTCCTATCGAATCCAAAAAGTCCAGAAAATCTCTTTTTGAACCAACCAAATAATCAATATTCATCCCATAATAAAAATGAGGATGCCTATTTAAAAGTTATTAACAGATACAGCAGAATAATTAAATTTATAATCTAATTAATTCATTCTTTTATATGGCAAGCATAGAAACAAACAATTATTTAAATGCATTAAAATCGAGAAAACAAAAAGAGATTACAATGGCTACATTTAGTAGAACAGATTTAATGAAAAAGCAGGATGGGAAATGTTCCAGATGCAAACAAGATCTAAAAGCAGGATATTACAAATTCATAAAAGATCCAAAGAGTGGAAGCGCGGACATAGTCTGCTCTGATTGTTTAGTGCATATTCCAGATAGAAGATAAGATTTATTTTTGAACTTTTTTAGAAAATTTAAAAATCACCCTATAGATCTCTTTAATAAATTTTTTATCCAATTTTGTTTTATTTGTCAATCCAAGAATAATCTTTTTCTCTCTATTTAAATCTGAGATTAATTTGCCTTTTTCCCTTTTATAATTCCCAATCTTTTTAGAAAAAACCATTCTTTTCTCGAAAAGACCCAATATCTTAGAGTCTATCCTGTCAATCTCTTTTCTATACCTTTCAATCATAAAAACCAAGCTTAAAAATTAAAAATTAACAAACGAAAACTTACTCTTCATCCCAACTATCTTCATCCGTGTCTTCTTCACTGTCTTCGAAGTCATCATCGAATTCATCTTCTTTCTTATCTTTAGGCATTATTAATCCCTCCAATTTAATTAAACTTCTATTTCTCAAAGAGTTTTTAAAGTTTACTCTAAAGTCTAAAGTAACAAAAATGAAGAGAAAAATTTAAAAGGGAATTTTGATAAAAACTGAACTCTTCAAAAGATTAAAAAGCTTAATTTAGTTCATTCTATTATGAGGAAAGTAAAATCTCCAGAAATTTATCACGCTAAAGAAATTATGAAATTTAAATCTAATTCTGATTTAAAAAAGTATTACGAAAAAATGTGGAATAAAAAAGGATATTCCGGATATATTGAAAATGGGATTAATATAAGTAAAATTTATGATAGAAAAAGAAAAAAAGCTGCTATGACCTCCTCTCCACACTAAAGTGTGGAGTTTCCATAAGTTGAGTGATGTTCACTTTGGTTCTTC
>PCVV01000016.1:0-280 GCA_002762735.1 Candidatus Pacearchaeota archaeon CG11_big_fil_rev_8_21_14_0_20_30_13
AGGTATTTAATTCTTACTCTTTTTATTTTTACCTCCTTTTATTTGTCCCCAATTTTCATTAATAAATTCAAAATAATTTTTATTTATATCAATTTTGGAAAGGTAACACAAATCATTAAACAAAGACTCCGGAAAGGTCCTTGATTCATTGAAATAATTTTTAAGCGTAGAATATGGAACTCCCAATCCAAACTGATTTAGCGCACGCAAAGAGGGACAATCCAACTTTTTTAAGACTTCTATCAAGAAGTCCCTTTGTTTTCCTTTTTTGAATTTTATT
>PCVV01000016.1:311-23047 GCA_002762735.1 Candidatus Pacearchaeota archaeon CG11_big_fil_rev_8_21_14_0_20_30_13
TAAGAGTTATAATGTTATGCCAAAATTAACTGGATTAAAAATTTTTATTTATCTAATTGGTATTTTAGTTATTGCATGGAATTATTTTTTGAGAAATTCAATTAATCTTCCTTATCTTTCCACCCTGAGCATTGCTACGATTTATATCATCGGAGCAGGAATTATTTTAATTGGTATTCTCATAAACTATCTCACAAGAAATTCTTTTTAAAATACCTCAAAAAACCTTACATTCCTTTTTTGAAATTTTATTCTCGTCATAACTAGATACAAAAGATATTTTAATAAGATTTAACATTTAGATAAATGAATTTATTTAAAAAAATTTTTGGATATATTAAAGAAATACTAAAGAATATTTCAAATTTTATTCCGGACCTTCTTGCTAATTGGTAAATCAAAAAATGAATTAATCCCTCAACAAATTTGCTGCGGGACCAAGTTTACACAAAATTTATAAACCAAAATTTCACTCTATCTCTATGAAGATTCCTAAAACGACAAATAGATACTGTCCAACTTGTAAAAAGAAAACTGAGCAAAAGATCAAATCAGTCTCGACAGGAGGAAAAAGAGGAACTCTAAAAAGAGGAGGAATTGCAAGAGCAAAAACTCGTGGATTGGGAGTTGGAATTGGAAATAAAGGAAAATGGGGTTCAAAACCAGCAGTTTCTAAATTTAAAAGAAAAGCAAAAACAACTAAAAAGACAAATTTAATGTATACCTGTAAGGTATGCTCAAAATCAAAATATCAAAAGAAAGGTACAAGGGCAGGCAGAGTAATACAAGAATAAAAATGGCACAAGCAAAAAGAAAAAAGAAATTTTTCAATGTTGAAATTCCTTTAATAAAGAAAAGAACTCAGCTTCAAGCTTATGAAGTTAAGGAGCTCGAAGGAAGATTCATAAAATATGATCTGACAAGAATTTTGAAAGGTAAAGCAACAATTATGACTCTTAAAACAAAAGTAAAAGGAGAGGAAGTTCTAACTTCTCCTAAAGAATTAAGACTTTTACCTTATTACTTAAGAAGAATGGTTCGAAGAGGAACAAATTACGTTGAAGATTCTTTTTCTACTAAGTGTAAAGACTCTCAAATTAGAATTAAACCTTTCCTTGTCACAAGAAGAAAAGTTTCTCGTGCAGTAAGAAAAGCTTTAAGAAATAAAGCAAAAGAAGAATTAATCTCTTGGGCAAAAGAATCTACAACTGAAAAAATCTTTGATGAAACACTTAAAGGAAAAATTCAAAGAGAACTAAGCATAAAACTAAAAAAGATTTATCCTCTTTCATTATGCGAGATAAGAATTTTGAATGTAGAAAAAGAAAAGAAAGAATAATTCTATAAATCTAAATATCAAATTAATTAGATGGATGAAAGAAAAGGTGATTGGATGCAGATCTTCACTGGAAAAAAATTTTGGCCTCTTGACCCAAAGTCAGAAGAAGTTGATATAAAAGATATTGCACTCTCTCTCGCATTTCAATGTAGATTTAATGGGCATTCAAACTATTTTTATTCGATAGCACAACATTCTGTTATTGTTTCTAAAATTGTTTCAAAAGATCAGGCATCTGCTGCACTTCTCCACGATGCTGCTGAGACTTATATTGGGGATATGGTTTCTCCATTAAAGAGATTTATGCTCGAATTTAAAGAGATTGAAAATAAAATAGAAAAAATTATTTTCGAAAAATTTGGAATAAAAAATGTGAATCAGAAGGAGATAAAAAGAGCCGATAATATCGCACTTGTAACTGAAATGAGAGATTTAATGAAGAGCCCCCCCTGAAAGGTGGAAAGTCGCTTCTTTTGAACCAATACATGAAAAAATAATTTCGATGGGTCCAGAAGAATCCGAAAAGATTTTCCTTAAAAGATTTGAGGAGCTATTCTCAAACAACAACTTTTAAAAAACATCGATTTCTCTAAAATTAATCATGCCTGTGTAGCTCAGTGGCAGAGCGGCTGACTTGTAATCAGTAGGTCGGGGGTTCAACTCCCTCCACAGGCTTTTATTTAAAATGTCATATAAAAATCCTCAAATGAAATTCAATCCTGGACTAAAAAAATATGAACCAGATTTACCAACAATAAAAAAAGGAAAAGAGCCAGAAATTAGTTTAACAAAATTTGTTTTAATTCTTTTGGAAATCATCGCTCTTGCAATTTTAATGTATTTTTTAATAAAATAAAATCTACTTTAATTTAACTGCAGTTCCAAAAGCAAGCATTTCTGATGCTCCAGTCATTATAGTTGAAGTCATAAACCTCATTCCAAGAATTGCATCTGCGCCCATCTCAATCGCATCATTAACCATTCGATTATAAGATTCATCTCTTGATTGATTTGCCATTTCAGTATAAGTTTTTATTTCTCCACCAATCAAATTTTTGAATCCGGCAGCAATATCTCTCCCAACATTTCTTGCTCTAACTGTGTTCCCCCTAGCAACGCCTAAAATTTTAACAACTTTTTTTCCAGGAATTTCTTCTCCAGTTGTAACAATTATTTCTTTCATTTGTTTTTAATTACCTCCTTTTGTTTCTTAAATTTTATTTCATCTATTTTATCTTCTTTTTTATTTAATAAAATGATAATTCCAATAACCAAAAGAGGAATCCCATAGATTAAAAGAAACATTGAAACAAAAATTGAAGTTATAACCAATAGAACTCCTAATAATAACACAACCACACCAGATTTTCTTAATATCATGTAACAAGAGATATCTTTTGAATTATTAAACTTTACCAAACAGAAATTTTCTTCTTAAAAGTATTTGTCCAATTATCTAAAGTTTCAGTCACTGTTTTTCTGATGTTTTCTTTATCTTTAATTTTATACAAAAAAAGATATCCTCCTACAGATTGATTAATTTGCGAACGTGAAACTAATTCTTTTTCATGTAATTTTTTTATTGACCTTTGAATTGTTGACTTATCAAGATGAAGTTTTTTTGAAAGTTCTTCTGTCGTAAATTTTGAATCATTCTCTGAAAGATATTTTAAAAGACGAAACTCCGACTTTGTAAGTCCAAGAACACATTTTATTACTTCATCTAAATCAAATTTTTTACATGCAAAATCTATCATCTTAAAATTTTAGAGACTAAATTTTTGAAATAATTGAATTGATTTTAGCTCTTAATTGGTCTTCACCCATATAACCTACAATTCTTCCAATTTCTTTTTTGTTATTCACTAATACCAAAGCAGGAATTCCTTGTATCTGAAAATTCATTGCAAGAAGCTCATCTTTCTCGGTATCAAGTTTAAGGAAGTTTAATTTTCCTTTAAATTCTTCATCTAAACTTTTGAAAACAGGTTTCATCATTTGACAAGGGCCACACCAATCTGCATAAAAATCAATAATTACAGGAAGTTTTGAGCTCAAAACTTTCTCTTCAAAATTACTTGCAGTTAATTCTTCTACCATTATTTTTTACCTAAATTTAATTACTGCAAGAAGTAAGCAGTACTTTATAAATGATTTCTAAAACTGCAAAAAGAATGATAATTTTTACAGGAATCAAAAAGAAAGATTTATTTTTCCATACTTTCGACAATTTTATCTGCCAAAAATATTTGGGCTATTTCTTTAGGAAGATTAGAAAATTGTCCGGTTGAATAAGGACCATATTTTTCACCCTCTGAAGATTTAAACTCATTTACATCCTCTAAAAAAACGACCAGCACATTATTTTGAATTTCTTCATCATTTCCGGAATTCAAGAGCTCATTAAGTTTTTTATCCGAAATTTCTATACATTTCATAAGCTCTTCAAAGAGATTTTTTTCCACTAAGAGCATATTATTAAAATCAAGCTTAGAAATACCAGTTTCGCTCGCAATTAAAACTAAACTCAAAATTTTCTTTCTTCTTCTTCTTAAAAGTTCTTGAAACAGAGTTACTGCATTCTCAAGTTGTTTTTTTGTTTTCAAAAGAACATCTGAAAAAACATCTTCATCCTTAGAAGCAGCTGCTTTTTTATCTTTAAGATATTTTGAAACATCTTTAACAAAACTCTTAGGAATTGGTTGTAATTTCTCAGAATACCTCTCTTTTTTTGCTGCCTCATAAATATCTTTATACGTAATCATAGAACTAAAAAATTCACTTTTCTTTTTAATTATTGTTGTTCCACTATAAAATAAAAACAAAATGGAAAATCTATTTTACAAATCCAACTTTTTTAAACAAGTCTTTGCCAAGAATTTTTCTTAATTTGCCTTTTCTTGCCTCAGTCTCATTAAAATATTTTTTTTCTTTGGGTAAAGCTCCATTATAAAATAAAACTGGGACGGGATCATCAGAATGAGTTTTCAATTTACAAGGAGTTGAATGATCTCCAGTTACCACTACCTTTATTTTTTTCATAGGAGCAATTCGAGCAAGAAATTTAAACAAAGTTTTATCTAAGTATTCAATCATCTCTTTCTTTTCATAAGGTTTATTATCATGCCCAGGAAGATCCGTTTCTTTTAGGTGAATGTAACAGTAATCCGCTTTTTTCAAATTCTTTTTAATCGTCTTTATTGAATATTTTGAAGCCTTTTTCAACCCTTTCCATAGATTTTGGTAAGAGTCCAACCCTTTTAGTGGAGGATATTTAAAAGAAAAGTTTTTCATTCCGCTAAGTAAACAAAATCCCATTTCAAGGGCCATATATTGAAAAGAAACCCAATTTTTGTATTGTTTAAATTTTGGTTTTTCCACCCCTGGACCCCTAACAAAAAGATAATTTGCTGGAAGAAGGCCTCTCTTTTTTCTAGAAACATTAATTGGATGATTTTTCAAAACTTCAAAACTTAAATTTAAAAATTCATTTAAAATTTTTGAAGTATTTATAGCATTTTCGTTCTTTATCAAAGCTTGACAATTTAAAATTTTTTGAGATTCGATTGTTTTTCCATTTTGGTAAGTAAGATCATTTCCTGCAATTTTATCTGAAAAATCTCCTTTAATTACAAGAACTGCCCTATGTTGATTCGTTGCAACAAATTCAAATTTGTAAGGAAAGAGCATTTCATTTACTGATTTGGCTAATTCTTTTGCTTCTTTTGTAGTTAACGTCCTTCCAACTCTTCTATCAATAATTTCTCCTTCTTCAAGAGAAGTAATAGTTCCAATATCAACTCTTAGAGCAAGATCTCCTTTTTTTAGATCTATTCCTACACCTCTAGCTTCAAGCTGGCCTCTGCTTAAATTTTTAATATCATTTCCAAAAATTGAAACAATTGCTTCATCTGATCCAGGAACATATCCTGGTTTAACGGGATACATATAACCCATTTCCCCTCTCGTAGCTAAAAAATCTAAAAAAGGGGTTTCTGCAGCTTCTAGGGGAGTTTTATTTCCAAGTTGTTTTGTGGATAAATCCCCCAATCCATCTAAAATAACCAAGATACCTTTCATTAAAAAAGGAAGATTTTTTTGTTTAAATAAATTCCTAAATAAAAAATAAGATTCCAAGCCCAATAATTAAGATTAAAGTAAAGATTCCTACAATTGTTTTTCCAAATTTTTTACTTCCCATAAAAAAAGCAATTCCCCTCTTTACAAGGGTATTTGAAATCGCTGCAAAAAGTATTGATGTTGAAGCAACAACTGGAGCAATTTCCCCATCTTTGCTCAAGCTAGACATCGATAAGGTAATCGCGTCAACATTTGTTAATCCTGATAAAATACTTGCACCATAAATTCCAAGAGAACCAAAAATAATTTGACCCATTCTTGAAACTAATAACAACAAAAGGAAGAAGAACCCAAATTTTAACGCTTGACCAAGAGCAAATGGCTGTCTAAAGTCTATTTCTTTTGCATTGAATTTTTTTTCTTTCTTTTTTA
Organism: Candidatus Pacearchaeota archaeon CG11_big_fil_rev_8_21_14_0_20_30_13; assembly: GCA_002762735.1. Taxonomy (GTDB): domain Archaea; phylum Nanobdellota; class Nanobdellia; order Pacearchaeales; family GW2011-AR1; genus GW2011-AR1. Next base: position 6,163 of record PCVV01000016.1, read on the forward strand.
AAAAATAAAAAGAAAAGAACATTCCAACTCCAAACATTGCAATTAAAGGTAAGAAGAGATTTTCTAAAAGAGAAGGATTAATTACTGCAATCTCAAAAATAACTCTTAGAAACATTATAGACATTGCAATTATAGTTGCAAGGGCATAGGGAGAAACTTTGGATTTCCTTTTACTTTCTTTAGACATTGAAAGAGTAACTGCCGTCGAAGAAACTAACCCCCAATAAATCCTGTTAATCCCTGGCTCTTTTTAGAATCCAAAATTTTTACCAGGAAGTATCCAAAGAAACTAAGTCCTGCAACAAGAATAACCATCAACCAAATATTATAAAAATTGAAAATATTCAATTGTGAAAGAAATTCTCCCTTTAATCCGAAATTTCCTAAAATTTCTCCTAATCCTGGGATTTCCATTGGAGAAAAATTTTTGTTTGGCAATAAAGGTAAAATTACCAATGAAATTATCGCAAATTTAATCATTCCGAAGAGCTCTTTTCTGTCAAGTTTTTTTACAATTCCATGGAGTTTTTCTTTGAAGGCCAAAAAGGCTGTAATTAAAATTCCAAAGATAATTGCAAATTTTTCATATCCAGTTGTGCACATAACTCCTAAAATGAATGATATTATTGAAGTGACTTCAGTAATAATTGTTGTAATTTTAAATCTTAAAAAAGTTAAAACATATGAAAGAGATGCTAACAGAACAATCCCTCCAAGACCAATAAAGACAAGGAATGAATTAAAACCCCCTCCCAAAAAACCAAGCATAGTCCCAAAAAAAGTAATTAGAATAAAAGTTCTAAGACCAGCAAATCTAGTAAAGTGGTGATGTTGTTGAGTAAATTCCCTCTGCATTCCAATTAAAGCTCCAAGAAAGATCGCAATCCCAAAGTTAAGGAAATCCCTAATTAAAATTAAGAAAAAAACTATATAAAGAATTACAATCTCCCTTTTTAATGTTCGGCAAATTAAAAGATAAGCTAAAATTATGGATAGGAAAGGTCTCTGAAGAAAATGAGACTTTTACAGAAACGAAAAGACCATTAGAAAAAATAAAAGAAACTTCTAAAAAAAAGGAAAAAGTAAAGCCTATCGAAGAACATATCTATGTTCAACCCGAAAAAAAGATATTTGATGAAGAAGAAAGAAAAGTGGGAGATAGAATTTCAGAAGATATAAATAAAGAAAAGAAACATTTTTTCAAGAGTATTTTTTCAAGTAAAAAAATAATCTCTTCTGAAGAGTTTGAAAAATATTCTGAAGAATTAGAGATGGTTCTTCTAGAAAATAATGTTGCATTAGAAGTTGCCGAAAAGATTATTTCAGAATTAAAAGAAAAAATTGTTGGAAAGGAATTAGACAAAAAAGATTTGGAAAATTTAATCAAAAAAAGTCTTGAAGAGATAATTAAAGAAGTCTTGGTTAAACCATTTGACTTAGTAAGAGAAATAGAAGAGAAAAAGTCACCATATGTAATTCTCTTTTGTGGAACTAATGGTGCAGGGAAAACTACTTCTATTGCAAAATTTGCAAATTTGCTTAAAACCAAAAAAATCACTTCCGTTTTGGGAGCAGGAGATACCTTCAGAGCTGCGTCAATTGAACAGTTAAAAAAACACGGAGAAAATTTAGATGTGAAAGTTATCAGCCATGATTATGGGTCGGATCCTGCCTCAGTCGGATTTGACACCATTAAATATGCTGAAAAAAATAAAATTAAAGCAGTTTTAATAGATACTGCTGGAAGAATGCACACTGCGAAAAATCTTCTAAAAGAAATGGAAAAAATCAAAAGAGTTTGCAAACCAGACAGAGTAATCTTTTTAGGGGAATCAATTACTGGAAACGATTCAGTGGATCAAGTCAAGGCTTTCGATGAGACAATTGGAATTGATGGAATTATCCTCTCCAAAGCGGATATTGATGAAAAAGGTGGAACTGCACTTTCAGTAGGATACATCACAAAAAAACCAATCCTCTATCTAGGAACAGGACAGAAATATAAAGATTTAGAAAAGTTTGATAAAGAAAAATTTATTGAAAAATTGGGACTAAATTAAAATCCAAAAACTTAATAATCAACTTATTACTTCTAAAAGTATGCTAGAAAAACTTGGAAACGCTTTAAAAAAGGCAACGGATAAAATCTCCAATGCGATCTTTTTAGACAAAAATTTAGTAGACGGAATAGTCAGAGAACTCCAGAGAGCCCTAATTGAGGCAGATGTAAATATCCTTCTAATTAAAGAAATTTCAGAAAGATTAAGAAAAGTTGCTTTTGACGAAAAAATAAAAGGAATTGAAAAAAAGGAACATTTAATCAAAACCCTTCATGATGAGTTAAAAAGAATTCTTGGTGAAAAAAAAGAACTAACCTTAAAAGAAAAATCCCAAATAAGAGTTATGCTCGTTGGACTATATGCTTCAGGAAAAACTACAACAGTTGCAAAGCTTGGAAATTATTTTCAAAAAAGAGGTAAAAAAGTTGCTCTTGTAGGACTGGACGTTTGGAGGCCAGCAGCAAAAGAACAACTCCTACAGCTTGGAGAAACAAACAACCTTCATGTTTTTACAGACTTAAAAGAAAAAGATCCTATAAAAATATGGAAAAAATTAAAACCAGAATTAAAAAAATTTGATTTAATCATTGTTGATACTGCCGGAAGACATGATTTAGATAAAGAGCTAATTCAAGAGATAGAAAAATTAGCTAAAGAAATTAAACCAGATGAAACAATTCTTGTTATGCCCGGAGATATTGGGCAAGCCGCAAAAAATCAAGCAGAGAAATTTTCTACAGCCTTGAAAATTACGGGGGTAATAATTTCAAGAATGGACTCAACGGCAAAAGGAGGAGGGGCTATTAGTGCTTGTACCGAAACAAAATCTGGAGTTTACTTTATTACAACAGGTGAAAAAATAAACGATCTAGAAACATTCAATCCAGAATCTTTTTTATCTAGACTTCTTGGAATGGGAGATTTGAATGCGCTTCTTGAAAAGGTAAAACTTGCTTCTGATGAAAAAAATCAAAAAAAATTAGAGGAAAATTTGAAAGAAGGAAAATTAACTTTAAACGACGTAATTGAACAAGTTAAATCAATGAATTCTATGGGCGGTTTCGAAAAATTAAAGTCAATGGTTCCTGGAATAAATAATGCAAAAATCCCGGAGAATGTTTTAGAAACTCAACAGAAAAAGGTTTCAAAATGGGAGCACATTATAAAATCCATGACAGAACATGAAAGAGAAAATCCAGAATCACTAAAAAAACAAACTTCGAGGATTGGAAGAATCGCCAAGGGAGCAGGAGTAACCTCTTCTGATGTTCGTGCTCTTCTGAAACAATATGGCCTGCTTCAATCAATGATTAAAGATGCTGGAGATTTGGACATGTCTAATGGAATGAATCCAAAAAAGATGCAAAAACTTTTAAAAAAATTCGGCCATGGCGGAAAAATGAGACTGTAAAATGAAAAAAGAAGAAATCACAATATTTCTCCTCATCCTAGGAACATTCATTTTAGTGCTTTTGCTAAATAAAAACTTCTTAAATTTAGTCTCAAAAGATTTTATAGGAAATTATATTCTTTTAATATCAATTACACTATTTATTTTAGGTTTTTCAAGTTTGCAGATCGAAAAAAAAGAATTAAAGATAGACCTGCTAAATTCTAGTTTATGGTTATTTGTCAGTTTCCTTTTGGGATTTAGTTACCTTGCATATCCCGAAAAAATCATTGGAGAATTGAATCTGGGAAGCTTTAGTTTATGGGCTTTCATTGGAGGAATTCTTTACTTATTTCTTATTTTAATCAAAGAAAGAAGTCGATTAATTTAATTTTGTGAAACCAATTCCCCCAAAACCCTTTTATAATAAAAAAACTTTAAAAAATAATGAAACACAAAATTTTAGTAATTATTTTAACAATTTGTTTAATCACATCCATAGTTTTATCTTTTTTACCAACAAGCCAAATTTGCGGAGTGAGATCTGGATGTGAAGCAGTACAAAATTCCCCTTATAAAAATACTTTTGGGATTAACAATGGATATCTCGGAATAATCGCTTTTTTTATTTTGCTCTCATTAACAATTTCTCACTTAAGAACTCCAAAAAGATATAAAAAGATTTTAATTTTTGCTGGAGTTTTGACAGGATCTATTATTGCATTCTTTTTTATTTGTCTACAAATTTTCGTAATAAAAGCTCTTTGCACATACTGCTTGGTAATTGATATTGGAATAATTCTAGGACTTGTTTTAATTTTTCCCACAAAGAGAAAAAAATAATGGCAAAAAAAATTTTTAATCGTGGGGCAGAAGCTTTGATATATTTTGATGGAAAACAAGTAATAAAAGAAAGAACCCCAAAAAGTTATCGACTTCCAGAATTAGATAAAAAAATAATCAAAAGAAGAACAAAATCGGAAACTAAAATTCTAAAAAAAGCTTCATCAATCTCAAATGTTCCTTGTCCCAATGAATCTAAAAAAGAAGGAATAATTTTAATACCTTTGATAGAAGGAGATAAACTTTCTGAAAAATTGAATTCATATGAAAAGAAAAAGCAAATTGAAGTAATGAAAAAAATAGGAAAAGAAACTTCTAAGATTCATAAAGAAGGAATAATTCATGGAGATCTAACCACTTCAAATATGATCCTAAAAGGAAATGAGGTTTATATCATAGATTTCGGACTCGGATCTTTAAACGGAAAAGATGAACAAAAAGGGGTAGATATTCATCTTTTAAAAGAAGCCCTTGATTCAAAACATTTTGAGAATTCAAAAAATCTTTTCTTGGCTTTTAAAAAAGGATATGAATCTCTAAACAAAAATGAATCCAAAAAAGTTTTCGAAAAACTCAAAAAAATAGAAAAACGTGGAAGATATAAGTATTAGAAATTAATTTTTTATTTATAAAAAGCACATAAATCCTTATAAGTTTAGAACATTATTCAAAAATATGTGGAATTCCTTTGAAGAATGGGCAAACACTATAGAAAATTTAGACTTAGAAATTTTTCATAACTCAAAAAAAAATAGGAAAGAAATTTATGATAAAACAGGTATTTGGTCTCACGCGTACGCCAGAATTTATGAAACTCCTTATGAAGAAGTTATCAATCCCCTATTAATTCCAAATAATTATTTTAAAATTCCTTTAATTGGAATTAGTTATGAACAAAAACCAGAATATTCCTTTTCTTCAGCTCATAAATTTAGTCAAATAGGAAAAGAAGAAGAGATTGATCTATTTTATACAAGCAAATTTAAAGAATCAATTGAAACTAAATTTGGAAAATTAACCACCTTTGTCACTTTCTTTTCAGCAGGTAATTTTCATTCTGAAATAAAAGGAATTCCAATAATGAGCTCTTTAGTAGATTTTGGAAAATATTTAATACAAAGCAGAATAAAAGCAAATTTAACTGCTGCAGGAAACAGAATAAATTTTTTGCTATAGAATTGAATAGCCCCTCCAGGATCCTTGAAAAGGTCCTCGCACCCCTTGGTGTCGAACGTAGTTCGAATCAATAGCCCCTCCAGGATTCGAACCTGGGTCTCAAGCTTCAAAGGCTTGCATACTTGACCACTGTAATAAGGGGCTTTATAGATTTTTAACACTTAATTCATTTTAAAACCTTTTTGTTCACAATGTTTCTATAACACTAATTCTATCTTATTCTGCTTCGGGATTGTTAACCAACCTTCCTTCATGCAAATGTCATTTTAACTAAGAAACAGGGAACTGTTTCTTTAACTAAATAATTCTAACTCTATACTTTCACTTTAAAATTTTGATGAATGAATATAAAATAAAAAAGATAAATTAAGTTATGGAAAAAGCAATCGTCTATTGCCCTAGGCAAAAGATTTTTTTCAAAAACTTGTTTGTTGAGAGATACATTGTTCCTGCAGAGGAATTTTTACTTTCAAGAAAAAGCAAGTTAGAAGTAAACATTTTAGAGGTTGTCGGAGAAAAAGCTTTGGTACTTCTACCAAAGAGAATGGCTAAAGGGGAACGAAACACCATATTAATTGATATGAATTACATTAAATAAATTAGAATGCCGAGATATAGAAAAGCTCACGATTGACCTCTTGCCTTTTAGGAGATATGTTTTGAAATATTTCTTTAATCCTAAAAGGTTTATACTTCTCTCCAGATAGACAAGCTGCAAGTTTCTTGTACTCGATGCTTAAATCAGATTTAGGTTTAAGGAAAGTAGAAGGAATAAAATAATACTGAGATTTTAAAACACTTAAATCATGAGGAATTACAGCAAGAACTGGAACCTCACTTGTTCTTTCAATTTCTCCAATACTAAGCTCAAATTTATTATTGTAAACTTTATTTAAAATCAATCCAGAAATAGGAGTTCCTCTTTTTTTTGCAAGAGCAATTGCCTTAAGGGTCATTGTAAGGGTGGAATAATCAGGAGTCGAAACAACAAATAGTTCATCTGAGGACAAAATAGTTGCAAGTGTTTCATTATTTAAAGAAGGAGAAGAATCAATTAAAATAAAGTCATATTTGTTTCTTAATGGTCTTATTTTATCTTTAAGTTTTAAAGGATCAAATTCTTTTTTTGGATATACCGAAGCTGGAATTATATCAAAACTCTCAAGATTGTGAATTGCCTCTTCAACAGGAATATCTCCATTTAGAACATGATGAATTGTTTTATCTGGATTAATTACATTTAAATGAATTCCTAAATTTGGGGCAGAAAAATTTGCATCAACTAAAAGAACCTTTTTCCCGAATGATGCCAACGCTGCTCCTAACGAAACAACACTCGAAGTTTTTCCAACACCCCCCTTTAAACTTAAAATTCCAATCACCTTTCCCATTTGTAAATTAGAAAAAGATAATTTAAATACCTTCTCATGATTCAGAGAAAAGCCTATCACAAGCTTTAAAAAAGAAATTTACAACTAAATAACATGGTAACTGAAACAAAAGAAGAATCAAAATCAAAAGTAAAGAAAATGAAAGAAAAAAAGAAATTAACACAAAAGGAGTTTGAAGAAAAAGTTAGAGAATTTGGAAAAGAAGGTCTTACTTCTGAAAAGATTGGTCAAAAGTTGCGAGATGAAGGGATTCATCCTAAAGAATATACTGGAAAGATCTCAAAAATATTAGGGGAATTGTACAAAAATCCTGATTTAAAAAATGTAGAAGCCAAACTAGAGAAAGTTAAAACACACTCAAAAAAACACAAACAAGATAAAAGAGCAAAAAGAGAAAAAGATCGAATTTTCTCGCAATTAAGAAAGTTGAAAAAATATTTTGGAATAGAAATTAAATAGTCTTGTTCCTTTTTTTGGTTTTGATTTAAAATGAAAGATGGTGAATTAGAAAAAAAATTAGAAGAAATTGTAAATTCTTTTTTAGAAACTTCTAAAGGGGAAAATATTGAAGTCATAAGCCATTTTGACACAGATGGAATTACCTCCGCAGCAATAATGATTCAAGCTCTAAAAAGATTGGATCAGAAATTCTCTTTAAGAATCTTAAAAGGACTAACTAAGGAGATAATTAATTCTTTAGATAAAAATAAAATAATCTTCTTTTTAGATCTTGCTTCTGGAAGTTTAAAAGATATTCAAGACAGAGATTTGAAAAAGGTTTACATTATAGACCATCACGAGATAGATGTAGAAAAAATTCCAAAAAACGTAGAAATTTTAAACCCAGAACTTACTTCGAAACAAAAAATTTCTTCTTCTGGATTAACTTACTTATTTTGTAAAAAGATTGATGAAAGAAATAAAGAATTTGCAAAAATTGCCATCTTGGGAATGATTGGGGATATGCTTGAAAAAGAGATTGATGAATTAAACAATGGAATTTTAGAAGACGGAGAAATTCAAAGGAAAAGGGGTTTACTTATTTATCCCTCAACAAGACCATTAAACAGAGTTCTCGAATTTTCTTCGAATCCTTTTATTTCTGGAGTGACTGGCAATCCTAAAGGGGTTTCTGAATTGCTAAGAGAAGCAAATTTAAATCAAGAAGAAGGAAAATACAAAAATTTAATTGATTTAACAGAAGAAGAAATGGAAAGACTTGTAACTTCAATAGTTCTTAGAAACCCAGAAAAAAAACACCAAGATCTTATTGGAGACCTCTTTCTAATAAAACTTTTTGGAAAACTTGAAGATGCAAGAGAAATATCTGCAAAAATAAATGCTTGTTCAAGAGAAGGACGACCAGAAATTGCAATTGGATTTTGCTTAGAAAATTTAGAATACAAAAAGAAAGCTGAATCAATTCATACAAAGTATAAACAACAGCTAATCTCAGGAATAAAATTTGCTCAAGAACAAAAGAAAATAAATGGAAAAGGGTATATTATTCTAAATGCCAAAGATAAAATAAAAGATACTATGATTGGAACAATTTCTAGTATCCTTGCTAATTCTACAACTTATGAAGAAGGAACTGTAATAATAGGGATGGGTTATGATGGAAAAGAAAAGATAAAAGTTTCTGGAAGAAATGTTGGAAGAAATGGAAGAAACTTAAAAGAACTTCTTTCTACAGTTATGGAATCATTCAATGGAGAAGTTGGAGGCCATCATTCTGCAGCAGGTTGTCTTGTAGACATCAAGGATGAAGAAGAATTTATTGAAAGAATAAAAAGAGAGCTCGAAATTGAGGTCATCAAAATTGAAAATCATCAAAACCTTTAAAATAGAGGGCTTTCTACTTCTTTCATGGAAATTGAATCTGGAGACATTTTAATTTGTACCGTAGATAAGATTGTAGGAACAACAGTTTTTGTAGAAATAGAAGGTACAAATATTCCTGGAACAATAATTCTAAGTGAAATTGCAGCAGGAAGAATAAGAAATTTAAGAGATTATGTCGTTCCAAAAAAAACAATTATCTGTAAGGTCTTGCGTTTTATGGGGGATCACGTAGAACTTTCTTTAAGAAGGGTTAAGGAAAAAGAACAGAAGGAGGCATTCGAAAGAAGTAAGTTGGAAAAAAGTTACGTGAGCATTTTAAAATCTGTTTTAAAGGAAAAAACTCCAGAGATTATTAAAAGAATAAAGGAAAAAAATTCCATACATGAATTTTTGAATTCTTCAAAGGATAATCAAAAAGAACTTGAAAACCTTATAGGAAAGGAAGAAACAAAGAAAGTCATAGAAATTTTAAATAAACAAAAAGAAAAAAATTTTTCAATAAAAAAGGAAATTAAATTTACTTCCACAAGTCCTGAAGGAATCAGCCTTATTAAAAAAACCCTATCTGGAGAGAAAGAAGTCGAAGTGAAATATATTGCTGCAGGAAGATATACTCTAACCTCAAAAGGAGAAAATTTGAAAAAAACTGACCAAAAAATTAAAGAATTCGTTGAAAAAATAGAGAAAGCTCAAAAGAAGGAAGGCTTTGAATTTTCAAGTCTCTAAAATATCACTCCAAAAAGAAACTAAACCCTTAAATACCTAAAATTTCTAAAAAAAATATGGAAGACCAAAAATTTCACGTTAAAGTTGTGGGAATACTTTTCGATCCTAAAAAGAGAATGCTCCTTGTAGGAAAAAACTTTGGAGATGAAAAATATTCTTTTTTGGAGGGAGATTTGGAATATGATGAAGAGCTAGACAAAACCTTAAAAAAAATAACAAAAGAAAAAACAGGTTACAAGGTACATAATTTGGGAGCAGTTTATGCAGAAAATATGTTAAGAAATAAAGAGAAATTGAAGATTCATTTTTTATGTGAAGCCACTGAAGGAAAAGAAAAACCTGGAAAAAATGTTCAAGAACTTGTTTGGATTAAACCATCAAAAGTTGAAGAGAAATTGGGAATAAGCCTTCCAACAAGGTTAAAAGAATATTTAATAGGTCTTGAATAAATCGTTTCTATGAAGCTTAAAAAATGCAAAGAATGCAAAAAGTATACCCTTAAGGAAGTTTGTGAAACTTGCAAAGAAAAAACTTCTGAAGCTCATTATAAATTTATTAAATTTCAAGATTAAAAAAATTTATGAAAACTCCTAAAGAAAAGATTCTCTTTTTGATAAATGAATTAGAAGGAGAAAGGAAAAAAGTTTTAGAGAAAGTTATAAAATTTTTAGAAGATAAAAAAGAATTTTATGATGAAGAGTTAAACTTGAAAATTGGGAGTTATCTTATAAAAAAGAATTTCCCCCAAGAGGAAATATGTGCAGGATTATTACAAAATCCTAAAAAAGAAATTCTTAAAGAGATAGAGAAACTTTTTGGAGAAGAAGTTTTCTTAATTTTAAATGAACAAAAAAGACTAAAAGAGATAGTTAATAAATCTCGAGCTGAAAAAAGTGAAATTGCAAGACAAGTAATTATCTCTTCTATAGAAAAGATTGAAGGGATTATTATTGAATTAACCTTTAAATTAATTGATTTAAAGAATAGTAAAAGCAAAGAAATTGCTAAGGAAGTTGAAGAAATTTATGCCACTCTTGCAAATCGCCTTGGATTAGAAGAGCTCAAAAAAGACCTCTTAGAAGAATCATTTAAAATTTTAAATCCAAAAAAATATTTAGAGATATCAAATTTTTTAAAAATGTCCCAAGAAGAACGGGAAAAATTTGTAAAAAAAATTATTGAAGATGTAAAATCAGAATTGAGTGATGAAATTAAAGATTTTAAAATAAAAGGAAGAGAAAAACAAATTTGGAGTATGTATGAAAAAATAGTAAAAAGGAAGGTCCCACTAAATAAGCAAAAGGATCAATTTGCTATTAGAATCATCGTGAAGGGTATAGAAGATTGCTATCTTGTACTTGAAAAAATCTCAAAAAAATATAAAATTCTTGAAGAAACCTTAAAAGATTATATAGCACATCCAAAAGAAAATGGATATCAATCAATACACATTTGTGTTCTATTTGAAAAAAAATTGCTTGAAATCCAAATTAGGACTGTGGAAATGGATGAATTTGCGGAAGAGGGGAATGCCGCCCATTGGACCTACAAAAAATTAAAAGGAGATAAAAATTTTGAGAAAAAAACTGCATGGTTCAAAGAACTTTTAAAATTAAAAGGAAACAAAAATTCTTTAATAGATAATCTAAAAATTAATCTCTTCCAAGATAAAATTTATTGCTATACTCCTAAAGGGAAAGCTTTAGAATTAGAAAAAGATTCAACCGTTTTAGATTTTGCTTACAAAATTCATGCAGAAATTGGAAATCACGCAATTGGTGGGATCGTCGATGGAAAATTTGTTCCTTTAAAGACAATTTTAAAGAATAATCAAACAATTGAGATTATCACAAATAAATTTCAAAGACCTAGAAGAGATTGGATGAAATTTGTAAAAACGAGTTATGCTAAGAAGATTATTTCTAGGGAAGTAAAAAAGTTTGAGCAAATTCCAGTTCCAAGATCAATTTCAATTGAAACATCAAAAGAAAGAAAAATTGAAATTCCTGCAATTATGAATGAATTTAAAAATCATCTTTTAACCTTTGCAAAATGTTGTAATCCTTTGCCCCCAGAAGATTTAATTGGAATTTTAAAGTCCCACAAAAGAGCACTAATTCACAAAAAAGGTTGTGAGAGAATAAAAGAAGCAAAAAAACATCAACTTGAAGCGGAATGGAAAGAAACTTTTGAAAAACCAGTTAAAATAATTGTCGAGGGAAAAGACCGTCCAGGAATTTTAGCAGATATTTTAAACACTTTATCAAGAAAAGGCTTTAAGACCATAGAAGCAAATGCAAAACTAACAGGAAACGAGCATGCCGAATGTTATTTTATTTTATCAATAAAAACCATAAATGAATTAAAAGAAGCTATAGAGAGAATAAAAAAAATTGAAGGGATTTTTAAAATTTCTTTAGATTAAAACAAAGTTTTTTGAGAATCAATTTCATCAACTTCTTTTTTGACAATTTCCATATCTTTTTCCCACAAAGGAAGAATTGCCTTTTTGTATATAATTGCTGCTGGATGAAATAAAGGAATCAATTTAATTTCCACTCCTTCAATTTTAATAAATCTAACTTTTCCATGAACAGAAGTGATTCCTGGTTGTTTATCCATGAACTCGACATTTCCCCCACTTAAAAAAAATTTCGTGGCATAATTTCCTAAAGAACAAACTACTTTTGGTTTGATTTGTTTTATTTGTTCTAATAACCAAGGAGTATGTGCTTTAATTTCTTCTGGAAGGGGATTTCTATTTTCTGGAGGCCTACATTTCAGAATATTTGCAATATAAACATCATTTAAACTCAACCCAACTTTATTTAAAAGTTCATCAAGATTCTTTCCTGCTTTTCCTACAAATGGTAATCCTTGAATATCCTCATTTCTTCCTGGAGCTTCCCCAACAAATAAAATTTTTGCATTAAGATTTCCTTTTCCTACCACAAGATTAGTACAATTTTTGAAGATTTCTGTTTCTTTTACTAACTTTACATAAAGAGGTTCATCCATGTAAAAAATAAACCAAATCTTTTTAAATAAATTCTGTTTCAAAACTTTATGGAAAGAACTTTAGTTTTGATTAAACCGGATGGAGTAATGAGAAATTTAGTTGGAAAAATAATTTCTCGTTTTGAAGATGCCGGTTTAAAGATAATTGGAATGAAAATGATTTGGACAGATGAAGAATTTGCAAGAAAACATTATCGTGATGATTTAGATGTAAGATATAAAGAAGTTTTTAAAAAATACGGAAAAAGTGTCAGAAATGAATTGGTAAAATATCTTAAAGAAGGCCCAGTAATTGCATTTGTTCTCGAAGGAGTTGATGCAATAAATGTTACTCGAAAGATTACTGGGGGGACTTATCCAAATGAATCCCTCCCAGGAACAATTAGAGGAGATTTTGCCCACATTTCAAAAAATTACGCAAATTCTAAAGATATTTTAGTAAGAAATCTTATTCATGCTTCTGGAAACAAGGAAGATGCAGAAATTGAAGTCCCATTATGGTTTAATCAAAAAGAACTCCATTCATATAAGACGGTTCATGATCTGATTTGTTTGTGTTAAAATTGATTCTCTTTACTTTTTATTAAGATAAAATTTTCCTTCATACTTACTTTCAAAAAAATCAATATTTTCTTTTCTTATTGGAATATTTCCTTCTGCCAAATTAGAAGCTAATTTAGAAAGATTTTTATTAGAAATAAAATATCCTTCCAAAGAAGAGATTGATCTTTTCTCTTCTAAATTAGAATTTACATATAAAATTAGATCATATTTACTTTCAGGATCTGGATAACTCTCAAAATTAGGATCATAAAAAGTTCCAACGGGATAAATAAAAAATTCTTGATTAATTTTCATTTTACTCCTTATCTTTAATCCCTTGATTCGTTACAAAATAAATTGCTTCTCCATCTGGCAAATTTGGACTATCAATAAGCTTAGCAACACGACTTCCTTGCTTAGCCCTTCTTAAATAAAGCCTGTAAGTTGAAGCATGACCTACTATATTTCCCCCAATTGCATTAGTTGGATCTCCAAAAAGTTGGGCAGGATTTGCCATTACCTGATTCGTAACATAAACTACTAGATTATAAGTTTCTGCAATTTTCATAAGTTCATGCATATACCTATTTAATTTTTGTTGCCTATCTGCAAGTTGACCTCTCCCAGCAAATTCTGCTCTAAAATGTGCAGTAAGTGAATCAATAACAATCAATTTTATGGGTTCCCCTGATTTAATCATTTCTCCAATCTTTTCCAAAAGAAGAATTTGATGATCCGAATTGAATGCTCTTGCAATAAGAATATTTTTTAAAACCATTTCAGGATTTGCACCAATTCCCTCGGCAATTTGAGAAATTCTTTGAGGTCTAAATGTTCCTTCTGTATCAATATAAACTGCTTTTCCTCCAGCTCCTCCTTGATCAGCTGGAAGCTGAACATTCACTGCCAAAGATAATCCAAGTTGAGTCTTTCCAGAACCATAAGCTCCAAAAGCCTCCGTTATTGCTTTACTTTCCACACCCTTTCCACCCAGAAGATCATCTAAACTCTTACTTCCAGTAGTAATATGTAAAACATTCAATCTCTTTTTTGCAAACTCCATTCCGTCACTAAAACCTAATTCTAACATGTTTCTTGCAGCCTGAATCGCTTTTCTTGCAACAGCAGGGCTTACTCCTGCAGCATCAGACAAAGAAGCCGAACTCATCACAGCAAGGCCCATCATATCAAAAATTCCTGCACTCTCTAATTTTGAAAGAGCAGCAGGACCAATTCCAGGCAAATCTGTTAATTCTGGAATTTTATTCTCTTTTTTGACCTTTGATTTTTTGTTTTCATCATCAGAAACAGCATCTTTAATTTCTTCCATTTCTTTTTTTGTCGCCATTAAAAATAAAATAGGACTTCATTTATAAAGTTTATAACAATTAATAATATACTTCTAAGGATTAATTTAAAAACTTTAAAAACTTTCCAAAAAAGTGAAAAAGCCTTATATAAAAAAGAGGGACCAAATTGGGAATTTAAAAATTTGGGTTGTAAATGGAAATTATATAAGAAATAATCTAGATGTTGAATTTACAAATTGTGGGGAACATTATGTTTTTCCATTTATCCCTAAAGATGAGCTCTGGTTAGATGAAGAATTTGGAACTAAAGATGAAAAGCATTATATTGACTATCTTTTAACTGAATATTCTTTAATGTCAAAAGGAGTTTCTTATGATAATGCACTTATTAAAGCAGATTTGATTCAAAAAAGAGAGATTCAAAAAGAAAAAGGATTCAAACAATTAAAAAAATTAAAAGAAAAAGAGAATTATAAATTAATAGAAAAGATTCACAAAAAATTATTAAAAACTTATAGTGATCATTTAAAAGTCTGGATCATTGATGGAAAAATTGTGAGAGAGATTTACTTTATTGACTTCGTAGAAGGAGGTCATGATAAAGTTTATTCTTTTGTTCCAAAAAATGAAATTTGGATAGATGATGATATCTCTCAAAAAGAAAGAAAATTAATTTTACTTCACGAAGCTCATGAAAGATACCTAATGTCAAAGGGATTTACATATAGAGATGCTCATGCAAGTTCAAGTAGGATAGAACATAAATATAGGACCAACAAAATAGGTCTTGATGAAGCTTTAAAAAAAGAGATTTTAAACAACGATAAATTAATTAAAAAAGAAACAGAAGTAGGTTACCTTCATTATTAACAAAAAAAGATCTGCAATTCCAAAGATTAAAAAAAGAAATCCTTCCATTTTTCCACCCGTTTTAATAAAACCACTTATTTTGAATTTGAGAGGATAAAAAAGTCTCAAACCTTGTTTTGTGATCAAATCACAAAAAAGATGAACAGAATACCCTATTAAAAATCCAAAAGAAAGAATTTGAAAATAAAAATATAATAAAAGATAGATTATAATTAGAAACAAAAGACTATGCATAATTCCTCTATGTTTTGTAAAAGAAGTTAACACTCTTGATGAAAATCTCTTCCCTATCTTAGAATTAAAAGAATCTAAATCAGGAATCAAGGTAGAGATTAAAACCATTCCTAGAAATAGAAAAGAATTATTAAAATAACTCATTAGAAGAAGCCCTCCAAAGAGAGAAATAATCACATGCGTTTTAAATAACATCTTAAATGTCTAATTCATCAATAAGTCTTTCAACATTAATTTCATCAATTGAATCTACAATTAATTCTGGGGTATTAAAATAAGAATTCATTCTAACATTTCCCCCAAAGACAAATTCCTTTCCCAACAAATTTTCTTTTTGCTGTTTCATAAGTTCTTCATCGGAATATTCACTCAAACCCATTTTCTGAACCATTTCATTAAAGAAAACCGCTCGAATGTTTTCTGTGCCATCATCAAGGACTAGATTTAATATTGCTTTTTTTTCTGTAGCAACTCCGGAAGAGATCTCTTCTTCTGTAGCCTTTTTTCCGGTTTGAACATTTGCATTAAAAAATCTCAAATCAAAAGCTTGAACTACAAAAGCCCGTGTATTAATTTTATCTCCTACATTAAATTCTTGGATATCTTTTTTCTTTGTAGGTCTTTCAACTTTAACCTCTGGGAACTTTTCTTTACTTAATTTAAATTCGGCAAAACTTCCCATATGAACTTCTCCTTGCCTCATATTTCCAGAGAGAATTTCTACAGAAACGCCTTCTTTAACAGTTCCATCTTCAATCATTTTAATATGATTTGTATCCCAAAGAACCAGTTTGATATTAGAACTCTCGTCCGCTACAATCATATTAACCACTTTTCCCTCTTCCCCAGACTTTGTTGTAAAAGTTCTAATTGGATATATTGTGATTACCTTTCCTGAAAAATGAACTTTTCTCATCCCTGGAAGAAGCTCATCAATTTTTAATTTTTCATTATCAAAAGAGATTCCCAATTCTGCTGCAATTACCTGAAGTGCTCCTTCACGACTAATCAACCCAGAAAGTTTAGATCGTTTTGCCTCAACTCGCCTATCAATTTCTTCCTCTTCTATCCCAGAACTTTTAGATAATTTAGATAAAATTTTTTCATAACTGCCTTCCATAGTAAAAGAACCCCCTAACAAAAATAAAATTTTTATACTTCATTCCAAAAAAAAATCAACATTCTTTTTAAGCATTTTGTAAATTTCAAAGTAACAATTGAAAAAAGATTCAAAAAACCACAAACGTTTATAAACCTTGAAAAATTTTAAAAAAAATGACAGGAATAAATGGAGCAAAATACAAATTGATGCCTAATTCTCCAGAAGTAGATCTTGAAAAAATAAAAGAAGTAGCAAAAAAGATTATTGAAGAATTTGGGGGAACAAATAAGGAATATTCTGTTGAACCTATTGCATTCGGATTAAAGGCAGTAATTGTCTTTTTCTTTTATCCGGACAATAAAAGCGTCGAATCTCTT
>PCVV01000029.1:0-723 GCA_002762735.1 Candidatus Pacearchaeota archaeon CG11_big_fil_rev_8_21_14_0_20_30_13
ACTTATGCCAATCAATTTAGTTACCATTTTATATAGTTATAATAGATTAAAATGCCTTATAAACCTACCTATTATCTTAGGATTGGTAGAGATGTAACTAAAATGTTTATTTTATAATTTTACAACTGTTAGGAATTATTCTTCTCAGACACTATTCGGACAGATTTAAGACTTATCGGACTGAGTTGGTAGTTAACAAGAAGGTTTATAATTAAAAAAATATGCTTCGTCAAAATGAAACTCATTTGATTCCTTAATAATCTTTAAACTATATTTGTCCGCATGGACAGAAAATCCTTCGATATTTATTCTATTTAACTCTTTATATTTAAGCTCACCACTCATAGGGGTAATAACTGCTCCATTATCATATATCTCAACATCTAAACTTGCCTTGCCATCTTTTATCAAGTCTTCCCCTTCCAAGATTATTGGTAAACTTTTTATGAAGGTTACTTTCATTTCTAAATCAGAAATTTTTACCTCATTAGGATTAAACCTAACCTGCATCTTCATATCTTTAATTCTCAATTTCATACAGAGAGATATCTTAAATACTATTTAAATCTTTTTATTGTTGTAATTTTATAATGAATAAAACTTCACTTCAAAATCTTTATATACAATTCCAACTAATTAGAATTATGGTTGAAAAAATTAATCCTTATGAAGTAGAAGGAAAAATAGACTATAATAAACTGATAAAAGAATTTGGAGTAAAAA
>PCVV01000029.1:745-1727 GCA_002762735.1 Candidatus Pacearchaeota archaeon CG11_big_fil_rev_8_21_14_0_20_30_13
ATATCGAGATTTAAAAGAGGTTCTTGATGAATACAAGAAAGGAAATAAATTTTTTCTTTACACTGGAAGAGCACCTTCTGGACCAATTCACTTAGGGCATATCACGGTCTGGTTATTCATGAAATGGTTACAAGAAAAATTTGGTGTTGATGTTTGGTTTCAATTCCCAGATGAAGAAAAATTCTTGTTTAAACAAGACGCAAAATGGGATGAAATCCAAAAATGGACTTATGAAAATATGCTTGATGTAGTTGCTCTTGGATTTGATCCAAAAAGAACTCATTTTCTTATTGATACTAAACACGCAGGAATAATGTATCCTGAAGCAATAAAAGTTGCAAAAAAGATCACTTTTTCCTCGATTAAAGCTGCTTTTGGGTTTAATGATTCAAATAATATCGGAAGTATTTTTTATACAAGTATGCAAACCGTTCCAATTTTTTTACCAAACATTTTAAATAAAGAAAATAAACCTTGTTTAATTCCATTGGGAATAGACCAAGATGTTCACTTTAGATTAAGCAGAGATGTTGTTGAAAAATTGGGGCACAAAAAACCTGCAATAATCCATGCAAAATTTATGCCTCCTTTAACTGGAATAGAAGGAAAAATGTCTTCAAGTAATCCAGACAATGCGATTTTAATGACTGATTCTCCAAACGAAGTAAAAAGAAAAATAAATAAATATGCATTTTCCGGGGGAAAAGATACTGCGAAAGAACATCGAAAATATGGGGGAAATGTTGAAGTAGACATTGCATGCCAATGGTTAAAATATTTTGAGGAAGATGACAAAAAATTAGAAAAAATTTACGATGATTACAAAAAAGGGAAGCTTTTAAGTGGGGAGATAAAAAAAATTTTAATTGATAAAATTAATGAATTTCTAGCAGGACATCAAAAAAGAAGGAAAGAAGCTCCAAAATTACTTGATAAATTTATTTACAAAATTTAGTCGATTTGTGAATGTTTTAAATGAAAC
>PCVV01000033.1 GCA_002762735.1 Candidatus Pacearchaeota archaeon CG11_big_fil_rev_8_21_14_0_20_30_13
CTTCTTTGAACTAATTGTTATGTCTAATTGTTCGAAGGCACTAAACCTTGAAAATTAAAGATAGTTAAAGATGGCACTTCAGGACGGCGGGACGCTGTCGAAATAAATAAGAGATGTGTGCGTCTTTTTTGCTTCTTTTTTCCTAAAAAAGAAGATGGGCACTTTTTCTTATGTGTTTTTTGTCAAATAAGCAACACCTGCCAAAAAGGAATTATAAGCAATTTCTGCGACTGACCAAACAGGAAGACAATATCTTTTTTTTAGTTTATTAGTTACAACATAGTCTACACCCAAGTAAGGTATGCTTCCAATTCCAATGGCTTTGGTGGCTTGCGTTGCAGATTTTAAAGTAAGGTCTGCTTGATTTTTTACTGAAAGTAATCCCCAATAGACCATATTCGGAATAAAAAATAAACCTCCAATAATTAGAGTTTTTGCCCATTCTTTTGAAATTCCTAATTTTTTGTATGTTTTTTTAACAGATTCATTTTCGGAAATTTTCTCAGTATAATCAATAAATTTTGGATAAAGCCAAGATTGATAGGCAGCGGCAAATGTTGTAAAGGCAACATCTCTTAAGTTAATATCTTCTCCTTGCATTACTCTTTTTGCAATGTAATCTCCACCGATAGTTCCCGTCGCAGCCGATAGGAATTTTGTTGTTTTAGGAAATCTGTCATAAGATTGATTGTATAAATCTACTCCATATTCAAGCACTTTCCAAGTAGTTTCGGAAATTCCTTTTCCAACTTGCTTTAATTTATCTTCTAATCCCATTTTACCTAATTTTAGAAGTAGTTTAATATATTAAAAGATAACGGCTTTTATTTTTGACAAAATAACAACATTTAAATATTATAAAATTAATAGAATAATATGCCAAAGAAAAGCGATATTATTGATGAGAAAGATAAAAAGATACTTAGAGAACTTGAAGAAGATGCTAGGCAAACAGATTCAAGTATAGCAAAAAAAGTTAGATTATCTAAACAAGTTACAAATTATAGGATACAGCAGATGTTAAAGAAAGATATAATAAACAATTTTTATGCTGTTGTTAATGTTGGAAATTTAGGATTAACAACTTATTATGTATTCATCCAATTAGAGAAAATAAGCAAAGAAAAAGAGGAAGAAATACTAAAAAAGATTAACTCTTTAGATGAGGTGGGGTGGCTAATTTCTTGTATTGGAAAATGGGATATTATTCTTAATCTAAATGAAAGTTCGGTTTTGAATTTTGAAAAAACTTTAAACCAAATAATTAGAATTTGTGAGCCAAATTTGTATGATTATAAATTTACTATTCTCTCAGAAGCCGAACATATTGGCTACAAGTTTTTAAGTTCTCAAAATTATAAACCTCTTTATCAAGGAGAAAGAGATAAATCTCTAAAACTAGATGTTTCGGATGAGAAAATTTTAAGGGTTCTTTCTCAAAATGCGAGAATTGACTCTATCGCTTTGTCTAAAAAAATTAAAATGCCTTTACACATCTTAAGTTATAGAATGAAAAAATTAATTAAAGGAGGAATTATAGAGGGATTTAGACCAAAATTAAATATAAATAAACTAGGTTATCAATGGCATTTATTATTAATCAAATTAGATTTTACCAGTGAAGAAGAAAGAAAAAAACTAATAGAATTCTGCAAATACCATAAAAATACCTATTATGTAACTTTTACAATAGGAGATTATAATTTAATGTTGGATTTACACATTAAATCAACTGATGAACTTATTGGAATAAAAAGAGAATTACAAGATAAATTTCCTAATTTGATAAAAGCTTATGAATCTGTAATGATCGCAGAAGAGTTTAAAATAGATTACATTCCAAAAGGGATTACTACAACAGCTCTTCTTTTTGACTTAGATGGAACATTAGTTAATACTGAAAAATTTGACGGAAAACTCTTAAAGAAAGTTTTAAATTCTAATGGATTAAAATCAGATGAAGAATTTAGAGGTTATTCTTTAGAAGATTATATTTCAAAAATTACTTCGGATAAGAAACTTCAAAAGAAGATAAAGAAAGAATTTATTTCTGAATATGAATTGATTTTGAAAAATATTCAGATTGAAATTAACAATGAGTTGTTAAGATACTTAAAATTAGGATTAAGTCCTTTGGTTGCTTTAGTTACTGCGAACAACAAACAATTAACAAGAAGAATTTTGAATAAAACAGGGCTTTCAAAGTATTTTGAAGTGATTATAACTTGTGAAGATGTAAAAAATCAAAAACCTGAACCAGATGCTTATCTGAAAGCGTTAAAAGAATTAAATGTTTCTCCAGAAAATTGCATTGTTTTTGAAGATTCAGAGGCAGGTATAAAATCTGCAAAAGCCGCAGGAATAAAAAATATTAGAAAAGTTGCTTATTGATTTTGAAAAAGTGCCCAAATAAATTTCTTGCGAAGCAAGACTATCTGTTTTTCTGAAAGAAAAACCAAGCACACATCTCCAAAATTAGGGGCGGGTGGTCGGGGGGATTGAAGTGCCATCTTTAAAATTAATACAAGTGCCTTCTCACAACTCTGCGGTTTTTTATGCGGAAAAAATCCTCGGGGACGGGTTGCACCCTTTCGCCTTCGGCTCACCCAGACATAACAGCGATTATCTGGGATTTTCCTGCGAAAAATCCCCAAATTCTCTAACGAGAACTTCAGATAATCGCGATGTTAATCTGAATTTATTTTATTGTAAAAAGTTTATCATCATCGACTTCGAAAACTTCAAGACGAACTCCAGAATCAATCCACCCATGAGCATAATTTAATGCAGCAAAAGCATTGACAAAATCCTCTTTCTTTTCAAAGTGATGTGCATCGGAAAGATAGTTTTCAACCATTTCAATAATTTCTTTAGCCTCTTTCTCTTTCCCTTTGATAATACTTTTTTTTATTATATTCAAAGCGTCTCCACTCACTTTGAAATATTTAAAAAGTTTCTCCTTTGATATTTTATCGCTTTTCATTTTTAATTCATAACCTCAAAGTCTATTCTAATCCTAACTTTAAATGGAGCAATTTCTCCTGCATGTTTAACGCGTAAAATTTTTATTTTCTTTTTATTTTTTTCGGCAATCTTTTCAACCATCTTAACCTTACTTTTGACTTCTTCCATTTTACAAAAATCGTAATAATAAACTCGGGTTCCCTTTTTAGACAAACTTAATGCCTCAGATAAAAAACTATCTTTTAATTGAGGTCTAGGCATTACTATCACATCAAACTTTTTTCTATGTTCAACTAGTTTTTTTGCAACTTTTTTAAAATCGCCAGAAATAATTTCAACTTTTTCCTGAAGCTTATTTCTAATAATATTCTCTTGGGCATATTTATTTGCCATCCTATTTAGTTCATTTGAATAAACTTTTTTCACATGAGAATTTTTTGCAATAACAATTGAAAATGGTCCAACCCCAGCAAATGAAACTAAAACCTCTTCATTTTTTTTAATGAGTTTTGCAATTTCATTTCTTTCATTTGACAATCTAGGCGAAAAATAAGTTTCATCTATATTAAATCTAAAAGTACACCCATTTTCTTTATACAAGACCTCTTTAGTTTTAATCCCTGCTAAAAAATTTGTTTGCTGTTTTCTAAGTCTTCCTTTAAATTTTCCTAATTTCTCAAGAACTGTTTTGACTGTTTGATTATTCTTTAATATTTCATTTGCAAATTTAATTTTATCTTTCTTAATAGTTTCATAAGGAAAATTTACTAAAGCTAGACTACCAAACAAACTAAAAGCCCTCTGTTTCATAAAAAGGCTAAGAAAAGCTTATTTAAAATATCTTCCTAATTTCTAAATTTAAACTAAGTTTTTAAATTCTAGAACACTAAAATGTAGTTATATTTATATAAACAAATTTCCTAATTTAAATATGAAAAGGGGTTATATTTTTACATTTTTATCTTTACTTAGTTTGAGTTTTGCATCTGCTTATGGAGGAGGTTATAGCAGCTTTGGTTTCAGCGGCCTTTTTTCAGAATTTAATATTTCTATGTACCTAAATGCTCTTCTATTTGTAACTCTTTTTGCAGTCATTTTTTTCATACTTAAAAAAAGCCCATTCAGAGATAATTCTGCTGTTTGTTGGATCATTTCACTTTGTGTGGCTTCATTTGGAATGTGGGGGATCATCCTCTCTGGATTTTCCTTTGAAGATTTAATCTATTCATTAGGAATTTCTTCTGAACTCATTCCAACCGTTCTTGCAATGATAGGGGTAGCAATTGCAATTTTTATAATCTTAAAGTATGGATTTAGAAACTTCCTTGCAACCGTATTTGCACTTCTTGGAGCACTTTTGATTGCACTCTCGCTTTTTGGAGTTGTTTATGAACAAGAAGCAGGAATTTTAATCGGATTGGGATTTTTATTTCTTGCCTTAATTTTAAAAAAAAAAGTTGGTCTTCAAGGTCTTCGGCTTCCAGGCATAAAATTTAGGGGGGGAGCCAGAATGATGATTTACGCCGATGGAAGGAGATATACCTCTCCTATTTTTAGAACAATTCCCTTAAGTATTCAATCAAATAGGGGAAGTCATATTGCAGTTGAAAATGCTGGAGATAAACCTTTGGAATGGGTAATTAAAACCTGGGATGGATTAAGAGCTTCACCTACAAGAGGAATTGTTCAACCTGGACAAGCAAATGAAATTAAAATCTATTTTGGTTCTGGAGGAGGCACAAAAAAAGCAATGGTACTTGGAAAATCACAAGGAGGATTTTCAAAACAAAAAGCAAAAATTTTAGTTAATACCTTTTCTGGAGGAAATTCTACCACTACAACAGCTCCTTCTTCTGAAGGAACTCCAGTTCCAACAAAACAAGTACTTGATCAAAAAAGAAGGTCTATTTTTGATTTAAAACAAAAATACATTGCATATGGAAATAGATTCACTCAGGTAAGATCAAGTAATCAAAATGAAGCAAAGAGAATTTTACAAGCAATGGAGATCATCGTTAAAATGGCAGGAAAACAAGGAATTGGTGAAAAAGAATTTTTATCTAATAGATATGTTATGAATTATAA
>PCVV01000036.1:0-683 GCA_002762735.1 Candidatus Pacearchaeota archaeon CG11_big_fil_rev_8_21_14_0_20_30_13
CGGAAAAGAAATGCAAAGCGATGAAATGGAATATTACAGAAGAAAAAGCAAATACCAAAAAGGTAAAGAACAGAATTGGTTTGTTGATACTTTTGATGTAGAAACTAAATTTATGGTAACTGGCGAATATATGAAAAGTAGAACTAACGAGAATTTAATTAAAGTTATGAAGAGAGCAAAGTTTAAAGTTGGTGAACAAGTTGAGATTGTTACAACAGATGGATTAAGAGGTTATCCAAGAGTATTGAGAAAAACCTTTAGTTTACAATCTCCTTACCATACTTCTTCTAGAACTAAGAGCAAGATAATCCATAATGTTGTGATAGCAGATGAAAGAGGATTTAATTATCCTATTGAAAGATTACATAATACAATTAGAGAAAGAACAAAAGTCATGAGGGGTTTTCATGGTTGTATAGAATCTGCTCACGCAATAATGAAAGGGTTAGAGATAAATTACAATTTCAATAGAAAACATATGTCTTTAGGTAAAAAGACACCTGCAGAAGTTGCTATACCTCAATTAGAGTTAGGAGTAAATAAGTGGTCAGATTTGATTAGATTAAGTAAGTCAAAAGAAAAGTAAACTATTTAAATGGGTTATTTTTAAAGTTATTATAATATATTGGTGATAGAAAATGTTGGTAAATAAAAAAGAAGGATATATGAAATGTATCATTTTT
>PCVV01000036.1:710-1640 GCA_002762735.1 Candidatus Pacearchaeota archaeon CG11_big_fil_rev_8_21_14_0_20_30_13
GGGAGTAACTCCAGATAGTTTTCTTTGGGGCTTAGACAAAGCATTTGATCAGGTAACCTTACTTCTTGTAGCTGGTGATGTTGATAAAGCAAAAAAAGGATTAGAAATTGCAGAAGAGAGATTAGCAGAAATTAGAGAAATGATTAAAGAAAACAAATTAGGAGAAGCAAAAAAAGCTCAGGAAGCTCATGGAAAAACTCTTTTAAAAGTAAAAGAAAAAGTAAAAGAAGTAGAAGAGGACGATTCATTACAAGAAATAGAAAAAGTTATTGAAATAGAAAAAGAGTTAGAGAAACATGATGATGATGTAGAACAAACTTTTGGAGAATTAAAAGTAAAAATTGAAATTAAAGGGGAGATCACTCAAGAACAAAAGGATTTGATTAATTCTATTTTAAATAGTTTGAAAGGTCAAACTGGAGAAGTTGAAATAGAAATTGAAAATAAGAAAAACAAAATCAAGATTGAAATTGAACAAGAAACAGATAAGTCAGAGGGAGAAATTGAAATAGAAATTGAGAGCATAGAAAAAGAAAAAGGAGTTAAAAAACAAAAGAAGGCTTTAGAAGCAATTGAAGATGCAGATGAAGAACTTAACAAATTTTTAGAAGAAGCTGGAGAGGAAAACATAACAATATCCCAAGATGTGTTAGATCAATTTAATTCTTTATTAGATCAAGCGAAAAGCAAATTTGACCAAGGCAATTATGTGGAAGCAAGAAGATTAGCAAAACAAGCAGAAAAACTATTAGATGATGAAAAAGAGGAAGAAGAATTAAATGAAAATGGAATTAAAGTGGAAATTAAAGATGGAAAAGCAGAAGTAGTTGTTGAAATCGGGGATTCAAAATGGAAGTTTGAACTAGAAACAACAGATTTAGATACTATAATTAATGAAATTGCCGTTAGAACTGGTCTAAGCTCTGAGGA
>PCVV01000024.1 GCA_002762735.1 Candidatus Pacearchaeota archaeon CG11_big_fil_rev_8_21_14_0_20_30_13
TTATTCTTTTTTGAAGGGTCAGAATCTCTTCATTATTTATTTTTAAGTCTATCATTTTACTACTCAGAAGTTACTATTTATAAATCTTTTGTCAGTCACTTTTTTTAAAAAATTTAAAACCATTTTTTAAGATTTTCTTGTTTTTTTCCTTTTATTAAATCTTTCACTTCAATTTTGAAAACCTCAAAAATGTTTTCCACAGATGGAATTACTTGTTTTTCCAAGTAATAATCTAAATCATATTCCCCCTTTTCATCAGACAATTTTACCCTATCCCTTACTAGCTTACTTTTGGTATTTTTTTCTGCAATATAATACTCTATTCTCGTGAACGGCTCAAATGGAAGGCCCCTTTCTTTCATTTTTTGTGCGGCAACAACATGGGGGGTTATTGATTTATAATCTTCAATAGGTTTTTTTAATTGGGATTTAATCATTATCTCTTCTTTTGAAACTTTTCTTGATTTTAATCTTTCAACGATTTCTTTTAAGTAGTTAAGGGCATTTTTGTCATTTCCATCGACTAATATTAATCTTAAAATTTTATCTTGAGTTTTTCTTGCGAGATCACACCAATCACGTCTTACAGTTTCGAATCCTCTTATCTTGATTACTCCCTCTTCATCAATCATGGCGTATTTCTTTTTTGCACCAGTTTCTCCTGAACGAGTTTTTACCCATAAGCCTCTTTTGAAAAAATCTTCAAGTTCTATATGCATTACTCCTGGAAGTTCTTTGTTTAATTTTTCTAAAAGTTCTTTAATTTCTTTTTTTGATTTTTTATCTCTTGTGAATGCAACAGAATCTGTATCTCCATAAATTACCTTGTGGCCTTCTTTTTCTATTTTTTTAATCGTTTCAAGGTTATACTTTCGAACAAATGCTAAAATTGTCGAAGAAGCTTCCCAGGAATAATATCTTGCTCCAAAAAATCCAATGTATCCATGTGCAGATGCCGAAAGTAGTTTGAAAGCATTGCTTCTTGCTTTAGTAATGAGATTTGGATTTTTCTTGTATTCTTCCTTATATTTTTTTCTTTTTTCGAAAATTTCTTTTAAAAGTGTGGGGAAAAACCCTGGTTCTTTTGTGAAATAAAATTTTTTTGTTTTATTGTTTATCTCTATTTCAGGGGATTCAATTGCGTTTTTTTTGTTTTCAGTTAAAGTTCCTTTTGAAATATTGTGAGAGATAATTATTGAAGTGTGCATAGAAGTAAAGTCGAACATTACAAGATCTTCATAGAGTCCAGGTTTAGGTTCGTAAACAAAAGCTCCTTCAACGCTACCTTTTTTTCTTCGTTCTTCAATTTCATTCATTCCTGGTCGTTTTTCAGGAATTTCATTGAATTCTTCTAAATGATGCAAAATATAGGATTCAATTTGTTTAGAAAGTCCATTTCTAGAAATCTCAAATGGGGGTTCTTTTATTATTCTTGAAAATTCTAAAATATCTGGCCAAAATTTTTCAAAAAGTTCTAAAGTAAGATAAGAATCGTACATGTTATACTCATAATATAAATCCCATTCATTTTCTTTAATTTTTGAAGAGTGTTTTAAGTTAAAATCTTTTTTTGTGTCTCCTAAAAATTCTTTTGAAACTTCTTTTAGGGACATTGATTCAGATTGCATATATTGTGCGTAAGTTGTTTTTATGAATTTTAGTAAATCAATATGGGCAATTCCTGAAATCCTTGCACTTGTCGAGACCCCCCTGGAAATTTTTGGTTCACTTGAGTCTATTCCTATTGGAAGAGCAACTTTTAGAATTTTCGCCCGATCTTTAATAAAAGGAAGATCAAAACCATCGGAATGATATCCTATTAAAAAATCTGGAGAATATTTTTTTACTTCTTCAACAAATTTCTCTAATAATTCTTTTTCGTTTTTTACAAATTCAACATAATTCTTTTTGGTTTTCTTTTTTTTCCAAGTTAAAACTTTTTTGAATTTTTCTCCTACGAGAGAAATCATGAGAATCTCTCCATTTTCAGATTTCAATGAGTCAGTTTCTATATCAAATGCAAGAGCTTTTTTCTTGAAATTCTCTTCTTTTGATTGCTCAATTTTTTCAAGTTTGATTACAAGATCAACATCTAAAATTTTGTCTATCCCCCCAAATCTATTTGAATCTGCTAAAATTTCTCCAGAAATTTTATACCAATTCATTGGAAAAAAACTTTTCTCCATAATGTAAGAAGTGGTAAATCCTAAATCGTACCCTCTTCGTTTTTCAATTTCTGATATCACCATTCTGTCTGCTAGATCGTGAAGATCTTTGTAATTTGTTGCATATATTTTAAGTGCTTTTACATCATTTCCTAGAAATTTTTTTTCTTTTAATTCTACTTTTTCAACTTTGGTGTTTCTTCCGTTTGTATCAAGAGAAATAGATTTTGTATATTCAATAATCTCTTTTACCCTTTTTTCACTTAAACCTTCTTTTAAAATTGCCCAAAAGTAGGGTTCAAAGGAATCTATTACACAAACTTTTTCCCCTTCTTTATTTCTCCCAAAAATTCTTGCGAAATTTCTGCCTTCATAATCGAAATAATCATAATCTATTGGAATAAATCTCATTTCCATGTTCTTTTTTATCTAATGGTCTTTTTATATTTTTTAATTTTAACTTTAAAAATAAATTATTAAAATTTTTAGCATAAAATTTATATACCATTTAATAATAGTAAATTAATGAAAAGTGAGCTGTTCGGAAAAGATTATGGGCTTCCAATTGATTCTTTTTATTACCAATTGTCCAATTCCGCATTAAGAAGAGAATATCAAGAAGAAATTCCTACACAATCCGATGAAGGTCCGTTAATTGTTAGTGAAATTTTAAGAAGGTGTGGGAACTCTAAATATTTTAAAACTTTTTTAGAAGGGGTTGATTTTAATGAGTTTGATAGACATTCTTTGGAATTGTTTCAAATAAGTCAGCTAATGAATCTGGATTATGAAAATATTTTTAAGGAACCGGAAAAAAAGCGAAGTTTGTTAAAGCATAATTTGAATTATGATGTTCTTATCACTGGAAAAGATAAACTTACCAAAGAGAAAATTTGTGAATTAATTGAAAAATGTAATAAATATCGAGTTGGGAGAGTTTTTCAAAGTGTTTGTAGAAAAGGAAAAAGCTTGATGGATAAAATAAATCAAACTTCAGAGTAGAAATTCTAATTCGTTAAATATTTAATTGGTCTTTCTTTGATTTTTAAATGGGACTCAATATTCGTGAAATTGTTTCAAGAAAGGAATTGGATTTACGCGAACTTAAAGATAAAACTATTTGTGTAGACGCTTTTAATGTGCTTTATCAATTTTTATCTACAATAAGGCAAGCAGATGGAACCCCACTTCAAGATGAAAAAGGAGAAATTACTTCGCACCTTTCAGGGATCTTTTACCGAAATTTGGCTTTGATAAAAGAAGGAATAAAATTGGTTTATGTTTTTGATGGAGAACCTCCAGCTTTGAAAGATAGAATTCATGAAAAGAGAGGAGAAGCAAGAAATGTTGCGAGAGAAAAATATGAAGCAGCTAGGGAGGAAGAAAATTTTGAAGTTATGAAAAGATATTCTTCCCAATTAATACGCTTAGAGGATAAAATGATTGAAGAATCTAAAGAACTTTTGGAGGCAATGGGAGTTTGTGTTGTTCAAGCTCCTGGTGAAGGTGAAGCCGAAGCTGCATATCTTTCAAGAAAAAAAGGATTTTATGGAGTTGTTAGTCAAGATTATGATTCTCTTATCTTTGGAGCACCAATTTTAATTAGAAATCTAACTGTTTCAAGAAAGAAAAAAATGCCTTCAGGTTATGTCGAAATTAAGCCAGAAAAGATCATTTTGGATGATGTTTTGAATGAATTAAAAATTGATTTAGATCAATTAATCTCTCTTGCAATTTTGGTTGGAACAGATTATAATCCAAAAGGGGTTCCTATGATTGGGCAAAAAAAAGCTCTAAAAATAGTTCAAGAATTTAATTCTCCTGAAAAGATCTTTGATTCTGTTAAGGATAAAATTGAAAATCTTTCTGAAGAAGATAAATTTGATTGGAAAGTTGTTTTTAGTTTACTTCGTGCACCTAAAACAAAAGACTTTGAACTTGAATTTCCTAGTTTTAATTTTGAAAAAATAAAAGAAATTTTAGTGGATAGACATGGATTTTCCGAGGAAAGAGTTAGTCTCCAATTAGACAAATTAAATAAGTTGAAAGTTACTAAAGATCAAAAAAGTTTGAATAAATGGTTTTAATTCTGTCCTACTGTCACTAGTTAAAGACAACAATTGGAAAGATTTATAAACTTTAAATCTATCTGTTTTTATGGATAAAGGAAAAATTATAACTTATGGATCAAACTTAATTGTAAACCCAATTGCAAATTTAGTAAAAGCTTCAAGTGTTGTGGGAAATCCTGGAAATCTTTATTGTGCGGCTTTCTATGGAATTCTTGATACATTCAACACTCTTTCCCCTAAGATTAAGAAAAGTACTTTCAATGGATTGGCAAAATTAGTTGGAATGGGTTTTTTCGGGGTAAAGTCCATTGGAAATTTGACTTCTATTGTAAATGGGAAGTATATGCCTGCAATTGATCTTGCTTTTGATGCTTCAATGTTATACCAACTTGGAAAAGATGTTTTTTCTACTTATGGCTCTGGCCAAGGAAAAAAAGATTTAGTTGATGACCTTTCAAAATTAAAGTTGAATAAAAAATTTAAACATATAAAAACTAAAGCAA
>PCVV01000012.1 GCA_002762735.1 Candidatus Pacearchaeota archaeon CG11_big_fil_rev_8_21_14_0_20_30_13
AGACCTGAACAAATTTAAAATCGTTTTTCACTTTGTTAATTCTTTTCTCAATTTCCCTTATTAGCTCAAACTTTCCATATAATCTGGAAGTCTTCCAAGATCATTCATCCTTCCTTTTTTTGAAGGCTTTGAAGCAATTACATCATCAATTCTCAAAATCATTGTTGCAACATCTGTGGCTGAATTAATTGCTTGAACTTTTATTTTTGCAGGTTCAATTATTTTTGAGTTTAAGACATTTTCAACTTTATTTGTAAAAAGATTTAATCCTGCATTCATCTCTCCAGCGTCGTGTCTTGCTTTTAGTTCAGTTAAAACATCTATTGGATCAATACCTGCATTTTCAGCAAGAGTGATGGGAATAAACTCCAACGCATTTGCAAATTCTTCAACTGCAAGTTGTTCACGTCCGGCAAGAGTTTGACCAAACTCTCTTAATCTTTTTGCAATTTCAATTTCAATTGCACCTCCTCCAGGAACTACAAGTCCAGTTTCAAGTGCACTTGCAATATCTAAAAGTCCATCAAGAAGAGCACGACCAATTTCATCCACCACATGTTTTGTTCCACCATGGACAAGAATCGTAACTAATTTGGGATTTTTACAATTTTTCAAATAAGTCATAGGCTCACCACTTACTTTTATCTCTTCAACTTCTCCAGCTTCTCCAAGTTCAACGGAATTTATTTCATTTAAATTAGAAATTATTTTTGAATCAGTTGCTTTAGAAATTCTTTCAAGGTCAGTTCTCCCAACTCTCCTACAAGCATAAACCCCAGATTTTGAAAGCAAATATCTTGCAAAATCGTCAATTCCTTTCTGACAAAATAAAACATTGCATCCAGTCGAAATAATTTGTTCAACCATATGTTTAATTGATTTCTCTTCTTCATCTAAAAAGTTTTGCAATTCTGAATGACTTGAAATTGAAATCTTTGTATCCACCTCTGGCGTTTTAATTTCAAGAGGGAAATCAATAACTAATATTTTTGAGTTAAATACTTTCTGAGGCATATCTTTAGAAATTCTTTCTTTATCAATTATAATTCCTTTAATAAGTTTAGTATCCTTTATCCCTTCTCCCACAACCTTTTCAATTTTGACATCTTCCCTATCTACTTTGTTATTTGTTTGGACAATTTTAACCGCCCTAACCAAAATTTCAGAAAATCTCTCTTTTTCATCTTCAGCACCTTTACCAGTCATCGCAGTCATGGCAATTTGTTTCAATAAGTCTTCATTTTCAGGAGAAACTTTTAGAGAGATCTCTTTTAAGATTTCTTGTGACTTCTCTTGAGCAATTCGATATCCTTTAACAATGACTGTTGGATGAATCTTTTTATCTAAAAGTTTTTCTGCATTTTCTAGAAGTTTTCCGGCAATCATAACCGAAGTTGTAGTTCCATCTCCAACTTCTTTTTCCTGAGTTTTGGCAATTTCAACCATCATTTTTGCTGCAGGATGCTCAATTTGCATTTCATCTAAAATTGTAACCCCATCATTTGTAACAATTATTTCATTAGTAGGACTAACAAGCATCTTATCCATTCCTTTTGGGCCAAGAGTAGTCTTCACAACCTCTGATACAAGCTTTGCAGCAAGAATATTGTTCCTCTGTGCATCTCTTCCAATTGTTCTCTCCACATTCTCAGACATAAAATCCCCTTTGTTTACCATTTAATTTGAACTTATATCAATTATTTAAAGATTGTTACAACAGAAGAATATTTAAAATAAAAATTCATATTATTTTCATGTCAGAGCAAGATGAGGTGTACTCAAGTAAGATTTCCTACAAAGGTTATTTTACCTTTAGAGATTTTTATCAGTTTTGTTATAATTGGTTATCCGAAGAGGCCGGCCTAACTGTTGAAGAAACTGAGTACGGAGAAAAGATTGCAGGGCCAACAAAAGAAATAAAGTTCAAATGGGCTTGCACAAAAGAAGTAACTGATTATTTTCAATTTGAAATTAAACTAGATTTTAGAATAGATCAATTGGCAGAAGTTGAAATAAATAAAGGTGGGACAAAAGTTAAGACTAATAGTGGTTCAGTTGCTATTAAATTAAAGGCCTCCTTGGTTAGAGATTACGAAGGAAAGTTCGAAACTTCTTCAAGAATGAAACTTTGGAGGGGAATTTATGAAAAATGGATCATTTCTCAAAGAGTAGCAGAGTTTGAGGACAAACTTTCAGGAATGGCAGACGAATTTTTAGGTCAAGCAAAATCCTTTCTAGATTTAGAAAGTGCAGAGAAGTAAAATTTTCTCTTTTAGATTATTTTACTTTTTTATACAAAATTTTATATGCTCTTTATTGAATCTTTTTAAGATGGTTGACAATATGTACAATGTAGTCTTTGAATATACAAAAGAAGTTAAAGGATACAAAGGAATGATTTTCTACACCTCATTTGCAGATGAAAAAACTTTCGAAAAAGGGTATTCTCCTAGTTTACAGAAAAAACAGAAAGTGATTGCAAAAGGAGTGACTCCAGAAGAAGCAGTTAAGACCGCAGATAGAACACCCTACGAGTGTAAAATAAATGCTGCTTTCCAAGATGCTATTGATTTAAATACTGGAAAAATAAATCCAAAAATTCTTGAAAAGAGAGTTGCAACAGTAATAATGGCAGAAGAATTGAAAGATTAACTTAAAAAAGCATCCCTAAATTTTTATAAACTTCTTTTTTATTAAGATTTTATGGAAGAATTAACTATTTCTTATAATGGTTTGTCATATTTAATTTTGGGAAGTGATGAAGATTCTGGAGCCCTATTAGAAACAAACAGCGAATGTATAAATTATTTGTTAAGCTATTGTAACCCAATTAAGATTAAGTTTGATGAAACTATTGGAAACAATAAATTTTCAGAAGAAGATAAAAAGATGTTCGAAAAGGTCATTTCAAACTACAACAATTTAAAAAATTTAGAATCAGCCTTAAATAAATCGCCATAGAAATATTTAAATAGAAAATTTGCGACTGTTTATCATGAAAAAAATATATCTCCTTTTTATTTTAGCTTTTTTTATAATTCAACCTGTTTTTGCAATTAATATAAATGTCCAGAAACTTTCTGATCAAGAAGTTATGATTGTTGGCTTGAACGATCCCGCAACTTTCAGATTAAATGTTACAAATAACGGACCTTCAGATACTTTCGCATTTTACACTTTTTTCAGCCCACTTCTCTCTCCAAATGAATCTATACAAATAAACTCTAAAGAATCAAAAATAGTTGAGTTAAAAATTGCCCCAAGGAGTGATTTAAAATTGAGAGGATATGTTACATTTAGTTATTTTATTCAAGGAAAAGATAAATCCGAGATTGAACAAAAATTAAATGTAAAAATAATTGAATTAGGAGAAGCATTCAAACTTGGAGCAGATTCAATAAATCCGGAATCAAGTTCCATTAATATTTTCTTGAACAATGAAGTAAACTTTGAATTCAAAAATTTGAAAGTTCATTTTTCTTCACCTTTCTTTGAATTAGACAAAATAGTAAATGTGTCTGCTTACGAAAAGAAAAATTTCAACAATATTAAATTAGCTAAAGAAGATTTCTCAAAACTCACCGCTGGATTTTACACTCTTGGTGCAGATGTTGAGGTGAGGGATATTTCTGCACATATTGAAGAAAGTATAAATTTTAAGGAAAAGAATATTTTAAAGGAAGAAAGAAAAGATTATGGGTTAATTGTTTCTACAACTATAATTGATAAACTAAATGAAGGGAATACAATTCAAGAATCAACCATAATGGTTAAAAAGAATATTATCTCGAGGGTTTTTACAACATTTTCTCCAGAACCAACTCTTGTTGAAAGGAATGGTTTCATTGTAAATTATGTTTGGAATAAGCAGATAAGTCCAGGAGAATCTTTTGAAGTTCAAGTAAAAACAAATTGGTTAATTCCATTTTTAGTTATCTTCTTAATCTTAGTTACGATAATTCTTTCAAAGAAATATTCTGAAACAGATTTGGTTATAAGAAAGAGAGTCGGATTCATAAATGCAAAGGGTGGAGAATTTGCACTTAAAGTAATGATTAATGTTGAATCAAGAAGATTTGTGGAGAATGTTAAAATCTTCGATAGATTACCTCCATTAGTTAAAATTTATGAGAAATTTGGGGGAGATCTTCCAAAAAGATTCAATAAGACAAAGAGAGTTTTCGAATGGGAATTGGGTAATTTAGATGGAGGAGAAAGAAGAATGTTCTCATATGTTATTTATTCTAAGGTTGGAGTTTTGGGTAGATTTGCCCTTCCAGCAGCTTATTCTATGTTTGAAAGGGAAGGAAAGCAAAAAGAAGTTACTTCAAACAAGGCATTTTTCTTGGCTGATCAAAAGAGTGATTAAGATTTCAAATTAGAAACATTTAAATTTTCTTAGGAAGATAATAATAAGATGTCAGCTGAAAAATTAGAATTCCTTGTAGTTGTTGTTCCTGGTTTAGTGAAATCCGATTCATTAGAACATTTCCATGAAATAGCAAAACTTGGAACAGATCTTTCTGAGGAGATAAAAAATGCAACTCATAAGTGCAAATCAATAACTCAAATTGAAGGGCATCAAGCTTCAATTATAGGGCTAAAAATGATGGGCTATATTTCTGTTAAGAACATTGAAGTAACTTATTTATCTAAAGGAGAAACTCATAAAAAAATTTATTCTAAGGAAAAATTTTATGAATTATAATTAAGACATTAAAGATTCATGAAGGAATGAAAGAATAGCTCCCTAATTATTTCATCCAAACTTTTAAAAACAAATTATTCTTGAACTTTTCATAACCACCCATAGCTCAGTGGTTAGAGCGCCTGGCTGTAGATAATCTAAGGTGGAGAGTCAATTTCGACATTCTATGAAACCCCAAAAGCCGGTAAATCGCGTGGCAAGTTAATAAGCAGTGCCCGGGAGATCCCCAGTTCGACTCTGGGTGGGTGGATAAAAGAGTATCCGACGAAAAAAATCGGATACTCTACTTTTTTAAAAATTATTTTTTCTGAAAATTACCTTTTTAAATGTTTTTATAGACGATGAATTTGGACATATTCCCAAAATAATAGAAGAATTTATATACTATTTTCTTTTTAAAAAAATATAAAAATGAGGTACAAGTAAGACTTGTAAACTACAAAAAGATGGGTGTTGACAAAGGTTTTTCGGAAGACGACGACTTTGAATCGAACATTGATGATCTTAACTTAGACGATTAATTTTCGGATAAAGTTGTAAGAATTAGCTGATTATTTGCTAGGGACAGCTCGCTTTCAGGAGTTGAAATAGCAATATTTAAATTTTTTATATCTCTTTTTGAAACCCAAATATTACTAAGAAAAATACTCAATCCATATCCAATTTTTATTTCTTTAATATTCATCTCTTTAATCAATTCATCATCTCCATAAATTTTAAGTTTTCCATCTGCTGAATCTTTTAATCCTATATTTTTTATTGAAAGATTTACATTCAAGTATCTTCCGGACATTGAGGCAGAAACATTCTCAAGTTTAAGATCTGAAAGTTCAGGAAAACTATAGAGCGTGTCTATTTTGTCTTTAATTTCATTTCCAATAGTTTGAGAGCATTTACTAATTGGGTACATTATATTATTTCTGTTTTCCGAATGATCAAATCCAAGAACATGAAGAAGTTCGTGAATCTCAACGTTCGGTCTTTCACAAGAGGATTCTCTTAATAGAAGAATTTTTCCACTGAAAATCACATCAAAATTTTCTCCAGAACTAATCTTTACAGGCCCCCCTTCTCCAGCAATAAACATCCCATTCTCTGTAGTTTTGGACTCTTCTTCGCAACTAATTGTTATCTCTTCATTCTCTTCAACGGGATAAAATTTTAGAACAGTTACATTTTGCATAAAATCAAAAGCACTGATCATCTCACTTTTCTTTTGAAGTGAACAACTTGGTTCAATCTTATATGAAATCTCTGAACTCGAAAATCTCATATTTGGATAAAACTGCATATTATTTGAGAGATTACCCACATTAAACTCTGGATTTTTATTTGCTCCAAATTGGACTTCATTAAAAGGTAAAAACCAATATCCAAAAAATAAGGCTATTAAAAAGATTCCCACAATTCCCAAACCTACTTTTTTCCAAGACATTCTTATTAAAGGGAATTTTCTTATATAAAACTTCTTTAAGTTCAAATCCAACAATTTATATAAAGATTTTAACCCTTGAGAAATAATGGAAAAAGAAGAAATAATAAATTTTATGAAAATCGATTTTAACATAAAACCAATCGATGAACTAAACAAAAGGATCTCTTTCCCGAATTCTCAGATTAAAAAAATAATCTTCAGGGAAAGATCAGGATTTTTTTATAAGTTCACCTTTAGCACAACTTTTGATTATCTTGAAAATAAAGAAGTTATTTTTAATGAGATTTACATTTTTAATCTTAAATCAATCGAAGGAGACCTATCTGAATATGTTCTTTTAGAAAGCAATCTCAAAAAGGAAGAAGCTCCAAATTTTAAGAATGCCTATTTTGTTGCAAAAGAAGAACTAAAAAAAAGGATTCAAGAAAAAACAAATAATCTTTCAAAAGTTCTTATTTTAAATCTTGAAAAAGAAAAAGAAAAAATAGAAAAACGGTTTGGAATTGAAACAAAAGGATTTCAAAAAGAACTTGAAGAAATAACCAACAAATTAATGGAATTTGCAAGAAAAGGAGAAGTTGAAAAAATTTCAGAGCAAAAAAAATTAATTCAATCTATCAAAGAGAAGTCAAATTTTCTTGCATTTGAACAAGATAAATTAAGAGAAATTCGGTTAGAACATCAAAAACATTTGTTAAATGTTGAAAATAAACTTGAAAAAACTACTGTAATTCAATATCCAATTTATGTGTTCACTTTAGATGTGAAAGCAGAACCATTAAAAAAATCTTTTGTTGTTGAATTTGATCCATTAGCCAAGGAAATTTCTGGTTTAACTTGTGAGAGTTGCTCAAATAAAGTTAGAGAAATATTTATCTGTAGCTCTGGACATGCATCATGTAAAAGATGTTCTCTAAATTGTGAATCTTGTAATAAAGATTTTTGTAAAAAATGTTTGAAAAATGTTTGTGAAGTCTGTTCAAAAAAGATATGCAAAGATTGTTCAGTTAGATGTTTTAGATGTTCAAAATTAGTATGTAAAACGCACACTAAAAAAAATTTGATTTCTGGAAGATTTTATTGTAATTCTTGTCTAAAAAGATGTGAAAGATGTGCTGAGATGAAAGATCCGTTTACATTCAGAGTGAGTAAGAAAACAAATGCGGAAATTTGTGAAGATTGTTTTAGAAAAGAGATGCAAGGAAAGGTAATCGGAGAAGTATTTAATTAAAATTCTTCAAAAAAGAAAGATTCTTTCACTTCTTTATTAATAAAATAAGTATAATTTTTTCCAGAATATGTTAAATAAAGATGATTTTTTGCACGGCTTATAGCAACGTAAAAAAGTCTTAGTTCTTCTTCTTCCAGATTATAGTTATACACATTTATTTTTTCAATCACCGGATGATCACTTACCTTGCATGGAAAATTTGAAAGAGTGCATCCAATTACAAAAACAAGTTCAGCTTCAAGTCCTTTTATTGAATGAATTGTTGCAAGCGTGACTTTCCCTTTTTTAATAGAAAAATCATTAGATCCTTCTTCTTTAACAGAATGATTTATTTCTGCTGCT
Source organism: Candidatus Pacearchaeota archaeon CG11_big_fil_rev_8_21_14_0_20_30_13 (assembly GCA_002762735.1). Lineage (GTDB taxonomy): Archaea > Nanobdellota > Nanobdellia > Pacearchaeales > GW2011-AR1 > GW2011-AR1. Next base: position 7,717 of record PCVV01000012.1, read on the forward strand.
TTCAAAACTTTTGAAAGTTCTTCTATTTGTCTATTTGTCCTAGATAAAACAAAGATTTCCTCTCTTGGAATTTCAGAAGAAAGAATTTTAGACTTTACAAAATTGAATTCTTGAATTTCATTATCAAATTTGCAAATTTTAAGATCTTTTTTATTTTCAAATGTTGATTCCAATGGAGAAACCTCCATTTTTTTTGCTAAATCATTCATAACTTTAACAATGTGATTATTACTCCTGTAATTTTTAGTTAGATTAATTATTTCAGAGTCTGGATATTTTTCTTTGAACTTTAAAATATGATCAACTTCTGAACCCCTCCACCCAAATATTGATTGTCTTGGATCGCCAGTGCAAAAAAGATTTTTAGAATTTAACAAATCTAAAAGTTCTATTTGCTCAGAATTTACATCTTGAAACTCGTCAACCAAAACGTGATCAAAAATAGGAATAAATTTTTTGTAAACTTTAAAAAAGTCGATGGTGTTTCTTACTTGATCTCCGTATGTTCTGAGCCCATTAGTGGCCATATGAAAATCAAGATATTTTACTATTCCAAAAATCATTTTCAAACTTTTTAGGGTTTCATCAGAATAGTTTTTCTCAAACTTTTCAAAACTTAGTCTCGTAGACTTAAAATATTCAAATACTTGAAAGCAATCAAATACAAACATGCTCTGTAATTGATAGATAGTTTTATTCTTGTTTCCGTATATAAAATAATTTTGAATAGCTTCTTCCATGCTAATTCCAAGATTATCTAATGCTCTCAAAACTGCAAACATTTTATCTTGAAAAGTTGCAATTTTCATCTTTCTTCCATATATTTTCCCACCATATTTTAACAAAATTTTTTCTGAGAATGAATTAAATGTTTCAACAACTGCATTTACTCCAAATTCTTGAAGTCTATTATTCATCTCATCTTTTGCTTTTCTTGTAAAGGTTATTGCAAGAATTTTATCGCTCTTCACTCTTTTCATTTTATTGAGAAATTCTATTCTTTTTGTTAAAACAAAAGTTTTTCCGGATCCTGCTCCCGCAATGCATAGAATTTTTTCCTTTGGACTAACAATTGTCTTTTTTTGCTCTAGATTAAATCCCTTCAAAAAATCTTCAAGTTCTACAAAAGATGTCATCTCTTCTTCACTAATTTTTGTTTCTAATTCCCAATATTTTTGAGAGAACGATTTAGAAAAAAAGGTAGGGTTAATAATTTCAGCTCTTCCATTTTTTCCAATTGAAAGAACCTTTGAGAAATTATTAAATACAGAATTTGAGACTTCAATAAGTTTGTTAGTAACTAATTTATCTATAATTTCAAAAATTCTTTCTTTAGTCATAGCAGACATAGAACCAAAACTTTCAAAATCAAATAATTTATTCTTTTCAATTGAATAATTTTCTAATTCACCATAAAGAAAATCAACTAGTAAGTTTTTACCAACTGGGAAAGGGATCTCATTAAGCCCTTTAAGAACAAACAAATAGTCATTGGATTCATCTCTTTTATATTCGGGAATTTCCGCCATAAAACTTTAAGAAAAAGTAGGTTTAAATTATTAATTGCAATATAATTCTTCTTTGCAATCAAAAAGTTATCTACTAATAGGTGACAACAGAACGGAAGATTTATAAATTCTAAATCTATGTAATTTTATGGTATTGGAAGACTATCTACCCTCAAATAGCATTGAAAGAGAAATTTATCAAAAGGTTTTAAGTGAAAAAGAACTTTCTAAAGAGGAAGCAGGTTTGATTGGGAGAGATGGAGACTCACACGGAGATTATCCATATCGATATGCCTTTCTAAAAAGCGATGCTCTTGGAGGTAATGGGACCAATTCAGTAGTATTTGCTATTTCGAGGAAGGAATCAAATTTAGTAGGAAAATTTCCCTGGAATCCCAAAGATTGGTGGAAAGTTCAAAGAGGTCAAATTATGCAAGAAAAAGCGTACAAGATGGGAGTTAAAGTTGCTAAACCTGAAGGTTTATACAAGGTTTTTAATTTAGATACTAAAAAATTTTATTCTGGATTTGTTATGGAACACCTGGGAATGTTACCTTTAAATGAAATAAGAAAATTAAAGGAAAGCATTTGTAAAGATGGAAGAGGAGATTTTAATTCAGAATTAAAGGAAAAAATAAGAAAGGCTGGCATTACGACTAAAGCACTTCATGATAAAGCACTTGAGGAATACGAAAATGCAAAATTATGGGCTGAATTAAATGGTTTTTCCAAAATTGATTATAGAGAAACAAATGCATTTTGGGTTCCAGAACTAGATGATATAAGAATGATTGATTGTGATGAGTGGGATCATTTACCAAGGAATTAATTTTAATCTTTCTTATCAAAAATTTTTTTGCTTAAAACATAAAAAAAGATTGAAGGAATTATAAGAAGAATAATTCCAAAGCCAATTGGAACAATTCTTGAAAGAACAATTAAATAATTAATTTGAGAACTTAAAAATTCAACTGCTCGTGTAATATTCAAAGTTAAAGCTTCTCCAGGACCATTATAGGAAAGTTGGACTGCAAATAAAGTTAATATAAATCCTAAAAATCCAATTAAGATATTTCTTCCTTCTTTTTTATAAGATTTTTTCTTAGCTGGAACTACAATCTTTTTTACACGTGATTTTTTTTTCATTTTAAATTATTTTAGAGAGGATATTCCCCACAAAGTAAGCTGCAACTGCCGCAATACCTCCAATTAGAAATGTAATCATTCCGGATTTGAACCAATTTTTATTTGTAATTTTAGATTTAAATCCCCCTAATAAGAAAATTGATATTCCAGAAAGAATAGATGCCCAAAAGAAGGAATTCTTAATTGTAATATTAAAAACAGTTCCAATAATAAAGATAATCAGGGGAAGCATTCCAAAAATTAAGAAAGCAATAAATATTGAAAGGACATTCTTTCCAGGATTAATGTTTTCATAAGCAAGACCAAGTTCATCATGAAGCATAGTGTCAGCTTGGTAATTTTTATTTTTTGAAATTAAAAATGAAATCTTCTTCGCGTCGTTTCTATTAAATCCTTTTTTGATTAATAGTAATCCCATTCGAGTTATTTCCTCCCTAGAATTCTTTTTAGTTTAATTTTCTTCTACGCCTTTTTCAGCTTTGTAATATTCTCCTTGGGACTTTGTTGAAAGGTAATCCCCAACAGCCATTGAAATTCCATCAGCAATCAAGTTTGCAAATCCTAAAATTAATATAATTGCTGAAGAAAGGTTTGCCCCAACAACTCCCGCAACTACTGCAAAAGTTGTAACAACTCCATCAAGCCTTCCATAAACCCCCCTTTTAAGATATTTTCCTCCAGAAGAAGAATGTAATTCTTCATAATCCTTCTTCTTTATCATTAAAATATTAGGAAACAAGTATCTTTAATGTTTCCCAAAAGATAACTTAATAAATATGTTTTTCTTTTAAAGAGTAGCAAGGAAGTGTATCATGAAAAACGTTTTAGACATGGTTGCTATGGTTCTTGTACTCATAGGTGGTCTAAATTGGGGACTAGTTGGAGCTTTTAATTTCAACTTGGTCGAGACAATTTTCGGATCTGGAGTAGTTTCGATGGTGGTCTACATTTTAGTAGGAATTTCAGCAATCTACGGCGCATTTGTATTTTTCCAAGAATAAATTAGCTTTTAATTTATCTTTTTCTTTCTTTTTTGATTTAATATATTTGTAAATTTATAAAAAAGAATATAAAGGAGAGCTCTTCTGATTTATTATGAAGAAAATTCTCTTAACCAGTCTTGCAGTCCTTTTATTTGCAAATCCCAACTTAGAGTTAGATAAATTTGCTAAGATTGAAGATTTCAGCCCAACATCAGAAAAAAAAGGATCTTTGTGGGTTTCTCAATTTTCTTCGGAGTACCTTTCAAAATTTAATCTTTCTGAGAATTTCAATCTTGAAAAAAACAAAGAAATCACTTTAATAATTCCTCCAAAAACTTTAATTGATTTAGATAGCAAATGCTTGAATTTAAATTCAACAATTTTGGAAAGTGTAACTTATCCTTTTGAGGCTCCAACCGAATTTAAAAAATTCGCATATATTTTTAATAGTTCAAACAAAGAAAGTAGAACGACAATAAAATACGATTCAAATTCTGTTCTGAATATAAAAACAGATTTCTCTGAAGTTCGAAACGGCCCTTTTTTGATATCAATTGAAAATGAAAATCTTAAAGTAAGAAGTTTCTATAACACTTCAGATGTGATTCCCATGAAAGTATCTTCATCTAAAGATGAAGTTGAATTCAAAAATGAACAAAATTATCCTCCTTATTTTGTTTCTAAAAGATTAAAGGAAAAAGATTTTATTTCTATTGGGGACGCTAAGTGGATTATGGATGCATATGAAAATCTTTATGGAGATTATTTCAAGGTGAATTATAAGGGACTTGTATGTACGGATGCTGCAACTTTAATACTAAAGACTACCGGAATTGATTTAGAAAATGAGCTGGATAGGAAGAGCATAGGAGGAAATAGTTATCGTCAAAAAAATGTTTCCACAATTAAAAGTTATGTTAGGAGTTTAGATCCAGAGAAGGTTCACTTGTTCAAAGGGGGGGATCTTGAAAAGGTCTTAAAATTCGGATCTTATTATGACTTAACTCCAGAAAATTTTGGAATGGAAAAGTTTTCTCCAGGACAGATTCTTCTTATGACGAGATTTTTTAACTCAGGTCCAAAAAAAGGAAAGATCCAAAGGGAGGACATTCATTTTGGAGTTGTGTATGATACAAAAGACGGGAAAATTACAGAATCTTCAATGGTAACTTCTCATACTTCAGAACCTCCATACAACACGGAAATCCAACTTTCAACTATCGACTTCGAAGATTGGTACAAAAAAAGGAGTAACTACACTGGATCAGACGAAACTACAGAATCTTTAACATATAGAATTTATGGAGTTATGGATTGGATTGAGGCCATAAACCAAGTAAAGAGTGAAAACAATAAATTAAAGAAATAATTTATCAAACTTCTTTATCACAAGGTTTAAAAATAAAAATTGGTATCAAGAATCATTCATAGGCTCACATGGTCTAACGGTTATGACACTAGCCTGTCGCGCTGGAAACCCGGGTTCGACTCCCGGTGTGGGCGTATTTTGTGTAACTTCTTAATTAAGACAAATAAGAAAAATTTATAAACTTACATGCCCCAAAAAAATTATGGGATTAATCAAGAAGATTTCAACAGTTACATTATCTTTTATACTTGGCGCAGGAATTATGCGGGGGGTTGATGTAATTAATTATAATTCTAATTTAGACAAAAAGATAAATCATCTTGAAGAGATGCAAAGATATTATGGTACCAAGGCCGTATCCTATAACTTGAATTTCAGGGATTTATTTCACAATGATATTTTACCTCTGGATGACCCATCCATGAGAGAAATTGGAAAGAAAGCAGAAGATTTTCAAAAAAAAGCTGACTCATACCAGCCGAAAATTGATTCTTTGGAAAATGAGAAGATTTCCTATTTAGATTTTTAATATTAAAGATCCTAAACGCCCCTTATACTATCGGAGTGGGCGTAGGATCAAATTTGGTCCACCCTCGAAAGAATTGAAATAAATATTGACCTTTTTATTGCATTAATGATTGGAATTCTTTCAGGATTTACTGTCTACCTTTTAACCAGCTTTTCTGAACCTTTATTAGAATATTTAAAAATTAAAAAAGGGACTCAAAAACATCTTTGGATTAATATTTTTCTTGTTTTAATCTTTTTATTATCTCTTTTTTTAGTCTTTTCTCTTTTTTTATAATTCTAATTCAACTTCAAACAGTTCAAGACTTTTTTTGAGTTCATTGATTAAACCTTCTTTATCCAATTCAAATTTTTTAAATTCTTTTTCAAGGCGAATTTTTTCTTGATTAAGCTCATTAATATTCTGGACTATTTTTTCACTAGAATAAATCAAATCTTTTATTTTATCTTCCTCAAGGTTATTTTCAATTTCCATGAATTTTTCTCTTTTAATTTTTATTTGATTCAACTTATTAGAAATTTCTTCGCTGTTGAGTTTGGCATTTTCAAGGAGATTAATTATACCTTTTCCAAAATCTTTTTTAAAAGCAGATTGAAAATCATCTCTATGTGCATTCACTTTTTGCATTTCATTTCCAAAAATATGATAAAATCTTCCAAGTGCCTTAAAGTCAATGAGCTTTTGTAAACTCAAAATTTCTTTTTCCATTTCGATTTTTAAAAGATTGATTTTCTCCTGATTTTTTTGTCTTTCAGCATATTCCTCACTTTTTTTTATTGAATCTATTTCAGAAATAAGCGTTCCGTTTTCTTTTTCACTTTCGATGATCTTTTTTTCAAATAAAGAAATCTCCTTCTCTTTTTTTTGAATATCCTGTTCTATTTTTTCAATCTGATCCATTTTCAATTGAATCAAAGAGATCCCCCTAAACTGCTCAAGAAGATCTTTTTTTTCATCAAAAGTTTTTATTAAAATTTTAAAAAATTCGTTTATGCTCTTTCTTAATTCAACCATCTCTTTTCCTATAAGAATTGTAGCTCTTTCGTAACCCATTCTAGATCTTTTATTAAAATCCAAGAAAATTCTCTCTGTTTCGTGTATGGTCTTTTCTAAATTTTCATTTTTCATATCATTTAAACTATTCACAAGAACTTCAACAGAGCCCAAATATTTCTTTCTACCATCTTCAACAGCTGATTTTATTTTTTCTCCTTCCTTTCTCAAATTAACATCAAAATTTCTAGCGGGAACAATCTTTTCTTTAATCTCCTTTGAAAAAGATCCTATATACCCATAAATTTCGGTAAGTACTTCTTTTTCTTTTAGTTTAAGAGATTTAGTTTTTGTCTCAGCCCAAAATTTTAGGCTAGAAGAAGAAATTCTCTCTTCCTCAAGCTTTTTTGCAACCTCAATTGGTGCCTTCCGTTTAAAAAAATTAAAAATTCTCATAATTCTTTTATTATTCCTTGTTTTATATTTTTTTTGATTAATCACAAATTAATTAAACGCCAAAACCATTTAATTTACGTTTAACTTCGGTTGAACATCGGAGGTAAAATCTTCGGATCTTACCTCCACCTTTTTTTATGAAAATAAGAGATTTATTCACATAGAAACCTTTTTAAATGGACCAAAAGTAAGTTTATTGACTCACAGGGTAGAATCAGGACTAAAAATAATATTAATGGATTTAGAACAAGAAATGAAATCTTTAGGAAGGAAAAGGTTTAGTCAGAGCAAAAAAAATTCTTCTGAAAATTCTCTTTTAAAACAGATTTTTGAATCAGAAACCTTAAAATTGAAAGAGATGTTTATTGGAAATGATTATGATGAAGGGAAAGCTTTTGCAACATCACATTTAACCAAATTAATTGAAATTGCTTCAAAGTCCGGAGTAAAATTTAACTCTCAGAAAGAAAGATTTGATTTTTATTTCAAACTAAGAGAAGACGTAGAAAAAATAGTTTCAAGAAAAGAATACAACATTATGGATGGAACACTAAGCCATGGATATCATGACGGAGTTGATTTTTACTTTGAAAGACTTGGAAAAAGTTTATTGTAATTACTTTTTCATTTCAATTTTTTTCTTTCCGCCCATATAAGGTTGAAGAACTTTTGGGATTGCAATTGATCCATCTTTTTCCTGAAAATTTTCCATCAATGCAATTAACGCTCTTGGTGAAGCAATAACTGTACTATTTAAGGTATGTACAAAATAAGTTTTCCCACTTTTTTCTGCCCTAATATTAAGTCTTCTTGCCTGAGCATCTGTTAAATTTGAACAACTACCAACTTCAAAATATTTTTTTTGTCTTGGACTCCATGCTTCAACATCAGCAGATTTTGCCTTCAAATCAGCAAGATCTCCGCTACAACATTCTAAAATTCTAACTGGAATTCCAATTTGCCTAAATACTTCTACACTCAATTCTAGCATTTTTTCATACCACTCATAAGATTCTTCGGGATCACAGAGAACAATCATTTCTTGCTTTTCAAATTGATGAACTCTGTAAAAACCTTTTTCTTCAATTCCATGTGCTCCAACTTCTTTTCTAAAACAAGGAGAAACTCCAGTGATTTTATAAGGTAAATTTTTTCCGTTTAAATTTTTGTTTATGAACATTCCAATCAAAGAGTGTTCTGAAGTTCCAATCAAGTATAAATCCTCTCCCTCCATTTTATACATCATATTTCCTTTTTCTTGGAAGCTCATTACTCCGTCAACAACTTCACTTCTTATCATAAAGGGAGGGATAATAAATTCAAATCCTTTCTCAATCATATAATCTTTTGCAAATGAAATTAGTGCAGAGTGAAGCCTTGATAAATCTCCTCTCAAATAATAAAATCCATTCCCAGAGGTTTTTCTTGCAGTATCAAAATCAACTCCTCCAAATTTTTCAGCAAGTTCCGCATGATTAAAAATTTCATAATTTGGAATTTTCGGTTCTCCAAATTTCTTTATCTCAACATTTTCATTTTCATCTTTTCCAATTGGAACAGAATCATGAATTATATTGGGTAATTTATACAAAATTAATTTTATTTCTTCTTCTAATTTTTTCCTTTTCCCTTCAGTTTTCTCAATCATTTCGGGAATTTTTTTTGCTTCTTTTTTCAATTTTTCAGCTTCTTTTTTCTTTCCTGCTTTCATTTCATCTGCAATTTGTTTAGAAATTTTATTTCTTTCAGACCTAAGTTTATCTTCATCATACTTTAATTTTCTCCATTTTCCATCAATCTTCAAAATTTCATCAATAAGAGGAATTTTTTCTATTTGAAATTTCTTCTTGAGATTTTCTTTAACCTTTTTCGGATTTTCTCTTAAAAAATTCATGTCAATCATTTCAACAAAAGAAGAAGCTTCTATTTAAATTTTAGCACTCAATAAATTTAAAAGCAATTCTACCATAACCTTTTAATGGAATGGGTAGCAACAGGATTTGCAAATCTGCTTGAAGAGTTTTATTTGGGAATTACTCAAATTCTTCCTTCATGGGCCCAAACCTTTCTTAATCTTTTTTTATGGTCACTTTTATTAGTAATTTATGCAATTTTTATTTGGAAATTTTATAGATGGATTGCAAGAAAAGATATTCTTAAACTTAATCTATCAAAGTTTAACTCTCTAGATCACGCAGTTTTTGCAAAAGTATTTGGAATGTTAATTTACTTCATAGAATATTTAGTAATTTTACCAATAGTGGTATTCCTTTGGTTTGGAGGATTTACCTTATTTTTGATGTTCTTAACAAATGGATTAGCAATAGAAAGTATTTTAGTTATTTCGGTAACAATCGTCGCAGCAATAAGAATGACTGCTTATTACAAAGAAGATCTTGCAAGAGAACTGGCAAAATTAATCCCTTTAACTCTTCTTACAGTTACAATTTCACAAGGTCTCTTTAATTTTAATAAGATAATTGAACAAATTCAATTAATCCCAACTTTCTTTTCAGACATCTGGTCTTATCTAATTTTTATAATCTTAATTGAATTTATTTTAAGAATTCTCGATATAATTTTTGTTGCTTTTGACCTTTACAACGAAGAAGAAGTAAAAACAGAAGATACTATTAAATAAGAAAAGTAAACTAATTCTTTTCAACTTCAGGATGATTAGCTCCTTTAGAAAGAATTTCTCTCAACATTCTTAAGTGTTTATTTCGCTCATCTTTGTAATCTTTATCTCCACTTTTAGAATGATTTATCATTTTTGCAACATATTCTCCTCCTAAAAAATGAGGAGTTAAAACATAATTAGCTCCATCTTCATACAATTTTAATGCATCTTCAATGGTATGGGCTCTCAAAATAACTACAACTTTTCTATTTACTGCTCTTACAGTTTCAATTAAAAGTTTATTTGTTTCTACATCTGGGACTGTAGAAATTATTAAATTTAGTTCTTCAAGATTTAATTCTTCTAAGAAGTTCAGATCATAAACGTCACCGTATAAAGCCGGAATATCAAATTTTTTAAGATTACTAATGATATCGGGATTGAAATCAACCACCAAATATTTTCTCTTCAAACTTTTTAATGCATTTAAGATACTAAATCCGATTCTGTTATACCCAAATAAAATAGTATCATATTCTTTTTTTACTTTCCTTTCGCTTTTTATTCGTTTATTTTCAAATATCGAAAGAAAATTTGAAAATCTATTATAAAGTTCCCAAGAATAAGTTATTGAATAACTTGAAAGGAAAATGGTGATTATCAATGTTAAAACAATTGTATTAAAAATTGTTGAATTAATTTGTCCAACTGAAAGTCCTAAGGCTGCAACTATTAAAGAAAATTCAGAGATTTGCGCCAATGTAGAACCTACCAAAAAGTTTGTTCTTTTAGTATATTTGAGCCATCTTCCCAGAAACATTAAAACTAAAGGTTTAAAGATTAATGCAATTCCAGAAAGAACTATTGCAGGAATTATAACTTCTTGAACTTGTGAAATTTGCATTTTAAGCCCCAGTATTATGAAAAAGATTATTAGAAAAAAATCTCTAAGAGGTCTAATTTTAGAAGAAATCTCCGTCGCATAAGGACTTATTGAAAGAATAATTCCCGCCAAAAGAGAACCAATCTCCATTGAAAATCCTACATATAAAAAAAGAGCAGCTAACACAAAGCACCAACAAATTGAAAATAAAAAAAGAAGCTCTTGAGACTTTGCAATTCTTTTAGTAATCTTAGGGAGGATAAAATATCCTATAAGGAAAAGAAGAACTATCAAAATTCCTCCTGCAGCAAAACTTTGTAAAGTATTCGAATTATTTATTCCGGACATCGAAGAGATAAAAATTAAGACTGCAACTGCAACTAAATCTTGCACAATCAAAATTCCAATTGATATTTTAGAAGGAAGTGAATCGAGCTGCCTTTCATCAGACAAAATTTTCATTACAATAATTGTACTTGAGAATGAAACGGCAATCCCATAATAAATAGAAGGGATAATTCCTGCATTAAAGAGATAATTAGAAACTAAAAAAGTAGCAGTAAATGTCAAAATAATCTGACCTAATCCGATTATTAGAGATTTCCCCCCAATCTCTTTTATAACCTTTGGATTTAGATGAAGCCCTACAATAAAAAGAAGGAATGATATCCCTAACTCACTAAATACATTAATTGTCTCCGTAGAAGCTCCAGCTCCAAACAAGAAAGGACTGATAATCATTCCAGCAATGATATACCCAATAATTAAAGGCTGCTTAAGTGTCCTCACAATATAAGAAACTACAAAAGCCGCAAGCAAAATCACCGCAAGTTGAATAAAAGTACTGTCCATTTTTCCTCTTTCAGTTATTAAATAAAATTACTATAAAAAGGTTTTTAAAGCATTTCACAATAAAAAGACTATGGCTAAAGTCAGAATAAAATTAAACTCGACAGATATCGGAATGCTTAATGAAATTTGCGATTCTATAAAAGAATTATCAAAGAGCTCGGGAATTACAATTTCTGGACCTGTTCCACTTCCAACTAAAAAATTAAAAGTTACAACAAGAAAATCTCCTTGTGGAGATGGAACTGCAACTTTTGATCGATTTGAAATGAGAATACATAAAAGATTAATTGATCTTCCAGCAAATGAAAAAGTTCTCCACCATATAATGAGAATGAAAGTTCCAAAGTCAGTCAATATAAAAATTGAAATGAAAGACTAAAACTTCTGGTTTATGCCATTTTTTTCTTCCCAATCCCATATATAACTTGAATTTATTCCCAAATTTTGATCTTCCCTTTGGTTGTAAAGATGAAGCGTTGGGAAAATTTTAATTTCTCTAGTCTTGAAATTTTTTTCCTCTAAATGTCCTAGGAGAGTCACGGGCATTTTAGAATTTTCCATTAATTTCAAAAGAGTTTTATCTCTTCTTAGATTTAAAACCCATGTATCCACATAACCTCGTTCAAGAGTTATCTCTTTTAAATTTTTTAAAAAATTATTATAATAATTAAAAGCATTTCTGTTAAGGAATATTTTTTCTAATGAAAATTTAAAGAGTTTCTCCTCTTCAGTCCATTCTTGATTTACTCTATGGAGATAATCGTCAAATTGAAGATTTTCAAAAAGGTTCAAATTTATCAGCTCTTCAAAAAAAAGCTGTCCATTTAAATGAGGAAGAGTTCTTTTTACATCCCAGATAACAGATCGAACAACACTATCCACTAAAAACATTATGAAAAAATTTCCTCCGTTTTGAAAATTTTCTTCATCAAACCAGAATTATCTTCAACCCAAAATCCAAATTTTTTCAAATAATTTTTTCTCTCTAATCTTCCTTCTGCCATTTCCTCTTTTTCAGAGAGATAAACTAATTTGTATTTCTTGCTTCCAACTTGTTTACCGAGTTCTTTTGGCAAATGAATAATAAATTTTCCCTTGTATTGACGACCAGAATAATAATCACCTCCACTAGATTTTGTATTTAAAATAAGTTTACCAATTTTTGTGTTGATTGGAAAAATAAACCAATCATATTTATCAGTCGTGAGCTTGTACTTATAATGTTCAGTACCAAAAAAAGACCATCCAAAAGTTTCTTCTAGCTCAATATTCATGTCCAAAATTTTCATAAATCCTTTTAAATTAATTCCAATATCAGAGTCTTCTAATGGATTCATAAGAAAAACAGAAATTTTTAGTTTAAAAGAATTATTGCTCAAAACGACTATTAATCTTGTTTTTTCAAATACAATAATTTTTATAAAACAAAATATCATTAGATTCTTCATGGGAATTCTTCTAGGAAACTTTAATTTCAATAAAAATTTGGAAAGAATAATTTTGGAAATGAAAGTTGGTGAAGAAGGTTGGATAGAACCTCAATCTTTAGAAATAGGTTACGATTTTGAAGGATATCTAGATTTAGAAGGTCCAGTCGTAACTAAAATGGATACTCTGGATAATTATACCGTATATATCAAAAGGATAGGTCCAGAAAAAGATAATTTTTTAGTGGACATTTCAAATGCCAAGGAGTATAGCTGGAAAAGATTGTCTAAGGAAATGATTGAAGATCTTTTTGAAGATGGATATGGAGAGATGATTGTAAAATTGAATTATCAAAAAGAAATTTCTTCTGTAGAAGAATTTTTATTAAATAAAGAAATAGATAAAGCACTTTTAAATGAAGAATATGAAAAATTGGAAAAATTGGAAAAGGAAAGATTAAGAAAATTTAAGAAAAAACAATAAGTTTATGGGAAAAATTACAGGCTTGAAATTTGGTATAAATCTAGAAAAATTAATCGGAGATTTAGAGATTGATGAAGAAGGATGGGCAGATTCAAATTCAATAAAAATAGATTATTCGGGAAAAGTCTTTTTGTATTTAGAGAACCATCTTTTTCATAAGATGGATGAAAAAGAAGGAATCATTTTATATGTAAAAA
>PCVV01000019.1 GCA_002762735.1 Candidatus Pacearchaeota archaeon CG11_big_fil_rev_8_21_14_0_20_30_13
GCTCTCATCTAATTCTTTTTTAGAAATTTTAAACCCGACATAGTACTGTTTATCTATTCTCTCACGTTTAGCTTCTAAAATAGGAGCATTGTCAAACTCAAAAATTTCCTTTAACAAGAAAATGGATGCAGAATGATTTTCGGATTTTATGCCTATCTTATACAACAAAGATAAAACCAGGTTGTACATGCTATAATAAATCAACGAAACAGCCTCTTCAAGTTTATTATTTTTTAATAAAATTTTAGAAGACTCGAAATTACTCTGGGATTTGTCCATATATGAAACCGATAAATTTTCACTTGGCTCAACGAATTTTAATCTTCCCTGTTTAACCAAATTAACCAAAAACTCTTTCATGATATATTTCCCCCCCTTTAATTAAAACATGATTTTCGATAATTTCCTTTATCAAAAGATTTTCCTTATCCCATTTTCCCAACTTTATACTAAACTTGGAATCTAATTTAGAATACTCCTTCTTAATTTCACTATCTTCACTCTCAATGTAAAGATCCACATCACTCTTGCCATTCTCAAGACCTTTCGCATAGCTACCAAAAATACAAGCAAATTTTATTTTTTTGTTCTCTTGAATTTTCAAAACAACCTCTCTCAAAAAATGATGTTTCAAAAGGAGTTTCATTAATTTGTAATTTTCAGTCATCAAAAATGAACTCCTTCCTTCTGAACTTTTTTTAATAAAATATACTTTATTTCTCCCTTCCGCAACATAATTTACTACATTCTCTTTCTCAAGAAGATTTATTTTTCTAACAATCATCATATGATTCACTTTAAGCACTTTTGAAATTCCTCTTATGTGATTTCTACCTCTAGACAAAACATTCACTATTTCTAAACTATAATCTTTTTGTTCCATTTGTAACATTTATATTATTAATCTCTAAATATTTTACTTGCGATTTTTAGAAACCCTCTTTTGCCCCCATTTTATTTACCCTACACAAACAATCAACCAATCTAAAGTTTGCACTACAATTAAGAAAATTATATTTCACCTCGACACAATTACTCATTTCCACCATTTCTTTTTGTATTATTAATTAGTTTTTCATTTATTTAAACCTTACCAAATGTTAACATTCCCATTTGTATCTGCAGTAATATTCGCTCCTCCAAGTATCATCGACCCAGTAATTCTTGCATTTCCTGTAACATTTATTGTTCCAGTATCAACATTTGTTGAAAGCAAATTTCCCGTATTCACATTACTAGAATTAAGAGTTTCCGCACTCAAATTATAATTCCCTAAATCCACATTACTTGTAGCATTATTATAAGGCACAAATTTTTCAATCATCCAATTAGCTTGAGAAAGATTTAACGCATCAACATATGCTTTAATTGAATTATTATACAGAACATCCTGGGCATCAATATAATTATAGATAGTAACATTATCAAGAGAATCCAAAACTTTATTTCCATTTTGATAGATTAAAGTTCCATACAAATTTGTAGTAGCATTGATGTCTCCAATTACATTTAAACTATTTAAAGGAGCTATTGTTCCAATTCCTACATTACTTCCATTTTGAAAAATAACTGAATTATTCAAACTATTAGTCCCATTCCACATTGGAATATACCAAGCTGTTCCTAACCCGGATAAAGTTCCAACTCCCAAAAGAACGCCATTCGCATAAATATTTCCTGTAAAATTGGCCCCTCCTATAACATTCAAAGCATACTGCAAATTAGTAGTTCCAATTCCAACACTTCCATTGATATATGCATCTCTTCCCAATCTCAAATCTCTCCATCTAACACTAGAATTTCCCAAATCGAATTGATTATCCATGTCTGGAATTATTGACCCATTCATTTCCAAATTTGCAACTTGTAAAGAATTAATTTGATAAAAATACCCCTGCTGTGCATAAAGATCTCCATCTATAATTGAAAGACCATTCGAAGTCCAACCTCCGTTGAAATCATATTGACCAGTAACATTATCCCCATCATTTCTCATAAAAATGGAATTTGCCCAATTATTTATAGAATTATTCATATTAGTCAAATTTGTATCAACTTCAGTTTTAGTATAATAATTTATTTTATCTAAAGTCCAATTACCTATTCCTAAATCATTTGTAAATTGAGAAAGAGCTGTCCAATTTGTCCAATTAAAATCATTAGTAATTTGAGAGCCTAATATTCCAGTTAATCCTGAACCATTTCCATAAAAAATTCCTGTTGCATTTATACTTCCAAGAACATTTAATGCATTTGCTGGGCTAGATGTTCCAATTCCAGTTCTTCCAGTATCTCCATTTACAATAAAATAAGTTTGGGAAGGATTAGACGAATTGTAAATTGTAAAATTTCTTGCCTGAACACCAGAAAGAAAACTTAACACAAATACAAAAAACACAAATACTAAAATTATCTTTTTATTAGTACACATTAACATCGCCATTGCCTCCTATCAAAAATGAAGTCGTTTTAATTGAAAAATTGCCGTTTACATCCAATGTATAATTTGGTGCCGTCGTCCCAATGCCTACGTTCCCACCATTTAAAATAGTCATCCCGTTTATTGCATCGCTACCAACAATTAAATGTAACCCCGTCGTCAACGCTCTCAAAACCGTAGAACCCGCAAGAGTATTTGTTGCAATATTTCCTCCCCCATCATATCCAAAATAAGTTCTTACAGTAGAACTCTCTCTAAAACTTAACCACCCATACGCATTAGTATTTTGTAAAGTTAATAAATCATTTAAAGTCGTTGCACTAACCACTAATTTCCCTAAACTAGTATTTGTAGTCCCTATGACGACATTTCCAGAATTATAATACAAATCGTTTCCAGATTTCGTCCAATAATTAATCTGACTTAAATTTAAAGCAGAAGTATCAATGTCTGTTAAGTACTTTCCACTTCCAAAATAATATGTTGCAGTTGCATTGTAAGATCCCATGTTCAAATTTGTGTCAATTGACATTCCAGAAAGAGTTGTATTTTGGGCAGTAAAAGAGTAAGGAGTTCTTGCAATTTTTGCATTATCAATCAAGACCCCATTTCTGTAATAACACAAGTAATACTGACTATCATAGCTCAAATCAGTATTCTGTAAGTAGTAAGAAATAATTCCTCTTGAGTCAGTTGTAAGAGATGTTGAATTTGAATAAACAACATTCAAACAATCTGAAGTTGTTGAAATATTAAAAACAAAACTGAATGTTCCAGTCACAACATTTCCTGAAATATCTGTTGTTTGGATGTTCAAATGAAGTTGATCTAAAATTGATGCAGCACTTACAAAAAAAGTTCCAAAAACAATCACAAAAAATACAAAAAAAACTAGATTTATTTTATTCAATTTAGGACAACCTATCACACCTCTTTTTTTTGCCATCTTAATTAGTTTACCTACACAAATTTAGTATATAAAGATTACTTTAGCCAAGAGGGAGAAATGTAAGAAAAAGTTTTACTTACTCCTCGGTAAAATTCAAAAGCCTGTTTACCTACATTTTTTGGAAAAACAAATAGTTAAAAGCTAAAAAAACCTCAATTTTTATGCAAAAAAAATTCTACATTGTAAAAAGAGAAGATTCTAATTATGACCTAGTAAAAATTTCTCTAAATAATACCAAAATTTCTACAAAAATTGTAGGATTAGTTGATGGATGGCTTATTAATCAAATATATTATCTTCCAATTCAAAGAAGAATTCTTGAAAATAAAAGAATCAAGTCAAAATCATTTTGGAAAAACCTAGATCACGCTATTCAAAATGAAATGGAAATTGAAAAAATATGATTTCCTTTAATAAAAAAATTAATCTTCTACTAACATTTTTAAAAAATAACTTTTAGGATGAATGATCCTGCTGAGATTTGAACTCAGGACCTCTGGCTCTCTTAGAATGTCTCTTTGAAAGATGTAATCCATCGCGAATTACACTCATATAAGACCAGCGCTCTAACCAGGCTGAGCTACAGGATCATCTATCATCCTAAACATTATGTTGAATATATCTTATTTAAAGATTTTCAATTTGAAAGAGGAGGCCATAGTTACTTTTTTAAACTGATTTTGTCAACTAACTTTAAAGCCCCGGTAGTACAGAGGCCAAGTATGTCGCCCTTTCACGGCGATGACCCGAGTTCGAATCTCGGCCGGGGCGCTTTGCATGAAAATTTCTTAAAGCTAGTTATTTCACATTCAAAATGTTTTTATACATCTTTTAATTTAAATAAGAATGGCATTAACAACTTCATTTTTTATCATCGCACTTTTAGTAGTTTCAATTTGGGTAATAATTGAATTTAAGAGAATGAAACATAAAATCTTCGCATTCTTCCTTATTGGACTAATTATCTTCACATATGCCACCTTCACTATAAGCTTACAAGGAAAGAAT
Source organism: Candidatus Pacearchaeota archaeon CG11_big_fil_rev_8_21_14_0_20_30_13 (assembly GCA_002762735.1). Classification (GTDB taxonomy): domain Archaea; phylum Nanobdellota; class Nanobdellia; order Pacearchaeales; family GW2011-AR1; genus GW2011-AR1. The sequence continues at coordinate 4,398 of PCVV01000019.1, forward strand.
GTTACCCTAACCACTGTTCCAGGAATGATTGATGCCGGAAAGCTTTATTTCTCCTGGCTTGGAAGTGTTTTTGTAAAGGCAAAAACTGTAACAATGTATGCAATTGGCATTGATTGGAAGGATTATAACGAAAGTGTAATAAGCGAAAACACTAAAAATGAATCGGTCTGGGACAAACTGAAATAATGTATTGTTAAGTTAGAGGGTGCTGGAGAGGGAAAAAAAAGAACGTGCTATTCCTTTAAAGTGAAACAAAAAGAACGACAG
>PCVV01000030.1 GCA_002762735.1 Candidatus Pacearchaeota archaeon CG11_big_fil_rev_8_21_14_0_20_30_13
GGAAATGAAGTATGCTGCAACACCAATTAGAGTTATTGAAGCAATTAATTGATTTGAAGTTCCAAAGAGTCTCCAAAGAGTTTGATAAGAATTTGTAATTGCTAGTAACCAAGCTGGAATTAAAACAATTAGTGTAACTAAAAATCTATCCTTTAATTTTGGAAAAAGCGTTTCTGAAAAAACAAATCTACCAAGTCTTGAAGAAGTATCCACAGAAGTTAAAATAAATTGATTCACCATGAAAGCTCCGATAAGTCCTGCAATTGAAACAGTTAAAAATGGAACTCCTAATTTTCCTATTATATTTCCGAACCCGTTTGAAAAAAGAATTATCCATCCTTTACTTAACAGATCTTGGAAATTCCCTATCACCCCTGTTTCCCAACTTAATCCTGCAATTGCAATAATTGTAACTAAAATAGCTAAAAGTCCCTCGAGAAGCATGCTCCCATATCCCACTCTTCTTGCATCACTTTCTTTTGAAAGCTGCTTGCTCGTTGTTCCTGAAGAAACTAAACCATGAAATCCTGAAATTGCCCCACATGCTACCGTAATAAATAAAACTGGCCAAAGAGGGAATTCTACTGAATTTAAAAATGAAGGAGCATTTATGATTGGTCTTACAATTAAAACCCCCACAAACCCTAAAAGTAAAGTAAAAATTAATTGAATTGAACTTAGATAATCCCTTGGTCTAAGTAAAATAGAAACTGGGATTACAGAAGCAAGAAATGCATAAATAAAAATTATTGTTATCCAAAAAATCCTTGTGATTTCTGGGGTGAATACATTTGGAGAAATTACAAAGAATTCTCCTGCCCATACGGATATTGCAATTAAAATTATTGAAATTGTTGTTAAACTTTTTGGATTGATTTTATATTTCTCAAGCCCAATTCCAAAAAGTAATGCTACTAAAGTTATCGTTAAAAGAGGAATAATTAATTCTGGTTTCCCAATTATACTCTCGGCAGATGAAACACTAAAAACTGTTATCACCAAAATTAGAGTCACTAAAATCATTAAGCCAAAAACCCAACCCGCTCTTTTATTCAAACTTTCTTTAGCAATTTGTGAAACTCCTCTTCCTTTATTTCTTACTGATGCAATTAAAGAAACATAATCATGCATTGCTCCAATAAAAACAGAGCCTATCAAAACCCAAATTGCAACTGGAAGCCATCCAAAATAACTCACAGCGAGAATTGGACCAATTATTGGTCCTGCCCCAGCAATTGAAGCAAAATGATGTCCTGCAAGAAAATTTTGTTTTGCCGGAGAAAAATCAACTCTATTTTTATTTGTAAATGCTGGAGTTTTAGATTTATTATTTATTTTTAATTTTTTTTCAATAAATCTTCCGTAAAACCTATACCCAAGGTACATCCAAAGAAGAGATATTAAAACAATTATTGCTGAATTCACTTCTTTTTCACCTTTCTAAAATACGAAAAAGGAGATTAAAAACTTAATTGATTTACCTTCACTAACAAACTTTAAAAACTATTTTTATTTTGAATGTTTATGGATTTCAAGAGGATATTCAATTATATTCCAGAGGTTACTCCTCCCGAAGAAAAGAAATTAGCTTTTAATGTAAAACTTAAATGGACATTAATAGTTCTTGCTGCATTTTTTATTCTTGCAAACGTCCCACTTTATGCTTTGAGTGTGAATGCCCTTGAAAGGTTCAAATATCTTGCAATTATTTTAGGAACTGATTTTGGATCAATAATCTCTTTGGGAATTGGGCCTATCGTAATGGCTTCCATTATTTTACAGCTTTTAACTGGAGCAGGAATAATTAATATTGAGACAAACACCGTTGAAGGAAAGAAATTTTTCCAAGGACTTCAAAAACTTCTTGTTCTGTTTTTTATAATATTCGAAGCGAGTGTATATGTTTTAATGAATGGCCTTCAGGCAGTTCCTGGTTATACTGGACTTGTGATATTCCAATTAATTCTTGGGGGATTAGTTATTTTTTACATGAATGAACTTTGTGAAAAATGGGGATTTGGTTCAGGAGTAAGTTTATTTATTGGTGCAGGGGTTTCATGGAGGCTTGTTACAAGTGCATTGCAATTTGTAGACCAACAAGGAGCAAATTGTTTGATAGATTTTGCTAACACTCCCTGTTCTGGAAAAATTTTAGTTTTAATACAATCCTTGATGCAAAAAGATACCATAACTTTTTTATCAGCACTTGCAGTTTTGGTGATTACTGCTTTGATTTTCCTTTTGGTTGTTTGGACTCAATCTCTCAAAGTTGAAATTCCATTATCTTATGGAAGAATAAGGGGATATGGAATAAAATGGCCTCTTTCATTTTTCTATGCGAATGTTATTCCTGTAATTTTAACTGCAGCATTGATTGCAAACCTTCAGCTTTTTGGAGGCCTTTTAGAAAATTGGCTAGGTCATGCAACAATTTTAGGACATTTTATAGATGGCCAAGCAGTATCGGGATTATCTTTTTGGTTGGGAAGTACAAATATTTTAGACCTTGCGATTAAAGGAGGTCTTCTTCCTCAGTATTTACTTCAGGGATTAGTTCACACAGTTGCATTTACTTTTCTTTGTACTGTTTTTAGTATTTTTTGGGTGAAATCTTCGCAAATGGATGCAAAATCTCAAGCGAGCAAAATTGCTGCTTCGGGTCTTCAAGTTGCAGGATTTCGACAAGATATAAGAATTTTAGAATCAATATTAGATAGGTATGTTATGCCTCTAACAGTTATGGGAGGAATTGCAATTGGGTTGCTTGCTTCATTTACAAATCTTTTAGGGGCACTTGTATCAGGAACTGCAATACTTTTAGTGATTATGATTATGTTCCAATTTTACAAATCTATTGCACAACAGCACATGACAGACATGAATCCCGCCATGAGAAAATTCATGAGTGGAGGAAATTAGATCTCTGAAAAAAAGATTTTATTTGCAAGTTTCTTTTTTAATTTATAACTATTCGCCCATTTTGAATAAGCATTCCAACCTTGAAAGATTTCCCCCATTTTTTCATAAGAAATCTTTCCCTCGTGAAATAAGTCTATTTTTTTATTTATACAGCGAACATTCCTTTTTCTTAATAATCTGAAATGATAAAAATTTCTAAAACCTACAAAATCAACCCCTTTTAATAAACTAATAATTTTTGATTTGTCTTTATGAAGTTCAAGATTCAATTTTTCTTTTAGAAAGAATTCAATATCATTTTTCCATTTCACTAATTGCTCTTTAGACTTGTGTAGAAGAACAAAATCATCAACATAACGAATGTAATATTTTGCTCTTAATTTGTGTTTCACAAATTTATCAAGTTCGTTTAAATAAATATTTGCAAAAAATTGGGAAGTTAAATTCCCTAAAGGCATTCCTTTGTTATCAAACTTTTTTCGCCCCCCCCCCCGACTATATTAATTATTAATTGGGTAGTTTCTTTACAATTTATTTTTCTTTCTATAATTTCAAGTAAAATATTCTGATTGATTTCTTTAAAATAATGTTTAATATCTGCTTTAAAACAATACGCTTCTTTTGAGAGATTATATGTAACTTTACGCTTAAAAAAATCAAACCGTTTTAATGCAAATAGACTTCCCTTACCTTTTCTATTTGCACAGTTGTCATAAATAAAAGTCTTATCGAAAATTGGTTCAATTATATTGCATAATGCATGGTGAACGATTCTATCCCGAAAGTCAGACTTTGAAATTTTACGAGTTTTTGGGTCTCTTAAAATAAAAGTCTGCATAGGTTTTGGAAAATAAATATAATTTTTTAGTTCCTCATGTAAAACTTTGATATTTCTCCCCAGTTCTTTTTCAAAATTGACAACATAATCTTTTCTAGTTTTACCTTTCCTTGCTTTCTTCCAAGCAAGAATCAAATTTTTCAAAGAAATAATTTCTTGATATAAATTCTTATGAGTCTTCATTTTAATAAAGTCTCTGGAGAAAGACTATTCCAAAAGAATGACCATCATCGTTGTCATTCCAGTTGTTGCCATTAACATTCAACCTGTTGCCATTCCAGTTGTTATTCAAAGCGGACAAGAGCTTTTAGCCAATTAACTTAAAGTAAATCACCACTATTTCAACTTTCGCAAATATTTGATTTAAATGCTACTAATTGTCAAAGTTGAATTTTATGGCTCCGGAGAGCACTATTTAATTGGCGTGTAGTCCTTTATCCACATCTCTTGCTCAAGGAAATGTAAACTCTCCAGGACAACAAATAAAATTAAAAATTCTTTAAAATTTTTGCGTCGCTTTGCGATAAAACAAAATTCACTTATTCCTGCCAGCGAGCAAATGATTAGTCTGCGACGCTTACCCCAAAAGAACGACCACCACCGCCGACACCCCAGTAGCCATTAA
>PCVV01000010.1:0-3464 GCA_002762735.1 Candidatus Pacearchaeota archaeon CG11_big_fil_rev_8_21_14_0_20_30_13
TGATGAAAGATAAAATTTATAAAGAGGGCAAGACTCATAAAAGCAAGATACTCCCTAGTGATCCTTCGGGGTCACTAGATGATTTTTCCAAAGTTGTTGTTTTTATTGACAATGCTTACTTAATCAGATTAAAAAAATTCTTTTTTGAAAATGGTTTGAGGTATAGCATTAAATCCCTTGTTAAAAATATTGCAAAAAGAGATAATTTGAGGATAGAAAAAATATTTTTGTATGATGCACCTCCTTATCAAAGTAATAATCCAAATTTAAAAGAAAAATCTATGAAAGAAACTTATGATATTTTTATTGAAAGATATAAAAAAGAAGGGATTATTGTTCGTGAAGGTAGGACTCAAAGATTGAAGGTGGGGGATTTCTTCAAATATAGACAAAAGGGAGTTGATATGCTTTTGGGAATTGATATGGTGAGTATATTGAAAGATTATTCTTTTCTGAAAAAAGTTGTTTTATTGATAGGGGATTCTGATTTTGTTCCAGTTGTTGAGAAATTAAATTCTTTAAATGTTAAGATTATTTTATGGACTTATTTTGACAGAGATAGAAATTCTCCTTTTTCTAGAAGTAATCATTTGTTAAAATCTGTTTTTAGATATACAAAATTAACTAAAGAAGATTTTTTGGGAGATGAAAAATGAATCAAGAACAATTAATTGAGGAAACTGAAGAAAAATTAGTTAGTTATAAGAATCTTTACAGGTGTCCATATTGCGTTGGGAAAATTGTAAAAAGAGGTGTCAGAAAGAAAAAGTTTGAAGAAGTTCAAATTTATTATTGTAAAAATTGTGACAAGAGGTTTACATCTCAAGTTACAAAAAATAAAACTTATCCCTTGAAAATAATTCTTGATTCACTTACTTTATACAATCAATTAAACTCTCTTGAAGAAATTTCTGAATTAATCTTTGAAAAATATGGAATCAAAATTACTCCCCAAATTGTTTCAAGATGGCTCGAAGAGTATAAAAATTATCTTCCATTCTTGAGAATGAGAGAATTTGCTCTTGGAAAATATTCTAAAAAGGAATTGGTGGAAAAATCAAAATTAATTCATCAGCAAATTTACAATTTTAAATTTCACAGGGTTAAAATGAATTTTATTTTAAATGAAGAATTCAAGCACTTTAAATTTAAACCTTTGAGGGATTTCTTGGAGTTGGTTTCGTCGGAATGCCCCCATCAAATTTTTAGAGAAAAAATGGAGAGAGCGTCAGAGAAAAAAGAAATGTTTAATTTAGATCAAGTGAAGATAATTCCGAAAAAAAGTTCAGCTTCAACTATTGCTAATCTTGTGATTCAATCAATTTCAAATAACAAAATGAGACATGAAGTGCTTGAAGAATTTATGCTTTTTAATGATTCAGTTACTGTTGCGATTGAGGTTCCCGTTATTTTGGATTCAGAAGACATAAATCATTATAAATTTGAACTTAATTTTGATATTCCTTTTTTAATTAATGAAGGAGAATATTTAACGGGACATATTGATATGATTCAAATTAGAAATGGTTCAATTTATATTATGGATTTTAAACCTTCGGCAAAAAAAGAAAAACCAATTGAGCAGTTGACAATTTATGCTCTTGCATTAAGTAGATTAACAGGGATACGACTTTATCATTTTAAATGTGCATGGTTTGATTCAAAAGATTATTTTGAGTTTTTTCCTCTGCATGTTGTTTACAAATTAAAAAAAGGAAAAAAATTCAATAAAAACCAGACAAAATTAAACATCATAAAAAAAGAAGATGTTAAAAAAATGGAGATTAAAAAATGAAAACTAAAATTGAACTGGTAAAAGAATTTGTCTTTCAAAAACCTGAGGAATGGGTTCACATAAGAGAAATTGCGCGTAATCTAAAAATAAGTCCAAATACAGTTCGAAATGTAATTAAAAAATTACTTAAAGAAGAAATAGTAGAGAATAAAAAATCTGCAAATCTTTTCCAAATAAGGGCTAATTTTGAAAATGAAAGTTATAAAACTGAAAAAAAAATTTTTAATTTATTAAAAATCTATGAATCAGGAATAATCAATTATTTATATGATTATTATTCTCCTAGTACAATAATTCTATTTGGGAGTTATTCAAGGGGAGAAGATCTCTCTACAAGTGATATTGATATAGGAATAATTACTCCTAAAAAGAATCAACCAGAATTAAAAAATTTTGAAAAAAAATTAAAAAGAAAAGTAAATCTTTCCCTTTTTGTAAAAAAAGAGGTTTCAGAAGAATTTTTTACAAATATAATTAATGGAATTGTTCTAAAGGGGGTTTTAAAATGAAAAAGTTTGAATTTTATTTAAATGAAAAAGTTGTAAAAAAAGTTTCATCGGATCCCTCTCTTGCAAACTTCCTTCTTGCTGATGCTAAAGAAAGATTTAGTCAATCTATAAAATTGAAATTAAAAGAATTTAATAAAATTATTTTTGAAAATGTATATGACTCACTAAGAAATATCCTTGATGCCCTTTTGGCAATAAATGGGTTTAAGTCATACTCCCATGAAGCATCAATTGCATTTTTACAAAAATTTAATATTGAGGAATCAATAATTTTAGAACTTGATAATTTTAGATATCAAAGAAATTCTTCAAAATATTACGGGAAAAATATTTCATTGGAGTCTACTACTGAGATTATCAATTTTTATAATAAATATTCAGAGAAATTAATTAAACTGTGTAAAAAGAAGGACAATTGTGCAAAAAAATGAACATAAATCAATTACTTAAGAATAGAGAAATTATAAAATGATAAAAAAAGAAAGCTTAATTAATGGAAATAAATTTAGAAATAAGGAGTTTAAAAGGTGAAAACTAAAAATTTATTTTTAATTTTAGGAATTTTCTTTTTTGTAATTAGTTTCGTTGGAGCAAAAGACTTTAATGTGTTTAATACTTCGAATCCAATCCAAAATTATTTTTTAGTAAATGGAACGACTGGTTTGGTTTATGCAAATGGAAATTTACTTGGAGCAGGAAATCTTGCCGGAACGGGAACAGCTTGGTATATTCCAATGTGGAATGGGACTACTAGTTTGAATAATTCTAGGGTTTATCAGAAAGGAGCAAATGTAGGAATTGGGACGACAATTCCTGGGTATGCATTAGAAGTTAGTGGGGATATCTCTGTGAGAAATTTATTTTTGCAAAATCAAGGACAAGGAGCTCCTCCAAATTCTAAGATTTTTTCAAATGAATATGAACAAGAGACCTCTTCAATTTCATTTGCTCCTAATGGAACCACAGTTAAAGCGGTGATAAGCCAAAATGGTAATGTTGGAATTGGAATAACAATTCCCACGCAAAGATTAGACGTCGTTGGAAATGTAAATGCATATAATCTTTTAATCAACGGAACCGCTGTTAGTACAACAACAGGAACTTTAACTGGAACGGGAACAGCTTGGTATATTCCAATGTGGAACGGGACTACTAGTTTG
>PCVV01000010.1:3490-4429 GCA_002762735.1 Candidatus Pacearchaeota archaeon CG11_big_fil_rev_8_21_14_0_20_30_13
AAGTAACGTCGGTATTGGGACGACGAGTTTAAATTCAAAGTTTACTATTTATGGAACTGCTGGTGATTGGGGATCTAATTTGCAACTGTTTGATAGTACAGGAGTTTACAATAGTAGAATTGCTGTAGCTTCAGATGGATTACTTTTTAGAAACTTTTATGCTAATAGTACAAATGACGCAATTGCATACAGTTTTAGAAGTTCTAATGATGGAAAATTGGTTACAATTAAAGGGGGAGGAAATGTTGGAATTGGTACAACTGCTCCTTCATATAAATTAGACGTCGCTGGAAATGTAAATGCATATAATCTTTTAATCAACGGAACAGCAGTTGGAACTGGAAGTATAACTGGAACTGGAACAGCTTGGTATATTCCAATGTGGAACGGGACTACGAGTTTGAATAATTCAGTTATTTTTCAAAATGGAAGTAATGTAGGACTTGGGACGACGGCGCCAGCTAATAAATTAAATGTAATTGGCGACGGTAACTTTACAGGAAATTTGTATTCTAATGGAACCTTGGTTAATGGGAATATTTCAGGTGCAGGAACGGCAAATTATTTACCTAAATTTACTACAGCAGGATTAGTTGGAAATTCACTTATTTATGACGATGGGGTAAATATAGGAATTGGAACAACAATACCGGAATCAAGGTTTGAAGTGAGAGAAGGAAATATTTTAGTTGGAGTTGGAACTCATGTAATTTCTATTGAAGGGGATGCTATTCTATTTCATAATTCTACTGTAGAATTGGGTTCCATTGGGACAGATAGTGAGAGTCATCTTCAAATTTATAGTCTAGAAGGAGTAAGTTTAATTGGAGATTTGAACGTAACCGGAGACGTTTATCCATCTACTGGATATACAAGAAATTTGGGATTATCTGGAAATAGATGGGGAGCATTTTATACTTACAATGCAGATATAAATAA
>PCVV01000017.1:0-4365 GCA_002762735.1 Candidatus Pacearchaeota archaeon CG11_big_fil_rev_8_21_14_0_20_30_13
CTAAAAATCCAAAAATCTTTTTCTGATACATCTTGTAAAGTAATTCGGACCTTCTTCGGAATTCTAATTCTAATTTTTGAGAACTAATTCCATAACGATGAGAAATCTTTTGAAATAAACGACTTTCTTTTTTGAAGTAAAATTTATCTTCCGCGGAATTCCAAACAAAGGGAGTATTTGTTAAAGCTGAACCTTCATTATCAACATTAATCACTTCGACAATTTCTCTTAACTTTCTTGTTTCTTGATTGTTAACAATTGCGTGAGTCATAATACACAAACTATCAAGAACATTAAGCAACGTTGGAGAAAGCTCTATTGGAGGAGTTTCTAATCTTTTAATTACAGTTTCAATAGAATCTGCATGAATTGTTGCAATGGATGAATGACCTGAGGCCATACCTTGAAATAAGACCGAAGCTTCTTTACCCCTTACCTCTCCCACAATTACATAATCTGGATTTTGTCTAAAAGATGCCCTCAAAAGTTCATACAAATCAATTTCACCAAGTCCTTTTACTCCCGTCGCTGAACGAGCTACACTTGGCAACCAATTATCTCTTGGAAGATTAAGCTCACGAGTATCTTCAATACTTACAACCCTTGCTTCCGGAGGAATAAAAAATGCCATTGCATTTAAAAGAGTTGTTTTACCTGAAGCAGTTCCTCCGACAATCAAAAGATTCATTTTATATTCTACCAATATCCAAAGATACGCAAGCATCTCTGGACTCAGAGTGTTAAATGAAATTAATTGGGGTGGGGTCCATGGTGTTTTTGTAAATTTACGGATTGTGAATGTTGGACCCTTACTTGTAACATCTTTTGTATAAGTTGCATTTACTCTCGACCCATCTGGAAGACTTCCATCCAGAATTGGTTGAGCATAAGAGATATATTTTCCACATCTTTGAGCTAATTTCTCAACAAAACTTTCTAAAGCATCATTTTGCTTAAAAATTAAATTAGTTTTTAAATTTCTAAAAATCCTATGAACAATGTATACTGGGCTATTCGCCCCATTACATTCAATATCTTCCACAAAATAATCTCGAAGAAGAGGTTCTGTTTCATTAAATCCTATAAAATCTCTTGCAAGATAATAATAAATCTTTTTGTAACTTTCGTATGTTAATTCAATTCCTAATTCAATTGCCAAAAGTTTAAATCTCCTATCAATGTATTCAAATAAAGTCTCACTGTCTCCGGAAATTATTTCTTTAAAATTAATCATGCTTCTCATGGCTTTTACAATTTTCTCTCTTGCAAGATCTTCTTGTTTATTCAAAATTGGTTCTTCTATTTCATACGCAACTTCATACTCTTTTGGATCCCAATAAATGTGAACATATGCGAATGGAGAAATTAAACAATATCTAACATCAATCTTAGATTTATCTTTAACCTTTTTTATTGGAGGAATTCTTGGAGTGAAATCTATCGCAACTAGCGGATAATCTAAAATTCCTATTTTTTTTGCCATTATTTTATTGAAAAGTCAATAATTTGACTCGTGCCTCCTTTATTTGAAATGAAGAGCTCATAGAAAGTCGTGGATTTACTTAAAGTTTTCGAATTCTCTCTACCAAAGTAAGTTAAATTAAAATTTGGATAATCTTTTTTTACCAAAACTTTGTAAGTTGATCCCACTTTTGTTGTAAGCACATCAAATGAACCTTCTTTATATCGCAAATCTGGCTCACTGTACATATAATTCCCCTCAAATAGAAATGATATTGAATTGCTAGTTGAATTAAAAGTTATACTTCCATCTCTTATCAAAACTTCCACCATTCTTTTATTCCCAACCCCTTCATTATAAACTTCATTCATAACAGAATCAATTTGTTTGAGAACATTTATAGATTGATCAATTAAAGCTTTATCCTGGAGCTCATCAATTTTTGGTTTGACAAATGCTAAAATTAATCCGATAAGAACAAAGGCTATCAAAGTGTAAGTTACAGTTTCTATCCAAATCTGCCCCTTTTTTCTTGATTTTAAGTTTCCCATTTAATCCACCAATATTGGAGTACATTTTAAACTTGGATCACAAATTGGAACATCTTGAATTGAATCAACTACATTGCATTGTTTTGATCCTCTCTTCGGTGCAATTTGAATTATTGAAGGTGCTGAATAAACGTGGGAAAGGCAATAAGTTTTTCCTGATTCATTTAATGGGAGAGAGACTGAAGATGAACCAGTTCCATAAACAATTAAATTTTCAATTGTTTCTGCTTCATTTTTAAGATAAAATGTTGTTCCGGATTCTTCATAAGAAACTGACACTAAAAGAGAATCTAATGCAAACTCATTTCTTGAAATTGAAATTAAAGTTGAATTTGTAGTCGGATCAAAGCAAGTATATTCTTCATTTAAAGAAATTTCCTCTAAAATGTCGTTGCAAGCGGACGCATCTCCTAGCCCTTTGGTCACATAATTTCTTACAATAATTAAAGTGCCTGCAACCAAAGCAACCGTTAACGCAATTAAAACGACTGTACTAACTACTTGACTTAATCCTTTTTTTTTTGCCATTTTAGAGGACAGCAATCTCCTTTCCATGCCTTTCTTCGCAAGTATAAGACTTTTTACCTTCTGATTCAGTATTCCCAATTAAAACTGGAATTAAAATAATCTTAGTACTTCCTATAGCTTCTTCTAATGCTCCTTGATAAGCATCTCCTTGATTAAGACCTTGAGCAGGCCAAGCGGTATCATTTTCACCAACAATTACTGTGGCGTATGAACCTGCTCCTACAATTTTTGCTTTAAATTTGTAAATTGGAACATTTCCATCATTAGAAATTAGAATATTTCCATCCGAATAATCTGCACTAAAAGAAACTTGTTCACAAACTAATTTTACATTTTTGCCATCAAATTTTGTTATTGCCTCTTCAGTAATTCCTCTAAACCATAAAAAAACTATTAATCCAATTGCAATAACTATCGCTACGAGTAGAACTGTTGCAATCACTGGAGACATCCCTCTTTTTTTTATCATTTCTTTTTAAACGTTTTTTATATTTTTAAAGTTAGCTACAAGTTAATACTTCTCGGATTTTTGCACTACCACAACTAACGAACCTTGGAGTGTTACCATCTTTCTGAAATCTTGCCGGAATTATTTCAATTGAATAAATTTTATTTGGAAGATTAAAAATATTGAAACTGTCTTCACTAGGAGCAAGACTATCATTTACAGGGACGTGAAAATACACCGCACTAGAAGTGTTTAACCCCACATTAATCGAACTATTAGCATAGTACTTAGCAAGGTTTAGCGTCGCAAGACTGTCATTTGAACTATTCGTAGCATGAATAAAATACCCTTCTAAATTAAATTTTCCATTATTTTTTATGGTAATATTTAATTGATTATCTGTACAACTGTATTCTTTTAAAAAAATGGAAACCCCCTCTGGGCACTGAAGTGCTTCTGAAGGAACATAAGATTTTAGATAATTATAAACAATCACACTAAGAATTATCCCAAATGTTATTAACAAAACATACCCAATTACCACACTTAACCCTTTCTTGCTCACCCTTTTTTTTATCATTTTACCCTTCAATTATAAATGTTTGATTATTATAAACATATTTGATAAGATAATAAAGATTTTCTCCTTCTTGAAAAATAAATTCATGTTCAATTCCATCAAGAGTTAAATTAACTTGATCCCATGAGAAAGAATAATCCTTCTGAAAATTTCCATTATCTGAGATAGATTCATTTCCTAAACCGTAATCGATAAACAAAGTAGTTTCATTTAGTTTATTTCCCACGAGAGTCAATGAATTATTATTTCCGAAAATAAAAAAGGTATCTTTATTTTCTCCTATTTTTTGGATATATAAATTTGAAAAATTTGTGAGAACTAATTTTTGATCAACAATTTGTTCATGAGAAAGGTAATCAAAAAGGGAAGAAATTTCTGTGTCTAACTCCCCTTTATCTGGAATTAATCCTGCTTGATGAGATAAAATTGCGGAATTTCTTAATGTAACCAATCCTAAAAAAACTGATACAAGAACTATCACTGCAATAAAATAAAATTGAGCTTTTTTATTTTTTTTCATATTCCCTCTTTCGAATGTAGGCCAGGCAAATTGCTTGAATCGCCTAAGAAAAGCTACCTCTAAACTTTCTCGGCTTTGTAACCCGCTAAGCACCCAAACAAATGATTAGGGCTGCTCCGATCAAGGCCTGACCCGGTTCACAATTGTAGGATCGAAGCGGACAAAGTGTCAACAAAAGCATAAAGACTTTTTTTATTTGCTTCGCACTCATTGCCCGTCGTCTGCCATAAAGCCCGTTTGCATAAAAGGAAGGGGCTAACTCCCTGACCAAGCCTA
>PCVV01000017.1:4555-6458 GCA_002762735.1 Candidatus Pacearchaeota archaeon CG11_big_fil_rev_8_21_14_0_20_30_13
AATCAAAGAGTTAGAGAAATTGAAAATGCCAAACCAATAACAGAAGAAGAACATCAAGAAAGAATTCAAAAATTAAAAGAAATTGGATTAATAAAATAATGGTAGGAACACTAAAATACGAATTACCTTTAACTACCTCGACAGGAAGAGCAAGAGTAAAAAGAAGAAAAAACGAATTTGGAGAACCACTTAAAACCGAAGATAAACTTTCTGAATCAGATTATATTGAATGGCAGATTTCTTATTTTATGCCTTTCGATACATTATGGGATAAGTTTAAGGGAATTAAGAAAAATAAACAAAAGAAAAAAGCACTTATTGAGGATTATTTTCGGGAATTTAAACCATCTTCCTTAATTAAAGATTTAATAGAATTTTTTGAAGAAACTGAAGAAATTCAAAGAAAAGATTTTAAGAAAAAATTAAAAGAGATATTTGAAAAACATAAACAGATTTTGATAATCAAAGAACATAAAGATAATAAAACATATGTAATGTATGAACTTGCAGATTTGTTTGAAATGGCTTTAAAAAATAATGTCATTTCAAAAGAAGAAATAAAAGAACTCTTGGGATTCAACAAAGAAAAAATTGATATTGAAGCCCAATATTCTGTTCAGAGAAAACCCTTAAACAAAACAGTTTCTAAAGATTTTGAATACTTTGAAGAAAATGCTCCTCTTTTTATAAAAAGAATGAATGATAAATTTTTCACAGAGATACAAATAAAACATAAACAAAGAGCTGTCGGATATCAAGGAATGGTTTATTTTTGTATTTGGATAAAATCATTAAAAGATAAAGAAGGAAATTCACTTATAGGAAGAAAAGCAAACCCAAATGAAAAGGTTATTGCAGAACTATCAAAAGAAGATTTATTTGATATAGCAAAAACTTTTATGATAACGTCTCAAGACCACGATTGGGATATGAAAACTATTCTAAAAGGAATTATTAAAGATTAATTCTAAAATCTAATAAATCTACCTTTTTCATTGATTTACTTCCTACCCGAATAGATAAATTTCTAAAATGTTCCTGATTTTTATTTAATTCATCGACAATTTTTTCTTTTAATAGTTTATCCTCGCTATATTTTTCATTAAAGCCAAAAACATAAAACATATCATTTAAAACATCTTCTTTAAGGTTTATCAAACCAGTCTTTCCTATACTAGAATTTCCAACTCTAACGACAGCCAAGGCATAATCCTTCACATCTTTTCCTTCTGGGATTTTTGTTTTTGATAATATATTTGCTCCCGAAATATTATTTGTCTTATAATCTCTCTTGTATTTAGTTATTTTATCTGATAAGTAATCTTGCAAACTATGAGTTCCGTTTCCGTTTCCGTTCTTTTTTTTGTATAAGAAAGATTGGGGGATAAGTTCCTCTTGTAATAATCTTTCTTTATCCAGCATTTCATTAACGCAAACCCCATCTTCATAAAGTAAAATTGCTTTTTCTTTAAACTCTTCTATATTAGTAAATATTGCAAAACAGCAAGGGATAGGTTCCTCAAACCAAGTTTTATCATTTTGATAAATGATTATTGTTGAAAATTTATCTAAAACTATTTTTTTAGTTTCTTTGTTTTTGTTTCCAATAAAAAAAGATATTGGCAAAACAAAAGCAATACTAGAATCTTTATTTTTTAAGTGTTCAATAGATTTTAAAATAAATGCCTTTTCAATTTGGATTTTTTCTTTTTTTTGCAATTCTTTTCCAAGAAAGAAATTATTTTTATAATTAGAGGGATAAAAATAACTTTCCTTAACATTATATTTTGTAAATGGAGGATTACCTATAATTAAATCAAACTTCTCATTTCTTTCTAAACCAAAAAAATCTTTTGGAGTTTCTGTTAAAGTTTCATCAATCTCACATTCAGAAATATTTTCA
>PCVV01000007.1 GCA_002762735.1 Candidatus Pacearchaeota archaeon CG11_big_fil_rev_8_21_14_0_20_30_13
TAGGTTTGATTTCTGCTTTAAAATACTTTACCATTTTTTTAATTGCTTCCTGTTTCGTATTTAGATTGTTTACTAATTTGTAAATCTCTACAATTCTGTCTTCTTCCTCGCTCAAGTCTATTTGTATTTTCGTCATTTTTCATTTTGTAACTCCATGTATTATGGTAATATATGGTATTATTTAAACCTTTCGGTTCTCGTTCAGCCCAAAAATTAAATGAAAAATTTGGGCATAACGAAGTGAAAC
Source organism: Candidatus Pacearchaeota archaeon CG11_big_fil_rev_8_21_14_0_20_30_13 (assembly GCA_002762735.1). Lineage (GTDB taxonomy): Archaea > Nanobdellota > Nanobdellia > Pacearchaeales > GW2011-AR1 > GW2011-AR1. The sequence goes on from PCVV01000007.1 coordinate 248, forward strand.
CTTTTACCCTTTGTTATGCAAAGTGCGAAGTATTTTGTTGCCTTTCTCGTCGGTCGGATAAAAGAAGTTTTTCTATTTTGTCGAAGACAAAAGCTATTTGTCCGAAGGACTGCGGGCTTTTCTCTCGTATCTTTGGTGGGCAAAAAATGAAATTTTAAATTTGGTCTGCTTTACCAGTGCTTGGAAAAATTTATTTTAATTCATTAAGAATTTCGGGAATTCTTTCAACTTCTTCGAAGTGACCCTCATCTTTTTTTATGATTATTTTTCCCCCTAACCCTACTTCAAATTTTTTCCATTCCTTTGGTGAAACGAACTGATCATTAGTGGAAAAAATGCAAGTTATATTTCCAGTATGATCAAGAACCCTTTCAAGTTCAATTTTATTACTAAGCCAAGGATGGGCAATTTTTAATTCTTCAGATTTAAGACCAATCAAATCCAACCACGGAGCAACAAAAACACAACCACCTACCTTGAGATGTTTATAACTTTTTTCTAAAAACCTCATAATCGTTTGACATCCAATACTATGACCTACAAAAAACGTTTTTTCATCAAGATTCTTGATGTTTTCTTCTAAATAACCAACCCAATCTTCAATTTTTGGTTCTTTAGTGTTTGGCATATCAAAAGCATGAACCTCAAATCCTTTTTCTTTTAACTCCGCCTCAAGCCATTTAATCCAAGGCATGTTTGAATCAAAACCCCATCCATGAAGAATGTAAACTGTTTTCATATGTTCCATTAAAACCATTTCAAAGTTTTTAAAGCCTTTAGTTATATCTTTCAAAGAAAATTTGATCTCTTGGGATGCCCATTTTTAGAAGTTTTTCTTTAACTCCTTCAACCATCTCTTTTAGCCCACAAATGTAAAAATCTCCTTTGAAATCTTTTGGAACTATCTTTTCTAAAAAATCCTGAACATGTCCAATAAAAGGATAGTCTTTATTTATTGGCCTACTCAAAATGTTATGATACTCAAAGTTTTTATGAATCAACTTAAGATTTGCTAATTCATTTTCGCAACACAAACCAAATTCTGTCCGATATCCCCTTAACAGGATTATTTTATTTTGAAAATTATTTTTTAAAAGATTAAGAATCATACTTCTAAATGGTGCAAATCCTGTTCCTGCACTTATGAACATTAACTCATTTTTTTGATTTCTTAATACAAAAGAACCAAGTGGGCCTTTCATTTCAATTTTTTCATCTATCTTCATATCAAAAAGAACTCCTGAAGCAAAACCCTCTTTAACTTTCTTGAAACATATAGAAATAAACCCCTTTTCATGTGGACTTGAAAAGATAGAATAAGAACGCAAAATCCTCTTTCCTTCATTGTAAAAGGCTATAGTTACATACTGTCCAGCCTTAAATTCAAAATTTTCAGGAACTGAGAATTTCAAAATTTTTGTATCTTCATTAAGAAGCTTGCTTTCGATCAGCCTTGAAGTAAATCGTTCTCCATCCATGATTTATAATAAAAAAAGACCTTTATATAATTTTATTCAATTATCTTTAAATACCTCTGACTTTTTGAAAATATGAGGAGAAAAAATGGTGAATTTTGCGCACTTTGCTGATGTACATTTGGGAGGATGGAGACAGGGTCCAATGCAAGATTTAAATTTTATGGCTTTTCAAAAAGTAGTAAAAACTTGCATAGAAAGAAAGGTCGATTTTGTATTGATTGCAGGGGATTTATTTGATTCTGCTTATCCTCCAATTGAAATCTTAAAGGAAACCTTTGCAGAATTTAAAAAACTAAAAGATGCAAAAATTCCTGTTTTTATTATTGCTGGTTCTCACGATTATTCAATTTCTGGAAAAACCTTTTTGGATGTTCTTGAAAAAGCTGGATTCTGCAAAAATGTATTTGACGCCGAAAATAGAGGAGATGAAATTCGACTTTCCCCTGTGGTTCATAATGGAGTTGCAATTTATGGATATCCAGGAAAAAAATCTGGATTAGAAGTCCCAGATATAAAAAAAATAAAATTAGAGGATGCCCCTGGAATGTTTAAAATTCTGATGTTACATACTACCCTGGATAAAGTTAGAGGAGTTTTGCCAATTGAATGTGTGGAAATGGATTCTCTTCCAGAAGCAAATTATTATGCTCTTGGGCACATACATGTTGACTTTAAATATAAAAATTTAATTTATCCTGGTCCAGTATTTCCAAATAATTTTACTGAACTTGAAACTGTGGAAAACGGAAGCTTTTATATTATTGATACTGAACTTTTAGATCCCTTTGAAAAAATAGAAATAAAATTAAAAGAAATAGAAATTGTAGACTTGGAAATTAAAAAGTCCTCGGAAAATTACGAAAAAATAATTAATGAACTTCAAAAAAGAAACTTACTGGATAAAATTGTTCTCCTTAGAATTTCTGGTGAACTTGAAAATCAAAAAATATCCGACTTGAAATTGGAAAAAATTGAAAATTACTGTTTTGAAAACGGGGCTTATTTTTTCTTGAAAAATACCCATGACCTAAAAACAAGCGATATTGATTTTAATATGGAAGTAAAAAATAAAGATAATCTTGAAGAAGAGGCAATAAAAATTTATTCTAAAGAAAATCCGTCCGAATTTAATAATTTAATTCCTCAACTAATGAATGTTCTTTCAATTGAAAAACAGGAGGGAGAAACTATTGATTCTTTTAACACAAGACTTTTAGAAGATTCAAAAAAAGTTTTAAATATCCTATGATTATAAAAAGAATCGTCTTAGATAATATTAGAAGTTATGAACATGAGGAAATAGAATTGAAGCCGGGTTCTACTCTCTTATCTGGAGATATTGGCTCTGGAAAAACTTCTATTCTTCTTGCAATTGAATTTGGACTCTTTGGATTACAACCAGGTCAGAGAGGATCTGCTCTTTTAAAAAATGGGAAAGATGAAGGAAGCGTTTCAATTGAGTTTGACATTGACGGGAAAAATGTCTTAATTGAAAGAAAACTAAAAAGAGGCAAAAATATTTCACAGGATTCCTCTTCAATTACCATTGATGGGGAAAAAGAAGAGATTTCTGTTAGTGAATTAAAACAAAAGGTTTTGGAAATTTTAAATTATCCTCAAGAATTCTCCAAAAAGCAAAATCTACTTTACAAATTTACAGTTTACACTCCTCAAGAAGAGATGAAAGCAATAATTCTTGAAGATTCTGAAGTTAGAATAAATACTTTGAGACATGTTTTTGGAATTGACAAATATAAGACAATCATAGAAAATGCTGGCGTCTTACGACTTAAACTCCGTGAAGAAAAAAGACTTCTGGAAGGAGTAACTTCTAATCTTGATGAAGATAAAAAAGAGATTTCTAAAAAAGAGGAAGAATTGGAAAAACTAAAAAAAAGCACAAAGGAATTTGAATCAAATCTTAATTTAAGTCTGAAAAAGAGGAAAGAGAAAGAGAAAGAGAAAGAAGAAATTTCTATTAAAATTGAAGAGAAGAATGAGATAAAACAAGAACTAGGAAAATCGAGGATGCTTGCCCTTTCAAAAATGGAAAATGCTTCGAATAATGAAAAAAGATTAAAAGAAGTAAAAAAGGAGATTGAAAATTTTAATTTGATAAATGTTAACGAAAAGAAAATTGGAGATATCGAAAAAAATATTTTTGAAAATAAACAGGAAAGAGAAAAAATAGGAGAACTAAGCATAAAAATAAACTCTGAAATTGAAATTTTAAAAACTAAAATCGAAGAACATAGCAAACTCCATAATACAATGTCTGATCTAAAAGTCTGCCCAACATGTCAACAGGATGTTGATGCGGTCTATCGGGCAAATATTTTAAACAAGACCTACAACGAAATTTCTCATTCTAAGAACCGAATTGAAGAACTCACAATCCAAAGAAATGAAAATATTAAAAAATTCAAAGAGATCGATGTTAAAATATTTTCTTCTGAAAAAGAATTGACCGATTTAAAGATTTTAAAAATGAAATATGAAGGGATAATTGAAAAAGAAAAGCTCCTCCAAGAGCTTGAAAGAGAAAATCTTTCTCTAAAAAAAGATTTAATTTTACTTAACAAGCATATTAATAATTTAAATGATTCACTTTTCAAAATTTCTAAATTTGATATCTTATTTAATGAAAAAGAGAAAGAACTAAAAGAAGCTATGAGACAAGAAAAAATTGCAGAGATTAAGCTTATGGAAGTTCGAAAAGTAATAGAAGTTTATTCTAAAACAATTTTAGAATTTAAAGAAAAAGTCAAAAAAATTGAAGAAATAAAGAAAAACCTTGATTATATAACTCAACTCGAAAATTGGCTCAGTAAAAAATTTGTTCCTGTTGTTACATTTTTAGAAAAGAATGTTATGGCCTCCTTGAAAAAAGAATTTTCTAAACTTTTCTCTGAATGGTTTCAGACTCTTGTTTCAGATAATTTTGTAGTCAGATTAACCGATGATTTCACTCCAATAATTGAACAACAAGATTATGAATTAGATTATTCATATTTATCTGGAGGTGAAAGAACAGCGATTGCTCTTGCTTATAGACTTGCCTTAAACCAAGTTATCAATTCTTTGAGGAGTAAGATCAAAACTAGAGAATTGGTTATTCTTGATGAACCTACCGATGGATTCAGTGACCAACAGCTTGACAAAATGAGAGGTGTTCTCGAACAATTAAAAGTCAAACAATTAATTATTGTTTCGCATGAACAAAAAATTGAGAGCTTTGTTGAAAATGTAATCAAGTTCAAGAAGGATTATGGAATTAGCCGAAAAGAATAATTAAATCTTTCCTAATTTTTTTCCAAGAATTTTTATTTCTTTTAATTCTTGCTCTAATTCTGAAAGCCCTTCAAGGAAAAATTCTTTGCTAATTTCAATTCCTAACTCTTTAAAGATTTCCCTTGGTTTTTTACTTGTTCCCGTTGATAAAAAAACTTTTATCTTCTCAATAAATGAATTATCTTCATTATACTTTTTTTGCATCGCCTTAGAAATTAAAAGACCTGATGCATAAGAATAAACATAAAAATACATTCTTATATGTTCCCAGTAAATCCACCAAAGATGAGCATTTTGCATTTCGACTGATTCACCCATGTATTCCGACATATGTTTAACAAAAAGTTGCCCAATTTTTTCTTTTGAAAGATAGCCTTCTTTTCTGTAAATTTCATGCAATTCTAATTCAAAAAGATAAAGAGCTATTTGCCTTAAAATTGAAGAAATATCATCTTCAAGCTTCATTACTTTCAAGTAAAATCTTTCTTCTTCATTTAACTCATTAAAAACTTCTTTATAAACAAAATCCTCCATAAAAGTTGATGCAACCTCTGCAGTCGATTTTGAATTTTCGTAATAAAAAGGGCCTTCTTTTTTCATAAGAGTTCCATTTATAGCATGCCCCATCTCATGAGCAATTACTGCAACATCTCTTAATTTTCCAGCATGATTAAGAAGGACATAAACCGGATCGCGAAGTTTTGAATGAATACAAAAAGCTCCTCCATTCTTTCCAGCTTTAGGAAAAAAATCAATTTTACCCGAACCAAGCATATCATCAAATATTTTTAAGAATTCTTTATCTAAATTTGAAAAAACTGTCTTTACGATTTCTACTGCTTTTTCTGCATCAAAATTTTTATCTATTTTTTTTATTTCTGCATTTCTTTCAAAGTATCCAAATTTTTTCTTTCCCATGAGCTTTGCTTTTAATGTGTAAAATTCTCTAGAGATTGAAAATTTCTCCTTAACTGCCTCTAAAATTGCGTTTATGAATTCTAGATCTATTAAATCTTCTTTCATTCTTGATTCATCTGCTCTCCCAAAACCTCGCAATTCATCATTAATCTTTGCTTCTTCTAAAACTGCATTAAGTTCAAATTCTGCTACATCTTCATATTTTTGAAGAATATCCTCAAATGATTCTTTAGCCGAAACCCTCACTTTTTTATTTTGAGACCTCATTAAGTTTAGTAACTCTGGATAAACAAATTCTTTTTTTGTTCCATCTTCATCTAAACTTTTTCTTTTCTCTTTTGATAAAAGAGATTTTAACATATTTACCCACATTTCATAAGAAGCACTTTGTTTTAGAGAAAGAATTTTTTCTTCTTTTTCTGAAAGAATGTATTTTGCATTTTCAAAGAAGTTCTCTAAAAAAGGTTTGTATTTTTCAAGGGTAGATCTGACCAAGAATTCTTTTCTTTTTTCCTCAGAAACTTTTGATAAGCTCACAGAAAAAAATAATATTTTATTTCCTTGATCTTTTGAAAACTTGTCAATATCTAAATATCTTCTTCTTGTTTCAGTATCACTCTGATCAAGCTCTTGTTTTAACCAATAATATAAATGTTCACTTCCACCACTTGAAAATTCTTCGGAAATTTTTTCTAGCTCATCTAAAGCTTCTTTTAACTTTTCTGGATTTTCAAGATATGACTGATCTTTTTCCCATTTATCCTTAAATTTGTCATGAAGAATTGTTGAAAATTCACGTTCGCCTTTAAAATTCCCTTCAAGAGAGCCTAAATCCCAGTCTGTTTTCATGAAAACCAAAAAACAGAAATCTTTATAAATTATTGGTTCCGTTTAAGATTGTAAATTCTAAATTTTTATTAGAAAGATGGATACAAGAGATATTGTTAAAACAGGTACTACTATTTTAGGAATAGTTTGTAAAGACGGAGTTGTAATGGCTGGAGATAACCGTGCAACGATTGGAGGATCTTTAATCATGTCCAAAGATGAAAAAAAAGTTTATCCTCTAAATGATTACCTTGTTTTTTCTGGATGTGGTTCTGCAACCGAAATTCAAAAAGTTTCAAAGATTTTGACCGCAGAATTAAAATTAAAATTCCTTAAATCGAAAAGCAGGCCTAGTGTAAGACAATCTGCCTCTTTACTTTCAAACGTACAAGTTTTACAAAGCGCGTTTATTTTGGCCGGATTTGATGAAGATGGATCGACTTCACTTTATGAAATTACTGGAGGGTTTTTAAAAAAAATTGAAGATTACACTGCAAGCGTTGGTTCTGGAATGCCTTATTCATTAGGATTTTTGGAAAGAGCTTGGAAACCGACATTAACTGTGAAAGAAGGCATTGAACTTGCAATTGAATCAATAAAAGCTTCCTCGGCAAGAGATGTTGGATCTGGAAATGGAATTGATGTTTATACTTTAACAAAAGATGGGATTAAGAAAGTTATTTCTCAGAAAGTTGAAGAAATATACAAAAATAGAGAATAATTTTATTTAAAAATTTATATTTAGAAAATGTTAGAAATCTTAACAAACATTATAGAGAGACTTCATGGAGAAGTTTCCGAAGCTTCATTTGAAGGAGCAAACATAGTTCTTTATACAAAGAATGAGAAATTTTTCAAGAATGACGAAGGAAAAATAAAAGAAATTGTAAATGAACTTAAAAAAAGGATTGAACTTAGGGCAGACACAAAAATTTTGTTAGATAAAGAAATTGTTGAGAAAAAAATAAAAGAAATTGTGCCCGCTGAAGCTGAAATTACTGAAATTCTTTTTGATTTGCATAGAAGTCTCGTTACGATTGAAGCTAAAAAACCTGGACTAGTTATTGGGAAACAGGGCTCTATTATGGATGAAATAAAAAAAGAGACCCTTTGGACTCCACAAGTTCAAAGAAGTCCCGCTATTAAATCAAAGATTACAGAAAATATTCGAAGCGTTCTTTACGAAAAAAATAAAGACAGAAGAAAATTCTTAAATGACGTTGGAGAAAAGATTTATTCTAGATGGACCCAGGAAAAATCCGATGGGTGGGCAAGAGTAACTTTACTTGGTGGAGGAAGACAAGTTGGAAGAAGTTGTTTTTTGTTGCAAACTCCAAATTCAAAAGTTATGCTTGATTGTGGAATTGATGTGGCTTCTTCGGGAGTAGATAAATTTCCAGTTTTTAATATCCCTGAATTTGACATTTCTCAACTTGACGCAATAATTATTTCTCATGCTCATTTGGATCATAGTGGACTCTTGCCTTATATGTATAAAATGGGTTATAAAGGACCAACTTACATGACTGCTCCAACACGAGATATTTCTTCACTTTTAGCTCTTGATTTTATTGGGGTTTCATACAAACAAGCTGCAACACCAATTTTTTCCTCCGCAGATATAAGTGAAGCAGTAAAAAGGACTATTTGTTTAAATTACGGAGAGGTTCATGATATTGCTCCAGATATAAGAATTACATTTTACAACGCTGGACATGTTTTGGGTTCTGCACAAGTTCACATTAACATTGGAAACGGTTCACATAACTTCCTTTATTCTGGAGATACAAAGTACGGAAGAACTAGACTTTTAGATCCGGCAGTAAATAAATTTCCTAGAGTTGAGACTGTTCAAATGGAATCCACATATGGCGGGAAAAATGATATATTGCCTCCTAGAAAAATAACCGAAGAAAGATTTATACAAATGGTTAAAGAGACCATTGAAAAAGGTGGAAAAGTTTTACTTCCAGAACTTGGACTTGGACATGCACAAGAGACTATGCTTAGGGTTGAAGAAGCTATAAGATTAGGTGAACTTCCAAAAATTCCAATGTATGTTGATGGAATGATTTGGGATATTAATGCAATTCATACTGCTTATCCAGACTTTTTATCTGCAAATATTAGAAATCAAGTTTACCAAGATAATAATCCATTTACCTCTGATGTTTTTTCTAGAGTTGGTTCTCCTCAAGAAAGAAAAGTTGTAATAGATGGAGGGCCGTGCATTGTTATTGCAACCTCCGGTATGCTTGTGGGCGGTGCTTCGGTTGAATATTTGAAACACTTTGCTGAGAACGCTAATAATTTGCTTATTCTTAGTTGTTATCAAGGACCTGGTTCTATTGGACGTCAACTTCAAGAAGGTGCTAGACGAATAATCATAGAAGATGAAGGTGGAACAAAACCTTTAGATGTAAACATGAGAGTTGAACTAGTGAATGGACTTAGTCCCCACTCTGGAAGAAATGAACTTATGAATTATATTAAAAATATGGAACCTAAACCAAAGAGAATTATTATAAATCATGGTGAAGTTTCAAAATCATTGGACCTTGCTTCATCTATTTACAAGGCTGAAAGAATTGAAACAACAGTTCCAAGAGGACTTGAAACTCTAAGATTGAGATAAAGTTATAAACAATTTTTTCTTCTAAGTTTTAAACCAAAATGAAACATAATGTTAAAATAACAATCATAATTCTTGTAATGTTTTTGTTAACTCAATTTATTGGACTTTATGTTGTGAATAGCTATGCTTCACAAAAAGTTGTTGATGGACAGATAGTTAACAATACGGGAAAAATTTTACCCTATGGTATGGGAATCCAAAAAGAGAACCAAAATTTTGATTTGACTTCAACTTTATTCTCACTTTTATTTTCTTTAATAATTGCAATCTCTCTTATCTTTTTTTTAATTAAAATAAAAGCAAGATTTATTATGAGAACTTGGTTTTTTGTCGTTTCGACAATTGCCCTTGGGATCTCATTTACTGCATTTTTGCCATCAACAAAATATGCTTCTTGGATTGGATTGGCTATTGCTTTACCATTTGCAATTAGAAAAATTTACAAAAGAGAAATAGTTACTCATAACTTGACGGAACTATTTATTTATCCTGGAATTGCTGCAGTATTTGTTCCAATTTTACAAATTTTTTTCATAATCATTCTTTTATTTGTGATATCAGTTTATGACATGTGGGCGGTCTGGAAATCAAAGATAATGCAGAAAATGGCCAAATTTCAAATGGAAGAAGTTAATGTATTTGGAGGCTTTTTTATTCCCTATGCTTCTAAAAAAGTTAAAAATAAAATAAAAGAATTAAAAATTAAGTTTAGTTCTAAAAAAAAGCTTCAAAAAGAATTTGAAAAGTCTAAACTAAAGATAAATCTTGCCATTCTTGGAGGAGGAGATATTGTTTTTCCGATTATCGCTTCTGGAGTTGTATTGAAAGTCTGGGGAATCATTCCTGCTCTTATTGTAACACTTGGGGCTTTTTTGGGATTAATGGGTTTGCTTATTTTTTCAGAAAAGAAAAAGATGTATCCTGCAATGCCGTTCATAACCGCGGGAATTTTTTTAGGGATGCTGATTAGCTGGATTTTTATTATCTAGAATTTTTTATTTTTGGGATACTTTTTGTTTATTGTTACTCCTATTAAAAAACGACAGCATAGAAAGATTTATAAATGTGTTGTTACTTGGGAGTGCATGACAGCAGAAATTTATACTATAAATAATGTAAAAAATGAAAGCCTCTCATTAGAAGAGTATGAAATCCTCTTAGAAAATTTAAATAAAATTTATCGGAATAGAATTCCTTTTTCTAATAGTTATGCTTATGATTTTTCTGGAGTTTCATTAATTCCAAGAAAGATAGAGGGAGGACCGATTTTAGGAAAACCTTGTTATTCAAAAGGATTAAGCAATAAATTTTTACTTCTTGGACATGATCAAAAAGAAATTGCAGAAGTTAAATCTAAGTTAGAAAAAGACTTAAAAATTAAATTAGAGCTTTCTGAATATTCAAAAAATGATATTAAAAAATGATTTAGTTGCTAAGATAAAAGATTACTTTGAACTTAATATTTATGAAACTAAAGTTTGGCTGGCCTTACTTGGAAAAGGATCTGCCTCTGCAGGAGAGATTGCTTCTATTTCCGGAGTACCCAGATCAAGAACTTATGACGTTTTAGAATCTCTTGAGAAAAAGGGGTTCGCTTTAATAAAACTTGGAAAACCCGTAAAATATCTTGGGGTTAAACCACGAATGATTCTTGAAAAAATGAAAAATAATGTAAGAACTGAATCTGAAGAAAAACTACAAATTTTATTGAACATAAAAGAAACTGCTGAATTCAGCCAACTTGAAGAACTTTATACTGTTGGAATCAACCCCGTGAAAAGAGAAGACCTTTCAGCTTCAATAAAAGGAAGAAGTACTATTTCTAGTCATCTAAGCGAAATAATCGAATCTGCTAAAGAAGAAGTTATTGTATGTACAAATTTCAAAGAAATGAAAATCAAAGAAAAATTATTCATAGAGACTGTTAGTTTACTTAAGAAAAAAGGGGTAAAAGTCAAAGTCGCACTTTCTGGAAACCCTGAATTAATCAAAAAACTCTCAGAGACTATGAAGATAAAAATCACCCCTGTTGAAGTTGATGCAAAATTCTTTATCGTAGATAGACAGGAGATTTTATTCTACTTGAATAGAGAATCAACAAAAGAAGATCAGGCCATATGGTTAAATTCAGACTTTTTTTCAGAAGCTTTTGCTGACCTTTTCGAAATCGCGACGAGAAATGAAAATGAAAAATCTCGTTAGTCAGGATGATTTTGATTTATATCTAAATCTTCAAGGGTATATTCTTCTTGAAAAAATTGAACCAAGTTCAAGGCTTGTAAACTTAGCTAGAAAAGGGGACCAAAAAATGATTATTAAAAGAGATTATCCTTACTGCAAAAATCAAACAATCACCGAGAATGAAATCTTAGAGAAATTAAAGGGATTAGAAAGATTACCTAAAAAAATTACATTTGAGAACAATTTTATAAAAAATCATTCTTCCTCTCCTTTTGGATTATGTAATTATTTCCTTGCTGAACAATATATTTATGGAGATCAATACGATTATGAACAACTTTCCACTAATGAAGAGCAAAAACTTAAAGAGATGATAGAAACATTTCATAAGGAAGGATACTCCAGATTAGATCTTGAAAGATCCTCTAATTTTATATTAACCCCTTTTGGAGAATTATACCTTGTGGACCTTGGATTTGCTATTCAAAAAGATAATCCACAATTTGATTTTCACGTAAAAAAAGATTTGTCTAATTTAGAAGATTTATTAAAACAGTCTTTAAAAAATTAAAATGATTTCCACTAAAGATTTAATTGAATCATGTATTGATGAGATTAGGCCATTAATTGAACAAGAAAGCCAACTAAAAATTCCAGAAAAAGATTTGCCAATAAAATTAAAAAAAATGATACTTCAAGATGTTTCTTTGTGTGCAATAGTAAGGGATGAAAAAATGAATCCTGCAGGGGGAATTGAAAGATTTGTAAGCTCGCATGTACCTTTTGTTGAAGAAGCCATAATTGTTGACACGGGTTCTCTCGATGGAACAAGAGAAATTTTGGAAGGATTAAAACAAAAATACAAAAATCTAAAAGTTTTTGATCATAAATTTGAAGGTTTTGCTGATGCAAGAAATTATTCTTTATCTAAAGCAAAAACCAAATACACTTTAGTTCTTGATGCAGATGAATTAATAACTCATCAGCACCCAAACAATGATTGGGAAAAAATAAAAGACATTTTAGAATTAAAAAAAGAAAGATATCTTTTTGAAATGAGGTGGATTCTTCCAGATGGACAAGAATATTTTAGAGGAGATGCACACAATGGAAGATTAACATTAAGATCAAAAGCAAATTATGCTAAGCTATTACATGAAAGATTAAACGAAAAAGATTTTGAATTACCCTCTTTTGAATCAAAAATTTTTATAAGACATTTTGCTTCCAAATTAGAGGCTTTAAAAGAAAAAAAGATAAATTGGTATAACCAACCGGATGTCTGGTTTTCTCTCACAGACGAAAGTAGTTTCAATGAAGAGATAATTTCTAAATGTATTGCTCCTTCTCAAGTTAAAGGGTTTTCAAATTGGAAAGCCTATAATCCTCAAGGAGATCTTTACGAATAAAATTCGATTCCCGAAATATACATCTCTTTAACTTTTCTCTTGTTTTTTTTAACCCACTTTTGAAGAAATTCTTTTCCTGAAAAATTAATTTTTTCTGAAGCATAAAATCTCCCTTTCTTTTCAAAAATTTTATTATGCTCTTTTTTGAATTTAAGAGAATTTTTCTCATCTTTAATTGAAGGACCTTGAAAAATTCTCTCCTTTTTTTGCTTTAGTATAAAATAACCTCTTCCAGATTTATTTTTATGGTATTCAAAATCCTTCTTTTTTATTTCGAAAGAGTTCTCCATCTCTTTTGATAAATGATTAAAAAATTTCAAAAGCTTAGTTCCTGCAATATCCCCTGCTTCTTTTTTAGTTTTTATGTCTACAGATAAAAATTCAAATTTTCTTTTCTCTGCTTCATCTTTAATTTTTGAAAAATCGAGTTTTTTCTCTTTAAAAAAATCTACAGTAGGGTTTTTCAAGAAATTTTTTGCACTCCCTTTAAATCGTTCATAAGTCTCTTGAGAAAGGGCAGCTAAAACATTTCTTGCTTTGTAAGTTGGATCCACTAAAATGATAGGCGAATCTAATTTTGAACCATTCATATCCAAAAGAACATTTTCTTTCTTGTATAATTTTTCAATGTCTATTATTAACTTTTCTTTTTTTTCTGCAATTAACTTTTTTAAAAAATTCTCAAAACTTCCAAAATGATAAATTAAAAGTTCAAGGGAGTACCCGCTAAATCCGTTCACATAAGATTCTGCACCATAGATCTTTGAAGATTTTAAAAATGCTTTTGCGAGCTTTATTCCATCGAGGACTCTTTTTGATTTTACCTTTTTTGCAATGTAGTTGACATGAGAATAGCTTAAATCTGTGATATTTACTGCTTCCTTGGAGCTTTTTATTTTTTTAACTGGAACAATTTCAAAAAAAACAGATTTTCCAATATTCGCTCTAAAATAATCTCTTGATCCGTGAATCGTAGATAAATTTTTTGTTCCCTTTAAAATTTTTTCTGAAAGAGATTTATACTCTTTTTCTGAATATTGTTTTCCAAATCTTAAAAAAAGATCAATATCATAAAATTCTCCTCTTATCAAAGTTTTTTTTGCATAACTTCCTCCTACAAAAATTTCCGCATCAATTTTTAATTTTTTTATCCTTTCTTTTGTATTAACCAAAAAATTAGATAGAGAATTTTTCATAAATTCTAATTCATCTTCGTTAGGATTTATCTCCCTCAAAACTTCGTTCAGCACTAAATTAAGTTTATTCTTCATAAGAAAATTAAGGGAAATCCCTTTTTAATTTTATTTGAACTTCTCAGGCTTCAAATCTTTATATTCGGGGTTTTCTCTAAGCGTCCTTGCAATGTCAATTAAATATTTCCCCTCTTCAAGTTGATAAACTAATGGCTTTTTTGTATTAAAAATATTTGCTAAATCTAACTCAAACTTTCCTTCTCCTGTTACTCTAACTGATTCGAAATCTAAAATTATAGGGGTGCTTTCTTCTTCTAACCCGGATATTGCCCTAATATCTTTCTCAATTTGTTTTTTATCTTTCTCCGGAATCTCAATAACTTTTTCTCTGAGTCTTTCAAATTGTTCTTCCCTAACATAAAAGAAAAATCTACTGTGACAACCAGAACATCCTTCTAAAAGCTCCTTACTTCCCGTAGGAATAACTCTTGAACATTTAACACATTGGTGAGGCATTAATTAGCAAAGATGGTTGGACTTAAAAATATTTGGTAAAAATTCTACTTATTAAGCATTAATTCAATTTTCTTAGGATCTCTCTTTATTTCTTTAACAATTGAAGCTGGTCCAATTATTGTAATTGCTCCTAAATCCCCTCCAGAAAGGCTCATAACAAGTCTATTCTTGAATTTGTCAAGAACACTGAGTCTCTCTTCGGAGCTTATCACTGCAAGTTCTATTCCTTTGAAATTTTTTACATGATCTATCATTGCCATAGTATCTTCTATCAATCTTGTCTCTTCTTCTGGCCTTAATCTCCCCTGTAAAATAAGAATATAATTTTCAAAAGCGAGATTTAAAATTTTCCTTATCCTTTCCGTACTTCCAAGATGCTTGATTTCTGAATAAGGTATAAATCTAATTGAAAAACCCTTTATTTTTTTATTTTTTGAATTTTTATTTGCCATTTTATTTTTTATTTGTTTTATTTAAATTTGATATGCCCTGTCCAATAATTACTAATGCAAGAGTAATTCCAATTCCGTTCATTTTTAATAACAAAAGATAATCTTCTTGAAGTTCACCCAAACTAAAAATTCCCACAATTCCCGCAAGAACAATTAAAAATCCAAATAGAATCTGGATTTTTCCAATTATTTTTTTATTTTTTAACATCTCTTTTTTTACCATCTTATCTTACTTTTTTTGCTAGTTTAAAAATTTCATCGTAAAAACCGTCTAGATTTTTTCCGTATTTTGCACTCATTCCGATTACAGGATATTCTGGAAAAGCCTCTTCAATTTTTTTTACATTCGCTTTTCTTAAGTCAGATTTATTTGCTACAATGAGAACTGGAATTTTTCTTGCCACAAGATTTCCAATAATTGTAATATTTACTTGATTGTAAGGATTCTCTGTTGCATCAAGAACAATAACCACTACGTCCATATCATCAAGCCATTTTATACTTTCAATTATTCCCTGAGTTGCTTCCTTTGCTCTTATCTTAGCTTCCTTTTGATTTACCTTATATTTTAAAAAATCTTCATAATCTACTCTTGTTGTAATTCCTGGAGTATCAATCATTTTGAAAGTCATTGATTTACCCTTGTAAGAAATTTCAACTTTTTCTTTAAATTGAATATTCCTTGTTTCATGAGGAACCTTTGAAACCGAACCAATTTCTTCTCCTGTAAAATCTTTACAAATTCTATTCGCTAAGCTTGTTTTACCTGCATTTGGAGGCCCATAAAACCCCAACTTCACATCTTCTTTGTTTTTAAAAAATCCCGAAAAGATTTTTTTAAAAAAGTTTTTCATTATTTTTATTGCCATATTTTCTTAAATTTTTCTTCATTTATTAAATTTTGTATCTTGAAAACTCCTAAATTCGGTATTTCTTCCAGGATTTGGAGGAGTGCTCACATCAATATGCTTTTTTGGTTTTAAAAACCCAAATAAATCAATCATCCCGGTTCTTTTTCCAGCGTATTTTTTAAGCAAGTAAGTTACTTGTTCTCTTTTCCAACCTGCCTTCAAAAGATTGCTCCTAATTTCGCTTTCTTCTACATCTTTTTTAACTAAGTTTGAAATGTAGACTATTGCATTATATAACTGGTTTTTATCTGGAAATAAAAACTTTTCATATTTTAGTTTATACCATTTATGCATTATAAAATAAATTAATAAACCAATTAAAAGAACTGCAATTATACCTAAATAGATTATCCAAGTTTTTGCTTTAAATTCGGAAATTGATCCAATTTCTGAAACTACCACTTTACTTGGAGAGATAAATAAATCATTTCCAACTTGAACCTCTCCAATTGTTGAAAAAGTAAAATCCTCTTTTTTGTTCACTAATAAAACATACTTGTATCCGTCTGCTTCCTTAATTTTTGAATTATCACTAAAGGTTAAATCTCCTTGATCTTTTATTAAAAGGTAATAATCTTCCTCTATACTCTTTGAGGGAGTTATTGACAATCCATAAACATTTAATTGAGAAGTTGTTCCATCTTCCCATATAACAGAAATTTTATTTTGAGAAATCATTGAATTTAAATTATCTACATCCCAAAATTGAATATAATCATAAGTTCCTGTAGAGTCTGTATAATTATTTCCTGTAGCTGCTTCTAAAGCATTTAGATTTATTTTGCTACTTGAAGGATTTACAAATGATCTTAAAACTTCGGATTTTTGTATTGAACTTGGGAATTTTAAAGTTAAAAATTCTGCAACAATTTTATTATAATCTGAATCTGAAGCTGCCAACTCTTGCTCTTTTTCCAAATCAGATAAATTTGTTTTCAATGTCGTTATATCAATTAATTTTTTCATTTGACTCTCTTCAAAAGAGCTTAAAGATGAAATTGATTTTTCGACTTCTACAAGAATATCCTTCCTTTTTTGAAGTTCAGAATTCAAAACGTCCTTTGCTGAACTTACTTCAATCTGAAAAGATTTTGAAAGATCCCCAATTTTTGTTGAAATTAAAAGATTTAAGGTGTAAGTTCCCTCTGTGGTATAAGAATGTTTTACCGTCGGTGTTTTTGTACTTGCAGTTTGACCGTCTCCAAAATCCCATGTATAAAGAGAAGGATTTAACTCTGAAGGGATATAAGCAGAAATTTCTGTATTAAAAAGCACAGGAAGTTTCGTTGGGTATAAATTTATATTGTAGTCTTTTATTGAAATTTTTTTATCTAATAATTTTTTTCCCATATAACTTAATGAATAAGTTAAATTTCCTTCTTTATTTTGAAATTTGAAAAATTGACCTAAAGAGAGTATTCCTTTAGAAGAATTTACTTGGGATGGATCTTCAACAAGTTCAGAAAAAGTTGTCAGTAAAGTTTTACCTCCTGAAAAATTATAATCCACTTTTAGATTTTTTATAGTAATGGTTTGATTTTTATAAGAACTAATTTTTATTGGAACATAACATTTATTTTTTAAACAATCTAAACTCCCATAAGTTGAAACAATATAATTTTCAACATTTTCTGAAAAAGATTCTCCATTCTGTAAAGAATCATTTATTGTAATTGTTCCGACATTTCCGTAATACTTTTCTTTTGCACCAATTTCATAGGTATAGACTGGATTTTGGATTGGAATTCCCATAAACCCACAATTTGTTGCTTGATTATGCCCATGAATTTTATCTTCTCCCTCTCCTAAAATGCTCCTGCTTAAACAAACATAATAATTATTTTTTTGGATATAGCTATTTATATCACAAAAAACTTCACTTCCAAGACTACTAAGGTCATTTTTGGATAAGTTACATGAATCTATAAATTCTCCGTTTTTATCGAACAATTTCATTGTAACATTAAGATTTCCTGAACTTTCTTTCACCCATGCCCCAATTTGCAATCCTGGAGCCTCTTCAAGAGAAATCTCTTGACAGTAAGGAGTTGTAGTCAATATTACTTCCGTCTCTGTTGATGGGATGTAACAACCATATGTAGTTTTTTGCGAAACGGTTGTTCCAACTTTTTCATTTTTGAAATCTGAAGTTCCGTCATTAAGGATGTCTAAATAAATTTGACTTGTGGGAAATTGGCCTGCATCACTTTCTAATTCGAATTCAACTGAGTTTATTTTTACTGAATTTTCATTGAAAACAAATCCATAGAACGCGAATTCCCCTTCATTTAATAACAAAGAATAAGCTGTGTTTGAACCTGTTTGCTTAAACTTTGATTCACAACCTGTATAACTACATGCATGTATATAGCTTGGAGAATTTGAAAGTAATTCCCTTAGTAGAACTTTATTTCCCAAAGAATCTGAAAAGAAATTTGTGATTGGTTCGTTCTTGAAAGAAATTTCTAAATTTCCTGAGATTGCCGAATTTTTTGAGTACTGAGTTTGAATTGAAGAGTTTGTAAAGTTATAACTTGCAGAAACAAATGATAGCAAAAAAATTGCCAAAATTAATCCAAAAATTTGTTTATTTTTCATCCTCTTTTTCCTTAATACATGAGGAGAAAGAGATTTATAAAGATTTATAAAAATTTGGAGATTATTTTTTTAAGATCATCTTTCCGTATTTTATTTGATCGTCTGCTATGAATTGATAATATAAATTATTAAATTAAATAAAAAGACTTAATTTATACTCAAACTTACTTTAATTGCTAAATTAACTTCTTTGATTAATTCTTCGTCTAACTTCCCAATTTTTTTTATAATTCTTTTTTTATCAATTGTTCTTATTTGATTTAACAAAATTGTTGACTTTTCTTTCAATCCTGAATTAGAAGAAAAAAATTGAACATTTGTAGGGTATTTCTTGGAGTATATTCTTGAAGTTATTGGAGCAACGATAATTGTTGGAGAATGAACATTTAAAATATTATTTTGGATTATTAACGCTGGGCGAGTACCTCCTTGCTCAGAACCTTTAACTGGTTCTAAATTAACTAAAACTAAATCTCCCTTGCTAAAATTTACCATGTTTTATCTTTATTAATTCCATCCATAAGTGTTGAGTCCCATCCTTCTGAAATTTTTATAAGATCCTTAGACATCTCTTTACATCCTTCAATAAGGAGTTCATTCTCTTGTCTTTTGTGACTTTGGGAAAATTTTATCAAATTGAGAACTACACTTTCATAAGTTTCTTTTCCATTTTTCATTCTGTTAAGGACTTTTTTTACATTGTCGTTAAGTTGTATTGTTGTAACCATTAGACTATAGAAATTCTATAGTATATAAATATTTCTTTTTCTAAAAGGTTCCATTATTTTTTTAAGATCATCTTTCCGTATTTCATTTGATCGTCTGCTATGAATTGATAAATATAACATCCGCTACCTACGAACTGATTG
>PCVV01000011.1:0-3424 GCA_002762735.1 Candidatus Pacearchaeota archaeon CG11_big_fil_rev_8_21_14_0_20_30_13
AAATAAGAAAAGATAATGGAAGCAAATTATGAACATAACCTGGGAAAAATTGACTCTTGTAGATCTTGTGGGAAAACAGAATTAAAATCCATAATTAATTTAGGAAGTCACTATGTTTCAAATTTTGTAAATAATGAAAAAGAAGTTGGAAAAAAAGTTCCTTTAGAACTTATTTTATGCAATGAGGAAGTTGGGGGTTGTGGGTTATTACAATTGAAGCATAATGCTCCTTCCGAAGAGATGTGGGGGGATCAATATTGGTATAAATCTGCGATAAATCTTACAATTAGAAATGATCTATGGGATATCATAAGAAATGTTGAAAAGTTAAAATCCTTAAAGGAGGGTGATATTGTTGTGGATATTGGATGTAATGATGGAACCATGTTAACTTATTATCAAGATCAAAATATCCGAAAAATAGGGTTTGAACCTTCTGGAAATGTTGCAAGAGAAGCTTCAGAGAAAGGGATAAGAGTGATAAATAATTTTTATAACAAAAAGAATTTTAAAGAAAACTTTGGAGAGGAAAGGACAAAAGTAATTACTGCCATTTCTATGTTCTATGATTTAGAAAATCCAAATGAATTTTTAGATGATGTTAATTCATGTTTGGATGATGATGGGCTCTTTGTAATTCAGCAAAATTATCTGGTAAAAATGTTAGAAAATAATGGGTTAGATAACATTTGCCATGAACATAGAGAATATTACTCTTTCCGATCATTAGAGAATTTGTTAAACAGACACAATCTGGAAACATTCGATGTGATTCAAAATGGGATTAATGGGGGAAGCATAAGAAATTATGTTCGTAAAAAAGGAAGTATTCTAAAAGCAGATTTTGGAGCGGAAAAAAGAATAGAAGAAATTAAAAATCATGAAAAAAGTTTGGGGTTAAATACCTCTAAGCCTTATTTAGACTTTGCAGAGAGAGTGGAGGTAGTCAAAGAAAAAATTGTTTCTTTCATCAGTTCTGAAAATAAAAAGGGAAAAATAGTTTGTGGAAGTGGGGCTTCAACCAAGGGAAATACTACTTTGCAATATTTTGAGCTTAATTCGAATTTGATAAAATCAATTGAAGAAAAAAATCCGGAAAAATTTGGCAAAAAAACAATTGGGACTTTCATCCAAATAGATTCTCCCGAAAATGTAGAATTAATGAATCCGGATTACTTGTTTGTTTTAATTTGGTATTTTTTAGAAGATGTGAAACGAAATCAGAAAGAATTTTTGGATAGAGGAGGAAAATTAATTGTGCCTCTTCCGGTTCCAAAAATAGTTTCCAAAGATGACGAATTTTTATTATAATTCTTTTTTGATTATTTTAAGTGATTCTTCAAGATTATGCATTTTCACTCTAAGTTTATGAATTTTGTCCGAATTTAGGGAAGAGTTTTCCTTTTCAGGAACCAATAGTTTTTCATTTTTAATTAAGCAAATTTTTGAATCTTTTCTAATTAAATTTTCAAGTTTTAAAAGAAAATCAATCATCTTGATCTTATCCGAACCAGATAAATTAAATAAACCCTCTTGGTTTAAGAAATACAATTTTTCAATTATTGGGGGAATATCTTCAATGAATAAAGGGCTTCGTATCTGGTTAGGATTACCAACATAAAACGTTTTATTACATAAAATTTTTCCGAATATCCCGTTTGGAGCATTTTTTCCATTATAACCATATAACAAATCCACCCTAAAAATGATATTCTTTTTTTCTTTTAACAACTCTTTTTCTGCCATGGACTTTGTTTTTGCATAAACCCCTTCTGGAGAAGGTAAATCTTCTTCAGAATAATTTCCCCTTTTTCCATCAAAAACATAAGAAGAAGAGATAAAAAATAATTTAGCATTAATTTTCTTTGCTGCAAGAGAGAGATTCTTTGCAGTGGTAAAATTTAAACTTTTTGCCAATTTAGGATTTTGCTCGCATTCCACAGAATTAGTCAAAGCAATTGTATCAATGATTATATCTGGTTTTTGGGACTTTAAAAAATCTGAAACCTGCTTAAATTTTGTTGCATCTAAAATGTATTCAGAATTTTTTTTGTGATCAATGTTCAAGACTTCATGTCCTTCATCCGAAAAGATATTCTTTAGTTTTGTACCCAAAAAACCAGAGCCTCCAAAAATTAAAATTTTCATAATATTTAAAAGTGATAAAACTTTTTAAAAATATGCATAAAATGATCAAGAGAGAATCTATTTACCAAGAGAAAATTTACAAGATAGAACAATTTTATCTCGGTGATGGAAAAATTTTAGAAGATTTTGAAATTAAGTTTATTGAAGAAGAAAAATATTCTGAATATAGGGATAATTATGTGAGAGTTTGCCACGACGCATTTATATTTTATGAAGGTAAGGTTTTGCTTTTCAAAAGGAATAATGAGCCAGAAAAAGGGGAATTTTGGCCTATTGGAGGAGCAGTTCACAAAGGAAGGAGCTTTGAAAAATCTTTAAGAATTAAAGTAGAAAATGAGTGTGGTTTAAAGATAAAGAACCTCCAATTAATAGGAATTAATCGTCTTTTGATAGGTCCAACGGAAAATTTTAAAAAAGGATCTGATGATATTACTTTTTCTTATTTTGTTGAAGGTGAAGGCAAAATAATAATGGATAAAGACAATAAAGATTATCTTCTTGTTGGATTAGTAGATTTTGAAAATATTAAAAATTCACTTAATGAATATGTTTCAAAGATGGTCGAAAAATGTTTTGAAGTTCAAAAAAACTTACAAAGCTAGATTAATTTTAAAAAATCAAAGTTCTTCAACAAGAAAAAAAAATTTATAAAAACAAATTCATTATTTGTAATTTGGTAATTCTTTCTCTTCCGAAAATAATGAATTTGTTTTTATATTAATCTGTTTTTTTAAAATAGCTCTTTTGTCGTTCTGAAAATAGATTGATCTCGCAAGATTAATAAACTCATCCCCAAAATTCTTCTTTTTTTCAATCTGCCTTATTTTATCCTCCAAATTCCAAATTTTTAAATTTATCTCAAAAAGATTTTTGTATTCTTTAGATTGGCTTCTAATCCCAATAATCTTCATCTTTTTTTTCAAATAAGTGTATTCCTTTTCAACATTTTTTCTTTTTTCTTTTTGAGCAATTTTCTTATTTTTAATTTCTAAAATTGAGACTTTATCAACTAATTCTCCATTTGAGATTTCTATTAACATTTTTAATATAACTTTGATTAAGTTTAATCTTTATATTAAATTTCATTTGTCTTTTTATATCTTACTTTTTAAGTTATTCCCCTAACTTTTAAAAAATTTTTCAATCATTATATTTTGAGAGTAAATCAATTTAAAAAATTCTTGTTTAATCTAATTAAAAAAATAACGCAAATCCACAAATGATTATTGTAATTTGAAATAAATTAATTAACATTGGAACTTCCCATTCGTAGGCT
>PCVV01000011.1:3450-7754 GCA_002762735.1 Candidatus Pacearchaeota archaeon CG11_big_fil_rev_8_21_14_0_20_30_13
TGGAACTTCCCATTCGTAGGCTTTATGAGAAGGTTTTATTTTCTTTAAAATCCAAATAGCGACGTGTTCTAATCCATAAATTTTTCCATCATTCATTAATTCAAGAGATCCATCTTTTTGAATTGCTCCAAAACTTTCTTTCTTTAACCTTCCCCTGGCCTTTAGAAGAAATTCAAGAATATATGGAATGAAGAAAAACATTGCAATTTTTTCAGCATTTCCAAGAATTGCAATTGCTCCAATCAAAGCTCCGATTGGATAAGTTAAGGTATCTCCTGGAAAGACCTTCGCAGGATATTTATTAAAAAAGTAAAATGCAACGAGAGAAGAGACCATACAAGCAGTAAGAACACTTAACCATAAATGTCCAGAAATAAAAGTTACAATTGACAAAGCTCCTAATATCAAAATTCCCTGGCTTGCCTCAAGACCATTATATCCTGCTAAAAAATTAAATGTGGAAGTTGTTCCAAGAATTGCAATTGGAATTAAAATTAAAGGATAAAAAAGTCCAAAATTTATCCCTAACATGGTAGAAATTCCGGCATTTAAAGCGACTAATGGAATTGCCGCAAAAAGTAAAAGAACAATTCTTGTCCTATTAGAAATTCCTCTTTTCCATCCCAAAAAATCATCGAAGATTCCAACAATTGCAGCAAAGAAAATTACACATAAAAGTCCTAAAATATGAATAAGGTTTGCTTCCGTTCCAAAGAAAAATGTTTTCAAGGAAACATAAAGAAAAGCTCCTATCACGAATCCAACCAAAACAGCAATCCCTCCAGATTCAGCAATTTTTTCAGATTTTAATTTATGAATATCTCTTCCAACAAGTTTTTCTTTTTTAGCTCGTTTAATCCATTGGGGTAAAACTAGAAGGGTAACTAGAAAAGAGACTAAAACAATTGGAACAAAGAGGATACCCAAAAATGTAAAATTGTTCATGAGACCTTAAGAATTCTTTAACTTTTAAATTTAATGAAATAATAAGGGAGTCAAATAAACTTCCATAAATCCAGCAATAATCAAGATTATTATTGCAGCAAAGAGAAGAACTACTACATTTTCTAAAACATGTAAGAATCTTCTATTGTTAAGACCATTTCTTATGAATCCTGCTCCAAGAATTCCTCCTGCAAGTGCAGTCAAAAAATATGCTGTAATTTCAGGTAGTCCATGAATCATGTATCTTAAAAGTCCATAGGGAATCTGAGAAAGTTCAAATTTTGTAAATATTCCAATTGCACTTGCAATCACAGTTGCGTTCCATGCAAGTACAAATATTGCCCCTGCACCAAAAATTAGTGAGAATAGAAGTGTAAAGACTAAAACATAAAAATTATTTTCAAGTATAGATAAAAATCTAGGAACCCCAATCGCATAACCCGTAGGACCAATAAAAGTCCCAGTTGAATATTGTGTAACACATTCTGCAATTGAACTTGGACTATTTATAGAGCAATAAGTTTCAATTTGTGCATTTAATAAATTCGAATCTTGTAAAACTAAAAACCAAAATGAAAATGCAATAACAAATCCTAAAAATAACCATATAAGTGCAAAAACAGCATCCTTATGAACACTCCAAATTCTTCTTAAGCCTTCAACAATTTCATCTTCTTCTTCTTCTTGCTTTATAATATAATATATAAATGGGAGCGAAAACATCACACAAAAAGTGACTACAAGCAATCCAGAATATTTGATCAAAACAGGATCACTTGAAAAGAAAATTTTCACTAGCAAAACGGATAATGAAGCATAAAGAAGCCCTATAAAAAACATCTTCCAAGGACCCTTTTCAGCCCTTTTCGGATTTATCAATGATTCTAACATCAAGTGAATAGATTAAGAGATTTTTTAAACTTTCTTGAATATTCTTCTCAATGAAAAAGAGGAAAGTTTTTAATCAAATTTCAAAAGATATCAAAACAATAAAAATTCAAGGGGCAAGAAATATTGCAAAAAAAGCATTATATGCCTATTCATTAATTCCTACTGAAGATTCAATAAAAAAATTAATTTCCTTAAGGCCAACAGAACCTATGCTTGTAAATGTCTTGAGAAAAACAAAAACCGAATCCTTGGATAAAATTTTTCTGCATTTTGATTCTGCTCAAGAGGAAATAAATAAGTTTGTTTATAATTTGATTGATAACGGAGATATTATTTACACTCATTGCCATTCCACGAATGTTTCAAATGCATTGATTTATACAAAAAATAAAGGAAAACATTTTGAGGTTTACAATACCGAAACAAGGCCACTCTTCCAAGGTAGAAAAACTGCAAGGGAATTAAAGGAAGCCGAGATAAAAGTTACGATGTTTGTTGATTCTGCAATGGACTTGGCTCTTGCTGGAAAAGGAAATAATAAAAAAGTAAACAAAATTTTAATTGGAGCAGATGCACTTTTAAAAAAAGGGATTATAAATAAAGTGGGTTCAGGAATGTTGGGGAAGCTTGCAAAAATAAACAAAATCCCTCTGTATGTCGTAGCTGATTCTTGGAAATATTCTAGTAAAGAAGTTAAAATAGAAGAAAGGGATTTCCATGAAGTTTGGAAAAGCCTTCCAAAAGATTCTCAAATCAAGATAAGGAATCCTGCATTTGAATTTCTTAAAAAAAAGTATATTCTGGAAATTATCACCGAATTTGGAACTCTTTCCTACAGAAAATTTTTAAGGATTGTTAAAAAAGAAATCTAATCTTCATAGTCCAGAATATAATTTGAAATCTCTTTTAATTTATCTGAAAAATTGGTTTCCTCGACCGATTCATTTAAGTTTTGAACCAAGTTTTCTAGATTTGCTATAAATTCAAATCTCTTATCTAGTTTAGAATATCTTAGAGAAGATTTTTCAAAAAATTGAGAATACTTTTCGGTCAATTTTTTCATTAAATTTTCCTCTTCCCCCTTAGGAGTTTTAATAATATAAGAATTGTCTTTATATTCTCCTAAAAATTCATATCCTAATTTTTCAAAAAATTCTTTGACAAAAATATAACTTAAATTAGATTTTGAGTAAGCGATGATTTCCCCCTCAACTGGAATTAAACCTTTTACCATAAAAAGAAATAAATTAATAATTATTTAAGGGTTATTGTGTTAATGTTCGTGCTCGCATTGGCAATTCTCATCGCAAGATTCTTCGCATTCACAATCTTCTTCTGAGCAATGATCGCAGTTTTTCATTTCTTTTTTTTGAACTTCTTGCATGATATTAGTAATTTCTTGATTTATTTTTTCCAATTCGTTTTCTAAATCATTTTTCATATTATTCAATTTTTCAATTTGTTCTAAAATAATCTTCTTTGTTTCAGGAATTGTTTTTTTTACAAAAGTTCCCTCTCCAACATCAACGGTTAATTCATCAGATATAATTTTTGCTTTTACAAAAATTCCTCTTCCAATAGGTGCAAGAATTTCAGAATCTTTATTTTTTGGAATTTCATCGAGTCCAAAATTTATTTGACTAAGATCCAAAGTAGCTTGTTCTATTGCCTGAAGTTGTTCTTGGATTTGTGCAATTTCTCTTTCAAAAATTCTAAATCTTTGATTAATCTCTTCGTCCATAAAAACCTTAGAAAAAGTTTGTTTTTAAGTTTTTCTAAACAACATCCATATACTTTTTTATGATTCCAGAGAAGATTAAAGTGGTGATAAGATAAAAAACAAACCATCCCATAAATCCAAGGAAGACAGGATTTCCAGTTGCAGTGAAATAATCATTAAACCATCTGAAAAAAAGGATAAACGGGACTGCAGTGTATACCATCGCTCTAGAAGAAAGTGTCATTGTTCTTTTGAAAGTCTCAGGCATTTCTGCCATTTGTTTTTTTTGAAGTGCAAGATATTTTTCGGGATGGTTTTTTACCTTGTCCATTTCTTCTTTTAAAATTTTTTGTTCTTTTTTTAATTCTTTGAGAGCTTTCTGATCAGTTGCATATTTTTGAACAATTGTGGTTAAGAAGGAGATTACTAATACAATAATTAGCATTCCTAATGTTAAATTCCATTCAAGTAAAAATCCCGCGGTAGGATTAAGAATTGCATGGATAGAATCTTTTAACCATGAAATTTGGTCCCATAGAAGTGCAATTAATAATGAAAAAATCATTACTAATCCAATCAATTTAAAACCTCCTTCTTTATTTGACATCTTTCCTTATTTCTTAAGTAGAAAACGGTTTTTAAAAGTTCTTAAGTGATAAATAAAATACGAACAAATAAAGTATGTTACTTTTTCTTAAGAGTAACAGAATAGAAAAGTTTATAAAGTTTAATTTTCTAAAAACTTTAT
>PCVV01000038.1:0-3730 GCA_002762735.1 Candidatus Pacearchaeota archaeon CG11_big_fil_rev_8_21_14_0_20_30_13
ATGTAATTGTTAGAACTTCAGATTTCAAAACAAATGAATATCGAAACTTAATTGGAGGAGAACTTTATGAACCAAATGAAGAAAATCCTATGATCGGATGGAGAGGTGCAAGCAGATATTACAGCAAAAACTTCATAGAAGCTTTCAAACTTGAATGTTATGCATTAAAAAAAGTTAGAAATGAATTTGGATTAAAAAATGTTAAAATAATGATCCCTTTTTGTAGAACTGTTGAAGAAGGAAAGAAAGTTCAGAAGATAATGGAAACATGTGGGTTAAAAAGAGGAAAAGAGGGGCTAGAAATTTATGTTATGTGCGAGGTCCCTTCAAATGTATTATTAGCTGATGAATTTAGCAAAATTTTCGATGGTTTTTCAATAGGATCGAATGACTTAACTCAATTAACCCTTGGATTGGATAGAGATTCAGAGATAATAGCTTCTGTTTCGAATGAGAATGATCCCGCAGTAAAAAAGTTTGTCTTGGAAATAATCGAAAAAGCAAAAAAGAACAAACGAAAAATTGGAATTTGCGGACAAGCCCCAAGTGACTTCCCAGAATTTGCAAAGTTTCTTGTAGAAAAAGGAATTGATTCAATCTCTTTAAATCCAGATTCCGTAATAAAGACAATTTTGGAAATTTCAAAAGTTGAAAAGAAGTTAAAACGATAATCTAATTATTATTTTATATTTTTATGAGTTCTATAAGTTTATAACAAATGAAATGATTTATCTCTAATTAGTTTCTGAAAATACATGGAAAAACAAAAAGAAGTTGATAAAATTATTTCCAATGCAAGAAAATCAATTGGAAAATTTTGCATTGAAGAATGTAATGCTTATTGTTGCAGAAAAGGATATATTCTAATCAATGAAAGACAACTAAACCTTCTCGTAGAAGAAAAGGAACAAATTGAATTAAAAAAAGAAAATAAGCTAAAAGAACTTTCTTTTTCTGGGAAGTTTATGCTCGACTTTTCAAATTATCTTGGAGGTTGTCCAAAACTTAAAGGAACAAAGTGCTCAATTCATTCTAGTTTAGAAAGACCAAAAGTTTGTCAGGAATTCCCAATTTTCCTTCTTGGAAATAATTTAAGAATTTCTTCGAAATGCCCTGCACATCAAAAGAATATGTTTTTCCCTTTTATAAAACAATTAGAAGGATTAGGATGCGAATTAACCGAAGATTAAATAAGCTACTCAATACAAAGCATTATAAAGTAATTTTTCTGAATTTAATAGTAAGAGCCCAAAAATCTCTTATATAGAATAATATAGGAGGAAAAATACCCAACATGGAAGAAAGAAGAGAAAGGTCCGAAGGTTCTGGAAGAAGTTTTGGAAACAGTTCTGGTGGAAGAAGTTCAGGCGGAAGAAGCTATGGAAATTCTGGTGGAAGAAGTTTTGGAAACAGTTCTGGTGGAAGAAGTTTTGATAGAGGAGAACCAGCTGAAAAACATAAAGCAACTTGTTCAGAATGTGGTCAGGAATGTGAAGTTCCATTCAAACCAACACCCGGAAAGTCAGTTTATTGCTTTGAATGTTTCAAAGAAAAAAATCCAAGACCTAGACCTAGAAGAAATTAGATAATCTTTTAGATCTTACAAAATTTATTTTTATTTTTTAATTATAAAAGTTCCATAAGATTTTTATATGGAAAAGTTTGTGAATAAGTATGAAAGTCGCGATTAAAAAGTCAATACTTAAAAAAATACTTTATCCATTTTTAATTGTTCTAGCTTTGGGAATAATTATTTTTTTATTTTTACCTCAGTCAGCACAACATAAGGTTTTAATCGAAACTAATTATGGAAAAATAACTCTTCAACTTGATTCTTCTAAAGCACCCATAACTGTAAAAAATTTTGAAGATTATGTTAAATCCGGATTCTATGATGGAACAGTTTTTCATAGAATTATTAAAGGATTCATGGTCCAAGGAGGAGGTTTTGCAATTGATGGAACTCAAAAACAAACAAATGTTCCAATAGTTCTCGAATCAAATAATGGATTAAAAAATATTAGATACTCAATTGCTATGGCCCGAACTAATGACCCAAATTCCGCAACCTCTCAATTTTTCATAAACGCGGTAGACAATAGTTTTTTAAATTACAATGCGGGAAATCCGGGTTACGCAGTCTTCGGAAGAGTCATAGATGGTTTTGAGACAGTTGACAAAATTGAAAACCTTCAAACTGAAACTAAAAACGGAATGTCGGATTGGCCAACTGAAGAAGTCATAATTCAAAAGGTTAGTTTAATCTAACGAATAACTTTTAAACTTAATTTTCTTTTAGATCTCATGGCAAGAGTGAAATTAGAAACAAATTACGGGAACATTACTATAAACTTATACAGCGATATGCCCATCACTACGGGAAATTTTATTAATCTTGTTAAAAAAGGTACTTACAATGGAGTGATTTTCCACAGAATAATAGACGGATTTATGATTCAAGGAGGAGATCCGACTGGAACTGGATATGGAGATCCAAGTATCCCGAATATTCGTGATGAATTTACTCATGCTGGCGGAAATAAGAACAGTCGGGGAACAATTTCAATGGCAAATGCTGGACCAAATACTGGTTCTTCACAATTTTTTATAAATTTGGTTGACAATAATTTTTTAGATACAAAACATCCTGCATTTGGAAAAGTTGTAGAAGGAATGGATGTTATTGATAAAATTGCAAAAGTTCAAACTAACACAAATGACAAGCCAATAAAAGAGGTAAAGATCATTAAAGCAGAAATTTTGTAATTAATTTAGAACACAATAATTCTTAAAAAGAGGCATCTATAGCCAATTTAATGAAAATCAAATATTTCAAAAATTATGGTCATCTTGGAGATTGTTATGTTGGACAAAAAGAAAAAGAGCAATTCAATTTTTTTAAAATAGTTTCAATAAGCAAATCAAATTTATGCCTTCTTGCTAATGATGAAAGTTCAAATTACCAAGATGGAAGATTTGATGGACTTTACAGGATGATGAATGTTTCAAAAAAGAATTTTAATCAGTTACAAAATCTGGCAGGTGAACAGAATAGAAAAGAAGGGTTGAACCTAATTAGAAAAATGCATGAAAAAAATCCAGAGAAAGGCAACAGTTTTATTAGAATTGAGGGAAATTTAGAAAATTTTGATTGGGAAAAAAACTTAGAAGTATATCAAAACTCTAAACCTATATTAGAATAAAATGGCAATTTATTTTGTAACTACCAATATTGAAAAGTATCTCGAAATGAAAGAGCTTGTTCCAGAATTGCAAATTAAAAATTTTAATTTGGCTGAAGTTCAGGAATTGAACTATGAACTAATTGTAAAAGATAAATTAAAAAGAGCTTCAAAAAAATTTCCAGGATTGGATTTGATTGTAGAAGATACAGGATTACATTTAGACTGTCTAAACGGATTTCCAGGGCCTTTCATAAAATGGTTTTTAAAAAAACATTCTTTTGATCAAATTTATGAAATAGTCCATCAATTAGGAAATCAAAATGCAAAAGCAAAAACAGTGATAGGATATTTGGATTCATTAGGTGAAAAGCATTTATTTTATGGGGAGCTTGAGGGGAAAATAGTTCCACCACAAGGAGAAGGTTTTGGATGGGATTGTATTTTTCAACCAGAAGGTCAGGATTCTACTTTCGCAGAAATATCAAAAGAAGAAAAAAATAAAATTTCTCATAGAGGAATTGCAATGAGAAATTTAAAAGAATTTC
>PCVV01000038.1:3747-7784 GCA_002762735.1 Candidatus Pacearchaeota archaeon CG11_big_fil_rev_8_21_14_0_20_30_13
AGAAATTGGAAAAATTCCAAAAAACGACCAAGCAGAAATTCTTTTGAGAATTGACGATTTTGGAGGAAGAAGGGGATTTACAATAAGGGAATTTGTAACTTCTGAGAAATATACCGGATTCACAAAAGCCGGAGTAAGAATTCTTTCCAAAGATTTCCCAAAATTCAAAGAAATGATCAACTCAATTTCTGAAGAAGATATGACTGAAGAAGAAAAAGCTGGAGAAGTTGAAGAAAAACCTAAAAAAAAGACTCCTAAAAATCAAGAAGAACTTCCAGATTATTAAAATTTAATGCAGCAATTCTTAAAAAGAGCAATTTATTAAATTAATTTATGGAAGATGAAATAAAAGAAGCTTTTGATAGATTAATGTCAAATATAGAAAACAAAAGAGACTTTTTACAAGAATCTTTTAGTCCAAGTTATAAAAAGAGTAAACTTGAACTTTCAGTTTATGAACTTGCTGACCTTGCAGGGCTAAGAATATTTAATACAAATTATGATAAATTCAATTTAACGAAAAAGAAAGGACAATTAATTAGGGCATATTTTCAAGGGAATATCATTGAGAAATCAATAAATGAACTTTATGATTTATATCCAGATATTTTTTCTGGTGAACCAAGATGGAGAATAGACCCTTCTTTAATAGATTCTTATGTTCCAACTTATGATAAAACAGAAATAGAAGATTAACCTGATTATTCTATTTTATAACTAATAACCCAATTTAAATTATTTAAAATAATAATTAATTCCCTTAACCTTCTTCCACTACACTCAACGATATATTGATATTTTTCAACTTTTTCTTTTCTATTAATCTCTATAGAAATCATCTTAACCTTTCCAAATTTTTTTAGAAATTCATTAAATTCTTTTGATTTTTTTTCTTTAATTTCAAAAAATAATTTTTTGTGATAAGATCCAACCCCATTTTTTTCAAGGAATCCATCAATTAGAATAATTATCCAAACAAATAAATAAGTCATCCCTCCAATGAAATATTCTCCTACCCCTATCAAAAGCCCAAAAATTGAGAAGACCCATATACTTGCAGCTGTTGTGAATCCAAAAATCTTGTCCGTTGTTCTAATTAAAGCTCCAGCCCCTAAAAAACCAATTCCTGTTACAATACTTCCTAAAAGAGGAAGAGGATTTCCCATTCCTAGATTTACCGCAGTTATTGCAAGTCCACATGCACCAACTGCAACAAAAGTAAAAGTTCCAAATCCAATTAGCTTGTGACTTCTTTGTCTTTGAAATCCAAAGATTAACGCCGGAATAAAGGTTAGAAGCATTCTAAGTAATATTATCCAAGTTTCCATGGAATTCTCATAAATTTTAAGTATTTAAAGTTAGATGTGAAAAGATATTTAAAATTAAAAAACATTCTTTTCCAATGGATAAAAAGAAAAAAGACTTAATTTTTAACATAAGTGTTTTCATAATTTTTATAGGACTAGTTTATTTTCTTTTAATTCCAAATGGAAGCTCACAAACAAGTGAAGAAGTTGCAAAATGTATAGGAGAAAATTCAATTGTATATGTTCAGGTTGGATGCTCTCACTGTGTAGATCAAGAAGAAATGTTTGGAAACAATTCTGCACTTTTAAATAAAATAGACTGTTTTTACGAGCTTGATAGATGTCAGGATATTGATGGTACTCCGACATGGAAGATCAAAGGAAAATTGTATGTAGGAGTTCAAAGCATTAAAAAATTACAAGAACTTACTGGTTGTTAAATTTTAAATTATGATTTCTCACCCAAATAACTAGGCATTAAAGAATTATGACCAAATTGTATCATTAGATCAATTCCAAGATTGTCGAATCCCACAGGAGAATCACAAGCTCCAAAACAGCTTCCAAGGAAAATTAAAAATTCTGCGTCTGTTCGCTCAGAAAGATAATCAATAACCACTGTTGCGTATTGTTTCAGTCCATCAGGAAACTGGACCAAAACAAGCTTCGCTTTTTTATCTTTAATCTGTTTAACTGCTAAGTCTAATTCAAGAGAATATTCTTCTTCAAGATCTTCAAGAGTTCTTTCTTTTATCATGGATATTCAATAAATAAGAGGATTATAAATTTAATCCCTTCCAGCAAAAAAAATTTTGATTTCCTTAGCCAAAAACTTTAAATCCAGCGTTAAACTTTTTCTTTTATGGAACAAAAAGCAAAAGAAAAGATTCGTCAGCCAATTGTTACGGTTGCAGGGCATGTGGATCATGGAAAGACCTCAATCCTAGATTCAATTAGAAGCTCAGCCGTCCAAGAAACCGAAGCAGGAGGAATAACCCAAAAGATTTCATTCACTTCTTATCCAATTGACAAACTCAAAAAAGCCTGTCCTTTAATTGAAAAATCAGGCATAAATTTGAATATTCCAGGATTTCTATTTATTGATACCCCTGGACATGCAGCATTTACAAATTTAAGAAAAAGAGGAGGATCACTTGCCGATTTGGCAGTTTTAGTTATTGATCTAACTGAAGGAATCAAACCCCAAACTGCAGAAGTTATTCAAATTTTAAAATTAAATAAAACTCCATTTATAATTGCATTAAATAAAATTGATAAAATTACTGGATGGAGAAAATTAGATGAGAATTTAAAAAATTCGGTAGAAATGCAAGGAGAAAGGGTGAAAGAAGTTTTCGATGAGAAATTTTATACTCTTGTTGGAGCATTACAATCTTATGGTCTTGAAACTGATTTATTTTATAATATTCCTGATTTTACAAAAAAAATTGCAATGGTTCCTTGTTCGGCTTACACCAAAGAAGGAATTCCGGAATTAATTATGATGCTTTGTGGATTAAGCGAAAAATTTTTAACTAAAAGACTTGAACTTCATCCTGACCCAAAAGGAGTTATGCTTGAAGTAAAAAGAGAGAGAGGTAATGAAGCTATAGAAGCAATTCTCTATGACGGTGAATTAAACAGAACTGACGAAATAGCCGTCGCTTCAATAACTGGAGAACCAATTGTAACTAAGATAAGAATCTTAGAAGAAATCATTCCTCTTTCATCGAAATTTAAAACAACAGAAAAAGTAAACGCTTCAACTGGAATTAGAATTCAATTAACTGAAAAACAGGAGATACTTCCAGGCATGCCTTTTGTGAAATTCAAAAATAATTTAAAAGAAATAAGTGAACAATTCAAAAAAGAGTTAGGAGAATCCATAAAAACAGAAAAATTTGGAATCATTGCAAAAGCAGATTCACTTGGAAGTTTAGAAGCCTTATTAGTTTTGCTTGGCCAAAACAATATTAATGTTGTTAGAGCAGGAATAGGAGACATAAACAAGATAGATGCAATAAATGCAAAAGCAAATTTAGAGATAAATGAATTAGACTCGGTAATTGTGGGATTCAATGTAAAGATAAGTGAAGATGCAAGAGAAATTTCTTCAAAAATAAAGATGATTACTGGAGAAGTTGTTTACAAAATTATTGAAGATTTAGTTGAATGGAGAAAGAAAAAACAAACTGAAATCGAAAAAGAAAGATTAATGGGACTTTCAACAATTTGTAAATTAGAAATTTTACCTCAATATGTATTCAGAAATACCAAGCCTGCAATTTTTGGAGTTAGAGTTGTAGGAGGAAAATTAATTAAAAATCTTTCTATAATTGATGAGAACGACGAGAAAATAGGAAATATAAAAAATATCCAACATGACAAAAAGTCAGTTAAAGAATCCAAAGAAGGAGATGAAGTCGCAATATCCATTTCAAATTTAAATTATGAAAGACAACTTAAGGAGAAAAGATTTCTTTTTACCAATCTTGGGGAAAACCAGTTTAAAGAATTTAAAAAAAATAAAGATTTACTAAGCGGGAACGAAATAAGTATAATAAAAGAAATTGCAGATATAAAAAGAAAAACAAAAGAAAACTGGGGAGTTTAAATGACAAAAACCATTGAGGTGTATAGTGCAATAATTCTAGAACCCATAAAAAATGGTAAAGATTACACTTGTTATATTGTCTTCAATAGATTAGAAGGAAACGAAAAAAAATTTCT
>PCVV01000038.1:7823-9770 GCA_002762735.1 Candidatus Pacearchaeota archaeon CG11_big_fil_rev_8_21_14_0_20_30_13
ACGTCAGGATTAAACAATCCGAAGGGCACGAGCTGAAACACAAAGTTTCCTCGTGAGTTTAAAATTTCATTTTAGGGTGGGGGCGGGCATTTTGCTTTTTCAAGAGATATAAATTTTGGTAATTAGCGAAAAAGTAAAGTGGGAGTTGGAAGATGGTTGTTTCCTATGACCAAAAAATTAGAGAAAAAAGCTTGCCCTTTTTGTTTCTTTTTTCCGAATGGAATGAGGAAAACATGACGCAACTTATTTGCGACTTTTTTCTGCTCGAAGATTATCCCCTTGGGGCAAAAAGAAAATGATGGATTCTTATTTTGGTTGTTTTGAGAAAAGATTTTATTAAAATTAATTTTTTGTTTTAATTGTAAATGTTTTTTCGACTTCCTATTTTCATAACATTTAAAATTTTGATTGTTTTTTCAACATCTATTATAATACGATAATCTCCAACTCTTAGTTTATATCCTTCCATGTTCTCCAAATGTTTTAAATAACGAAAAGGTTCAAATTTACACTCTTGAAGTTTATTCCAAATTCTCTTTTTATCTTTATTTTCGAGTTTATTAAGAAAATCGATCGCTTTTTTGTCGAATTTTAACTCATACATCTTTTTACAGACCAAGAATTTCCTTGACCTCTTCTTCCGTATAAAATTCTCCGCTTTTAATCCTTTCTCTAGCTTCTTTTATTTCAAGGATTGTTTTTTGACTTAGTTCGGGTTTTTTTTCGCACATCTTCACTAAATAAATAAGTTTTCTCACAAGTTCGTCATAACTTTCGCTTTTGTATTGTTTGAATGAATCAAGCTGTTCTTTTGTTGAATTGTTTAATCTTATTGTTGTTTCCATATACAAATGTATACAAATGTAGATTATTTAAATGTTTTGGTTTATCAAAAGTTAAAATTGTTGTTTTTGACGATCAATATATTAAAGAGATAAGCCCGCTTTTTGTTTCTTTTTTCTAAAAAGAAAATGAGGGGTTCTTATTTTGCTTCTTTTTCTAAAAGAAGATATTAGCCAAACATTTTAGTAAAAAGAATAAAGAAAATAATAAAAATTATTATTAAAATTTTAATTACTATATCAACAACTTTTTGTTTTTTTAGAAATAATTATTTTATCTTTCCTAACAAATAAGTTTTTTATCAATAGTGATTCAAGGAAAGCAATTATTCCCAAAAAGATTAAGATAATCCAATCAATAAAAAGAATTTTTTCTCCAAGATAACTTGATTTGGAAATGTCAAGAAATTTAAGTATTCCTGCTACTAATATTGCTACAAAAAATCCAATAGAAATATTATATTGATGTTCAGTGGAATCTATCTTTTTCATTTTTTTAATGAGGTAAAATGTTTACGCCATTGTCATGTAAAATTTTTGAACCCCAAATAAATAAAACTATCCCTACAAGAGGAATTAACCAAGCAAAGGAAGTTCCAGCACTTCCAGACCCAACCTTAAATGCTTGAGAAAGATCAGCAATAAAAACCCCCTAAAAAGCTAAACCAAAACCTGTTAATTGCAACGCTCTTGTGCCTAACACTACAAAGAATGATGTTCTTGCCATAAAAATAAAATAGAAAACTTTATTTAAAACACTTTCGGTATAGCTGACAAATTGCCCGAAGGACTAAGAACCCCCTAAATAAATAGAAAAATTTGGGTGTAACGAAGTAAAACCTTTTACCTTTTGTTATGCAAAGTGCGAAGCATTTTGTTGGTTTTCTCGTCGGTCGGGTAAGTGGCGGATTAAAAATCCTTACGTTTTTCTCGGTTCTCGAAAATAAGAAGTTTTTCTCTGAAACTTGTTTCATCTATCTGTCCGTAGGACGCAGGCTTTTCTCTCGTATCTCGGGTGGGCAAAAATGAAATTTTAAATTTGGTCGATTTATTGAAGCTGGGAACTATTATTGAAAAAGAAATAAAATCAATAAACCAAGGGTCT
>PCVV01000022.1 GCA_002762735.1 Candidatus Pacearchaeota archaeon CG11_big_fil_rev_8_21_14_0_20_30_13
CCCGATGCCGACGTTGTTCGTATTTGAATTGACGAAGAACGTTGACGTGTCGACCGTCAAATTGTAATCTCCAAGGACGACGTTCTTCGACGAACCAGTATACGGAATGTAATCGGACAGATTCAACGCCGAGACGTTCAAGTTTGTCAAACCCGAACCGTCTCCAAAAAAATGAGATGCCGTGACATTGTAACCAAATAACGCATTTCCGGTAGTTCCGTTCACAAGAAATAACGTATTCCCATTGCTGGTTATATTAAAATTCTTAGCAGAAATCATTCCGAAAGTTCCAACTAAAAAGAACACCAATGCAAAAATCAAAAATATTCTTTTACCTCGAAGAGGTTCTTGTGACCTTCTTTCAAATCTACTTGGTTGGTTACTCATTTATAAAATTTAACAAAATTTTTACAATCTTGTCGAAATCCCCCTTTCTATTATTATAAAATTCTTCAGGAACTTTTTCTCCATAATATCCTAACCTATTCCTAAAAAAAGACATTTGACCAATCAAGTCTACTTCATTCTCTAATTCGGGATGAGTTTTATAAAAATAAGTTATAAGACACTGATGGTTTTTGGACCTCATCCCTTCTTTCAAAAGATATGCAACTAAAAGTTCTTTTATCACCTCGTAATACCCCTCAACTAAAAAAGAAATTTCATCTTCTTTGAATTTATCTCTCTTCAATTTTTCAAATCTTTTAATAGCCATTTTTTTTATTGAATCAATTCTTTCCCTATCTGGTTCGACCCTTTTTATAAAATCCCTCTCACAAACTCTCCAATTCATCAAATCAATCATTTTATTTTAAAACTCCCATAAAGTTTAATTCCATTAACAACATTATTGAAAAGATTGGAATTTAATTTTTCCAAACTAGTTTCGACAAATAGGTCGATTTTATGACCTATCTTTTTTTCAAATTTCTTCAAATCAATTTCCTTCTTTATTTGACTCTCAACAAAAACATCCATATCACTGTCCTTATCGGATTCCCCTTTTCTGAAACTTCCAAATAAAATTATCAAGGAGGGATTCAAATTATCAATCAAAAATCTAATCAAACCAGAAGAAAAAAGTTGATTTGTGTAATAATTTGTCTTCAAATTTTTGAAATAAAGTTCATCACTGAAATAAATTCCTTTTTTTATTTCTATTAAAATTTTATGAACTGTCGATTTAGGAATCTTGGAATCTTGGTCAAACTAGAGGCCTCCCTAACAGTAAACTCCTTTCCAGGATTTTCAAAATAAATCCTCAATATTTTTTCTCTATCTTCTTGTCCCATTTTATAAACTTAAGTCCCATTTTATGGACTTTTCCCCATTTAAATTTTTGTGTGCAATTTTGATGAATTCTTTTACCATTTTATTTTTCATTTAAGATCTCCTTTTTCTTTTCCTCTGGAATATTAATTATCTCTTGGCTATTTTTTGGAGAAACAATTTTTTCTTTCAGTTCCGCTTCAATTTCTTTTCTTGTATTCCCTGCAACAATTCCGCCCCTAATTGCAACACTTCTGCTTTTTTCAAAAGTCCTGGGATTTTCTTTTCTTGAAAATTCCGTTGTTGTTGCTTCTGCAAGCATGTTCAAGATTAATTCGAGATTAGTCATATTATCTCGGAGATTTTCTTTTTTCAAATTTTTAAATTCCTTATATTCTTTTATCGATTTTCCGGACCACGCATGAGTTATATCGTTGGTTAAAATTGCAAAATCATCATTATCTTTAATTCCCACTCTTTTCCATTCATCAGTTAATTCCTTTCTTACTTCGAGGGTTTTGATTCTTTGGTTTATCCATTTTTCAGAGTATCCTTTTTCTGAATAAGTTTTTATTGCTCTATCAATCGAAAGTTCAGGATCAATTATTTCGTCGATCCTTTCACTTCCAACTTTTGCTAACCAAAGTTTAAATGGTTCGGCTTTCTTTGAAGGAATTGACTGAATGACTCTAAAAATTCCTTTTTTATCTGCACAATTTACTAACTGTTTCCCGCCCGTAGTTTCTATCGAAAGGGGGGTGGCAATTTGCCCCCATCCTTCATTGAGAAAAGTGTCTCTTCTTTTCATATCCTTCAAGTAACCACTTGGATTTTTTGAATCGGTCAACACACCTATCACATCAACAATTGAATAGTACCAATCTTCATTATACCAAACTCTCCTAATCTTCTTTCCCTCAAAAATTATTATTTTATTTTCTTTTACCATTTTATCCTGAAACAACAAGTGCACCTCCCTCTGTGAACGTCGTAACGCTTGAACTACTAAAATTAAATTCTCCAACAACATTCAATTTTGCCCCCGCTAAACTAACAAAAAGGAAAATAATTCCTAAAATTAAAAATAAACTTTTAGCTTTCACTTTAATTATTCTCCTCCAATTTATAAATTCTAAAAGCAGGCATTTTATAATTCATTCTTTTTTCATCTGGGATTTTCCTAAAAATAAAAATCCCTTCTCCAGTTTTTTGTCTATACCCATCTTTTATTTTTTCCAAATCCTCAATGTTCATATTTTTCCATTTTCCATCTTTGGAATATTTAACACTCAATTTCTCTTTCGATTTTTTATCAAACCAGGCAGCCCCGATCTCTATTTCCGATGGTTCGTCCAAAGTCGGTCTCTTCTTCAATTCCAACTTTTTAGAAACGATCACCAATGCTTTTTCCATTAGTGCTTCCCCGACTTCTTCGGAATTTTCGCCCGTTTCAATTTCCGCGACCAAGCTAGCTTGATACGAATCATAGTTCTTAGTAAGTTTCACCCCTGCTTGAACTTCTTTAATTTTCATTTTAACTTCCCCCTAATTTCTTCTATTTGATTGTCATTTAGTTCTGACAGAATAAATTCGCATTTGGATATAAACTTTTTAATCTCGAGAACTTTTGGTAATCTTACTTTTTTTAAGTAATATTGAGCATTAATTCTCTCGATTTTTAATTTTTCTAAAAATTTAATTTCTTCTTTTGAAAATTTAAAAAATTCCATTAATCTAATTGTACAATTATGAATTTCTGATTTTATTCCGCATTTCATTAAAATTGAATAAACGGCATTATAACAAGCATAATATCCCGTGATTACTTTCCATTTACCCTCAATTTTTAAGCAAGCATCAAAACTCTCATAAGCATCTTTCAAATAAGAATCGCTTAAATGAGAGCTTTTCTCAACTAAACTTATTCCTCTTTCCTGTTTTTTACACCATTCAAAATTATCCATTCAGTTTATCCTCCAAAAAGATTTTTATAATGGCAGAAAAATTTCCAAAAAGGACATGATTCTTAGAGATTTCAATCGCAAGAGGATTTTTCCTTTTTAAAATTTCTTTAAATTCTTTATAATTCACAAAGTGTTCATTTATTTCAATTAAGCTAATTTTTTTAATATCCTCAAGAATGTGATTATTTTTTTCACCCAGAAGAACAATATCTAAGTCAGAACCATCTTTTTCTTTAGATGAAGCATAAGATCCAAAAACAATTATTCCTTCAAAAAAATCTAGCAATTTTGAAATAATCACTGAAACCTCTTTATTTTTAAAATTAAAATTTATTGAATTATTAATCTCTACTAAATTTAATAATGAGAAAGTGCTCATCTTTTTTAAATCAAAATAAAATAGCTTATTCTTCCCTTGAATAGAGTAATTTATTAGATTAAATATGACCAGTTTATTTAAAATTCTTGAAACAGTTCGTCTTTCAATTTTGACTTCTTTTGCAATTTCGCTTGCACTTAATTTTAAAGAATAATTTTTTAAATATGCTTTCAAAACATCTGGACACAATTGTCCAACATCGGACATTTTAATTCCCATAAAAACCTCCATTCGCAAATTTTCTTAAATTTTCATGCCATATCCTGAAGGGCATAAATACCCAAAGGGCATACCCAAAGGGTACGAGAACTCCTAGAGTGGGCGAGATTGAATTTTCAATTCCTGAATTTTCATGCCACGAGTTTGCCAGAAAAAAAGCCACGAATTTTTTCGAAAATGGCATTTTTTCCATATTTTCGTGGCTTTTTATCTTTTTAATATTCATTTTTTTTAGTTATTTTCTCCATTTTATTTTGTTTAATCTGATAAATCAATAATAACATCTCCCGTTACTTCTAACTTCGCCCCTGGCACCGTCGTCCCAATGCCGACGTTGCCGGAATTGAAATAACTATCCCCATAACT
>PCVV01000018.1:0-18531 GCA_002762735.1 Candidatus Pacearchaeota archaeon CG11_big_fil_rev_8_21_14_0_20_30_13
CAAATCTTTCGAGTACATGTATATAACACCGGTTCGGTCCTCCATCCGGCTTTCGCCAGACTTCAACCTGCTCATGCATAGATCATCTGGCTTCAGGTCTTATCTCAGTGACTTAATCGCATTTTCGTACTTGCTTTCGCTTCGGTTACATAACAAAGTTATTTAGCCTTGCCACAAAAATAAACTCCCTGGCCCGTTTTTCAAAACGTACGTTACAACCCTTTCCACCGAAGTGGGTAAGAGCAGTAACCAACTGTAACTGTTAGATTTCAAGTCTTTTAACCCTCTGTTAAGAGTACTTTTCAGCTTTCCCTCGCGGTACTAGTGCGCTATCGGACTTTGGTTATATTTAGGGTTAGCACTTAATCGTGCCATATTCAGACCCCTAATTCAAGGAGCCCTACTCGTTAGAGAACTTCATATTATCTTCTTCTACGGGACTGTCACCCTCTAAGGTCTTGCATTCCAGCAATGTTTGAATCGACAACTTAGAAATTTATCTCAACCACATCTCTATCCATCTTTCAACGGAAGATTCAGTTTGCCCTCTACCCTTTTCGCTCTCTGCTAATAAGGGTATCACTATTGTTTTCTTTTCCTACCGGTACTAAGATGTTTCAATTCCCGGTGTTTTCTTTCCTCTCGGAATAATTCGGAGATCTTGGGATCAAAACCTGCATGCGGTTCCCCCAAGCTTTTCGCAGCTTGCCACGTCCTTCATCAAAACCAAAACCAAGCTATCCATCTAACAGCATAATTTTTAGTAGATATAATTTTCTTATGCCTAATGTGTTGCTTCTCCACTACTTATCTCATTGAACATAAAGTTTGGATCAAACTTTCGTTTGACTCCATGTTCTAGATACTGATCCAGTATTTATTTTACTGAACCACTTCCAACGTGAGTTGAATATGATTCTTCTTTTTTGTCAAATTCCATTAGTGCCTTTTGCACTTCTTCAGATAATTTTTTTTCTTTGACTAATATTCTTGTTTGGGAATTTTTGTTAAGTATTTCTTGTGAAATGGAAATATAATTTTCAATTCCCATTGTTGAATAGTCTTCTCCTTCATTTAGCAATTTCATGTTTGCTAATTCTTCATGGTAAGGATATCTTATCACTGCATTTTGAAATTGGGTTCCAGTTGGACCGTTGAACTTGATATGTCCAAGGACACTTCCATTTGGAGATTTATCCAATACTTTTATTTCTAACACTCTGATTGTCATTTTTATTTTGTTTTTTAATTATTAACGAACTTGTTTTATGGACCTGCCGTGAATCGAACACGGATCCCATGCGTGCAAGGCAAGTGTCATACCATTAAACTACAGGCCCTTTTCATAACAAGATGAGTATGTAGAAGCGGTTTATGATTATTAAGTAAAAAAAGGAGGTGATCCATCTGCAGGTTCCCCTACAGATACCTTGTGACGACTTAACCTACCTTGTCATATCAAAATTCTCCCCCGAAGGGTTTCATCTCAACATAACTCGGTTGATTTGACGGGCAGTGTGTGCAAGAGACCGTGACATATTCACCGTTCGTTGATAACAAACGATTACTACGAATTCCAGTGTCACGAGGCTGAGTTACAAACCTCGATCTAGACTAAGATGGACTTTAAGAGATTAGCTTCTCCTTTCGGAGTTGCATCTCGTTGTATCCACCATTGACGCGCGCGTGTTGCCCAGGGGATTCGGGCTGTACTCACCTAACGTAGCCCGCACTTTCATCCATGTTTCCACGGCAATCTCTTTATTGTACACGTAGTAAATAAAGATGCGGGTCTTGCCTGTTACCTGATTTAACAGGTCACCTCACGGCACAGGCTGACGTCGGCCATGCAGCTCCTCTCAGCGTGTCAGGTAAGCCCTTCAGACTGACCTTCATTCTGCTGTCGCTCCTGGTGAGGTTCACGGTGTAGAATCTAATTGAACCGCACGCGTCACTCGTTGTAGTGTCTCCCCGCCAATTCCTTTAAGTTTCGGCCTTGCGACTATACTTCCCAGGTAGTACACTCTTCGCCTTCGCTTCAGCACCAATACCTCTCGAGGAGGTACTAATGTTTAGTGTACAGTGTTTACTGCCAGGACTACACGGGTATCTAATCCGTTTTGCGCCCCTGGCCTTCATCCCTTACTGTCAGAACTGTCCTCGTAAGATGCCTTCGCTGTTGTGAGTCCGCTCGAGATTAACACATTTAACCGCTACTTCGAACGTACTTCTTACGTCTTCCAGTCTCTAGCTTAATAGTACTCCCTGCGCGCCCTATACTTTAGATATAGGATTTCACAAGGAACTTAGAAAGCAAGCTACGGATGTTTTAGACCCAATAAAAATGGCTGCGACTTGGACCGCGGGTATTACCGCGGCGGCTGGCACCCGTCTTACCCAGTCCTTATTCGCCGAACGTTTTAGATTCGGCAAAAGCATTCCAAATTGGAACGCACTCTGACTCAAACTATCACGCTTGCGCGTATTGTAGATTATTCCTAACTGCTGCACCCCGTAGGGCTGGGAATAGTGTCTCAGATTCCCTCTCAGGGCCTCTC
Organism: Candidatus Pacearchaeota archaeon CG11_big_fil_rev_8_21_14_0_20_30_13; assembly: GCA_002762735.1. Taxonomy (GTDB): domain Archaea; phylum Nanobdellota; class Nanobdellia; order Pacearchaeales; family GW2011-AR1; genus GW2011-AR1. Next base: position 2,559 of record PCVV01000018.1, read on the forward strand.
CGCTAAGAGCCCTTACAGATCAAAGGCTTGGTGGGCTTTTACCCCGCCAACAACCTAATCCGCCGCAGCCCCATCCTTAGGCTCAAGTTTCAGGGATAAATCTTTCCAGGGTATATCCCCTATTAAGTATTAACCTCAGTTTCCCGAGGATATTCTTAACCTAAGGGTAGGTTAGCTACGTGTTACTGAGCAGTTTGCTTTTCAACTTCTGTGAAGAAACTAAAAAAACTTGCATGTCTAAGTGCAAGTCAGAGAGCCGCAGCCGCCAGCAGGATCAACTGGAATTAACAATTTTATATTTTACCGACGACGATAAAACTAATTGCGCAGTTTGTTTTATAAGATAACAAACCACTTCACACAAACTCCTACTATTGGCTTAAAAGATCACAAACTTTGTGACTTCATTTCAAAAAATCATTTTAAAAGATAAATCTTGTATAATTTTTTCCGAAGAAAAAATTAAAAGAAAATTTTTAATTAATTATAAAATGAGCACTGCTTCTACATACATCATACCTTATATGTAAAACATTTTTGTTAAGGCACTCATCTTCGTTAATGTTAAACTCAGAAAATTTGTGTTTATAAATCTTTCGTGGTTAAAATTTTTAGAAATGGTTTTTCCAAAAGGTATTTAATTTTTAATTTTTTTAATCAAGAATGGTAAAAGAAAATATTTATGTAATTCAAAAGCACTCAGCGTCGCATTTACACTATGATTTAAGATTAGAATTCGAAGGGGTTTTAAAATCATGGGCAATTCCAAAAACTCCCCCAAAAATAAAAGGGATAAAACGTTTAGCTGTTCAAGTTCCAGATCATGAAAAAAGTTATGCAACCTTCGAAGGAGAAATTAAAGAAGGTTATGGAAAAGGTAAAGTTGAAATTTGGGATAAAGGGAATTATAATTTAATCGAAAAAGATAATAAAAAAATTGTTTTAAAAATAAACGGAAAAAAATTGTCAGGGGAATATGTTTTGTTAAATTCAAAGCTTAGTGGAAAAAAAGAAAATTGGTTATTCTTTAAAAAATAGGTCTTCCCAATTTCTTTTCTAATTCTCCAACTTTTATGTTAGATTTTTCTACAAGAAAATTTAATCTTTTTGCTTCTCTTGCAATAGAATCATCTTTTGCAGCTTCGAGAATCAAAGATCTTGCCTTAATTAAAATTCCGGCTTTGTAATCCCATCCTGAAATTTCATCAACAGTAGGATTAAGGAAATATCTTGCCGATAAAAGTAATTCATTGTTCTTACCATAACCTGCAACCATATGCCCATTTACAGAAGCTGCCTTTCCAATCATCTTAGCATATGGAATTGTTGTTTGTTTTCCTACATCTAAAACTCCCATTTTCCCTCCCTGTGCCATTGCTCCGGGTTGATGTCTATCCGCGGCAAAATAATATTTTGCGCTACTTCTAGTTCTTATTGCTTGATGTGCCATTTGATCAATTTCAGTTTTTCCATGCCACATTTTATGAGCGAATACAGAATCAATTCCTTTTCCGTCCAAACTTGGAAGTTTAAAATAATCATAATTAAAGCTTTGACCTGATGCACCCTGACCTCTCAATAAAAGTCCTTGCTCTTGATATTTTCCACTCCCGTCTAAAATAGAAGCAATTACACTTGCTTCATCTTCGGCATCCTTCATTCCCATCCAATGATTTCCGGTTCCAATCAAAAGTGGAACTCCATTTTCCATTAATTCCACATTAATAGGATATAAAATTTCTCTGAAAATATTTTTTTGATCTTCTGGTTTAAATGAAGGAACTCCATTTACAAATTCTTCTGTGAAATGTTTTATATATTCCAATACTTCTTTATCACTTGCACCTTGAGACTTCATTTTCAATTCTAATTTTTTCAAATTTTTCATAAATGAAATTGGGTCAGAGGTATGAGTTGTATCACTATTTGTGGCAGATTCTCTTTTAGAATCATAGCTTCGGTATGCTAAAGCTCCATGCAAGGCTTCACTCATCAAGCTCATTTCAAATCCATTAACTCCATAGGTTTGAACTGCAGCTAATTGAGATGAGGTGATTATATCAGTATTTGAGGGTCTTCCAGGAGTTGAATAAGCTCCACAATGCAAATCATTTTGTAAAAAGATTCTTCCAATAACTGGTTTAATCTTTTCTAATAATTCAAATCTTTCTTTTTCTAGTCTTTCTAATTCTTTGTTATCTGTTGATTTGAAGATCTTTTTCTCAAGAGAGTTGTATTTTTCTCCAATAGTTATCTTTTTACCATCCTCTTCAATTTCAGTTAAGGCAACATTTTTAAAATATCGATCATCAAAAAATATTTCTTCAGGACTTCCATCTGCATGTTCAATTAATAAAACGCTTCCAGCAATAGTTCCTCCTTTTGCAAGTCTTTTTCCATTCCAAGTTCCTTTATTTCCTTTAATCATCAACTCAGCAAGTTTGGATAAATCTTGTCTTGTTGGAACTTTAATGTAAGCAGTAATATGTGCATTTTTAGCATATTCTCCTTGAATTGTTGTAGGATCAATAGTGAATTTTCTTTGTGAAAGATATCCATCTGCTCCATGGCTAGAAATATATATATCAGTATGAGCAAAATCTCTTTTATCCAGCTCTCCTTTTGTTTTTGGTCTTTGCTTTCCAGATGCAACTGCATTTGAAATTTCTCCCTCGTGGAAAGATTGAACTTGAGAAAAACTAGTGGCCAAAGGTTCATTAGAACTTTGAGAGTTTACTCTAGGTAAAGAAGTAAAAATTGTTCCAACTGGTCTGTTTTTAAAATCTTTTTTTCCTTCAATTGTGTGTTGAGGATCAGCAACTTCAACACTAATTATATCATCAGTATGCAAATAAATTTTCAAGTCTGGTCTATTAGAATGCTTTTTTATTGATGGAATTAAAATATCTTCATATAATCCTTTGTAAACTTCCTTTTTAATTGTTTCAAGACCTTTTGCTTCAGTAGGAGTGATTGCAATTTTTTTTGTAAACCAAGCGTGCCCTTCCATATCTTCAACTCTCTGACTGCTTTCAAAAGATTTTGCTTCATCAAATTCGTGTTGGGTGTTTTGTATTTCTTTTTCAAGTTTGTCTAATTTTTTGTTTATTCCTTCTCTATGGTTACTAACTTGTTTCATACTTGTCTCTAAATTATAAAATCTATTCCATTCGTCCTCAAAAAAAGAATCAAATGCTTCAAAGTCTCTTCCCAAAATTTTCTTCGCTTTTTCTTTAAGTTCTCTTCTTAATTTTTTATCTAATGAGTATTTTCTTTTTCCATCTTTAGTTTCAAAAAATTCACTTGTATAAGCTTTGAATTCTTTTCCACTTTCTTTAAAATCTCCGTTTTTTGAAGCATTTTTCTTCTTCATAAGAAAATTATAATACTTATTTGCCAATCCAGAGTTTATTTCTGATTTTACCATCTCTTCTTTTTGTTCATCTAATTCTTTTTTTAGTTCAGGAAGTTTTTCTTCGGCGTCTCTCATTCTTTTATGAATGTCTCTTAGAATTGCAATATTCTTATCTTCTAGTTCACTTTGATTATAATCATCATTATAACTCCAATAAAGATGAAGCTCAGCAAAAGATTCCAAGTTTTTTACTTGATCTGCAAGTTCAAATCCCACGCTTTCAGCGGCTTCTTCCATAGAGTTAACGGTATTTACAACATATTTTTCTAAGTTCTTTATTGATTTTTTAGACAAAGTTGGTCTTCCCAATTCAGCATTTAATAAATTTAATCTTTGGACAATTGAAGCTAATTCTCTATCATCTATATCTTGGCTAGATTTATTTAATCCAGTCATAATTGCTCTCTTGTTTTTTGCTTTTCCAAAAAGAGTTACAATATCGGGCATTATTCCCCCTTGCATATGATAACTTACTAAAGAACTATCAACATTCATTGCTTGTCTAACAATTTTTTCTCCCAAAAATGCAACATTATTTGTGAACAGAGTTCCAGTTCCCATTTCTCCACTTATCCAATGCATTTTAGTAACACTATAATCATTAAGATTAGGATTCCATCTAAGTTTATGTTGATTAACCAAGGCATTTGTCAATGCTTCTTCATCAGAATAATATCCATTATTCTTTGGGAGAGATTCAGAAGGAATATTCCAAACTTTTGATATTCTTTCAAAACTTTCTTTTACTTCTTCAGTAGTTTTTCCAGTCTTTTCAGCAATTTTTGAAATACTCGGAACATAATTATCTAATATGGAAGAAGTTATCAAAAGTTTACCATTATCATGGGGAGAAAGTTCAGAAGCAACCTTCAAAAGAATTCTATCCTCGGGAGTTATCAAAAGTCGTTCTTCCAAAATTTTTGGAATGATTCCACTCTCTTTTTCACTCATCTATGTTCAAAATTTTTTTTGTTTTTAAATTAATATGTTTTCTAAGGTATATTTAACAAAAAAAGAAGATTTTCTGAGCTCGTCTATCCAAAAAATAAATTTTTTAATGGCAATTTAAAAAGATTCTCTCTCGTCGGAAAAATTTATTCAGAACCATCCTCTTCAATCCACCATTCCATGTCTGGAATGGCTGAAGTGTCTTTTCCTTTTGCTTTCAAATAGCCTCTTGCAAGAAGATAAAATATTAGTCCTAAACTTTTTCCACTTTTATTATTTCCAATAATTAATTGATCTGATCCCTTTGAAAAATTATTTGTTCCACAGATCATCAAAACTTTTTTATGAACATCAAGCGTATCTTTCAAGGCATTTTTATCAAGCCATTGATCAGAGATTATTGCTAATTCTGTTTCAAAAAAATCTTTTAGATTAGTGTTAGTCATTACTCCTGCCGGATATTTTTTTGTAAAAACTTTTATTCCGGTCAATTCACCAAATTTCATTGCAGCTCTCCATCCAGATTGCCTTCTGCAAACTAAAATTACATTTTCAGGTTCAAATTTTGAAAGATATTCAATTCCTTCTTTTAATTTTTCATCAATTAAGTCTGTGTTAAAAATTGCAAGGCCGTCAGCTCTTCTTCTGTAGATATATTTTCTCATTTCGGGAGTCACAATTCTTGTTCCTAGATATATTCCAGTTTTAACATAATCTTCAAGATCAATAAGCATGTCTGATTTTTTCTTTACCTTAACTTCTTCTTTAAGAAGTTCACTATCAGTCTTTTCGACTTTCTCGTGAAGGATTTTTTCAGCCTTCTCTTTTAATGCTTTTAATTTTTCTTCTTTTGTTTTTTCAACTTTTTTAGGTTTTTTGCCCTCGGTGTCAATGTTTGAGGGTACACCTTCAGGTGCCGTTTCCAAACTTTCAGCTTCAGTAGCTTTTTCAAGATCTTTTCCTTCTAAAGTCTCTTCATGAAGTTCTGATACAACTTCATCTTTTTTAGTCTTAGCCATAGAAGTTTACAAGAAATTTAGTTTATAAAGTTTCTGTTAAGAATTAAATAGTAAATTCCATTCTTAGGAGGTCTTGCCAACTTTTTAATTCGGATTGGTTCATAGGTCTTTGATAATAATTTTCGCATCTTTCACAATATGCAAAAATTCCATGGTTAGAAGAAGATAATACTTTTTCTTTGTGTCCTTTTTTTTCGCAGATTAAGAAAGCTTTTTTTTGGTTTAAAAAGTACAATTGGAAAATTAGATTTTTAATTAAATAATCTCTTTCATTTTTATAGGGATTAAACTCCGTCTTTTTATTAACCCAAAATTCATAATCATTTTTTTGTTTCAAAGTTAATTCCACATTTTCAGATTTTTGTATCTTAGAAAGTTCCTCGGTAAGTTTGGAAATCTTTTTGTCAACCTCTTCTCCAATAGAGTTATCTAAACTTTTCATATGTTTTTTTGGAATTTGGGGTTTAATAAATTTCTCCAAATAATCTTTTTACATCTTCTTGGACAAATCTCAAAAGTCCTTCATGGTTTCGTGTTTCTATAAAATTTTCTAAAGAATAAGGTTCGCCAAAGTTTATTTTTACAATTGGTTTTTTTTCTGTGGGTGAAATATAATTTTTGCCAAAAGCATAAACATCAGTAAATAAATATGCAAGCTCAATTTTATTTTTAAAAAAAGAAACAATATGCAAACAAGGGAATTCAATTGTATGGGGATCATACTTTATCGCAATATTACAAGCATAAGGAGCCTTTTTTTGTTTTTTTGCAAACTTTAAATATCTACTTAAAATTCCAGAATCTCCTCGTTCCATTACTTTTCCACTGTAATTTCTCCCGGATTCTACAAAGTTTACTAAACTTTGATCACGAGTAATTAGCTCTTCGAGAGCCGAATTCAATTTTGTTATCTCTTTTCGTTTTTCTTTATTAATCCCTTCCATTTTCATAATCTTTCTGTCAATAAAAACTGCACCTGTTTGTTCACAAATTATTTTATTAATTGGCCAAATATCCAAATTTGCCCCAGCGATTGTTGCGGGATGATCTAGTTTAATATCATTAAGAATTTTTGGAATTAATATGTAATCAAAATGGCTCAGATGATTTGGCAAATATAAAATCTGCTTATCTTTTAATTTTTTTAAATTTTGAAGACCAAATATTTGAACTTCTTTAACAAAATGCTTCAGGTGCTTTTGACTAAGAGATTTCATAAGAGAATTAATTCTTTCTTGATTAATATTCATCCCAAATTCAAGAATCTACTTTTTAAAAAAATGATTATTCTAGAAAATTTATTTTAATCTCTTTTCAATTTCAATTAATCTTTTGATTTTTATCTCTCTTTCTAGGCCAGTTACTCCACATTTGATGAAATCTGCTTCAAATCCAAAAGCAAGGTCAGCAAGAATGCTTTCATTTGTTTCTCCGCTTCTATGAGAAAAAATAGTTTTTATTCCTTTTTTCTTTGCAAGTTCAACAACATTTGCCAAATCGATTAGAGAACCATTTTGATTTGGTTTTATAATTAATGCATTAATTGATTTCATCTCGATTGCTTTTTCAAGTCTTTTGTAATTTGTAACCGTTAAGTCATCCCCCACAATTAAAGAATTAGGAAAAAACTTCAAAAGTTTAGAAAAGCTTTCAAAATCTTCTTCATCAAATGGATCTTCAATATAAAATAAGTTGTAATTCTTTATTAAATTTTTGAGGTACATTAATTGTTCCTCTTTTGTTCTATCAAGTGGGGGATTTTTATAGTGATATTTTTTCCGACTATAAAAAGAAGAAGATGCAATGTCTACCCCAAAAGGAATGTTCAATTGACCTATCAAGTCTAAAACTTCTTTTTCATTTAATGAAGTAACCCATGCGTTCTCATCGTTCTTTTTTTCATTAAATTTTGGGTCTTTTTTCTTAAGAAGGTACTTTAGTCTTTCTTTTGCTTCTAGGTTGTTCTTTTGATTTTTTTCTGGAGAGTTAAAATCGGAGATTACCAAAAATTCTTGAAAGTCTGGTTTTTTGGAGGTACTAGAATGGAGTCCTCCCCCTGCTGAGTTTCCAACGAATCTTGGAAATTTTTTAGCATTTGTATTAACAATTTCCCATATTTCCTTTTTTTGTTCCTTGGAGATTGCTTTCAAAACAGCCGTTTCAAATGCAAAAAGAGTATTCGCTCCAATATGGCCTTTCACTACATCTTCAATTCTCCTAAGATCTTCAAATTTTTCCAAATATTCTTCTGAGAAATAATCAGATAAACTTTCCAAAGAGTCAATATCTTTTGATAAAGATTTCACGTAAGATTTAGATTCGTATTTTCCTTTTGATTTTCCATTTGGAGCTGAAGCACTAAATTTTCCAACATTAGTATCAATAGTAACCTCAATAGTAGGCTCTTTTCTAGAATCTTTAATAGACTTTGCTTTAACCCCTTTTATTATCATAAAACTATAAACTAAATTTTGTTAATAAATGTTAGGATTTAAAAAAAATTATTCTTCATCAGAACCACTATCTCCAGAATCTTCCATTTCATCTTCTGGTTGAGCAAGTTCCATAATTTCCCCTTCTTCAATAATTTCTTTTTCTAATTTTTCTTCACTTTCTTCTTTTTTCTTATCGCTAGAAAGAGGTGTCTTTAATCTTTTTAAAGGACCTTCTCTTTTTTTAGGCATAGGTTTGTTTATTGAAATTGGTAAAACATCAGATTCCAACTCAACTTCAGCAATTTTCAAAGCATCAAAATTTATTTTTTCAAGATCATCTTTAGAAATTTTAACAAGTAAAGGAGCATTCATTGCAATTTGAAGTGCCCTCGCACCCAAAATTCTTGCTCGTTCATATTTTGTAAAAATTTGTACCATCTTAATAATTAAATTTCCTGTTTTTTAAAGGTTCCTATTTAATCTTTTTTTCAATCTGTTTTAGAACATCTTCGGAAGCCTTTTCCGCAATTTCAAAGATCTTTTTCATTTCATCAATTTCAAGAGCTGCACTTTCGCTTTTCTGAAGTGAAGAGATTATTCCTTTGTTAAATGAAATTGTAACCCTACATTCACTTAGATCTTCTTCTTCTCTTGTCGGATCAATTAAAAGTGAAGGACCAATTTTGTGAACACTTATTGCTACAGGAACCTTTTCTGTTAATGGAATTCTCTCTTCTGTTAATTCGTCAAAGAGCACTTTCTTTTCTTTTCTATCATATTTTGGAAGTCTTGCTAATTTTAAAGCTGCAATAGATCCTATTGTCGCTGCATCCATTAAGTTTCCATCGTCGTTAATAGAATAAACATCAACAAATACTGTCCAAACTTTTTCTCCTTCAATAATGCAAAGTTTTTCAAGATCGATAAAGCCAGATTCTCTTAGTCCTCTATCAGTTACTCTTCCAAGTTCTATTGCTTCAAATTTTGGAGGTCCAATTTCAAATCTTGGAGAACTCAAAGGAAGCATTTCAGCGGTAACCATAAGGTTTCCTTTAGTAGGTGAATCTGAATAAGGTTCAGAAACTCCCATCTTAACTCCAACAATGACTTCAGTTTTTCCGATTCTTACTCTAACTGATCCTTCTGCTTTTTTTGAAACATTTTTTTCAATAGTAATATCTCTAAATTCAAAAGGAGTTCTTCCGTCAAATCTTTTTCCTTCTTCCAAATATCTTCGTATTCTTTCTCCTGTAACTTCAAATGTTGTTCTTACTTTATCCATTTTAATTTTTTATTTTATTCCAATTTAATTGATAAATTCCTCTTTCAAGAATATTCAAATGAAATTTATATTTTTCTTCTAATCTTTTCTTAAGGTTTTCAAGGATATCATAAGGTTTATTTTCTAATCTTAATGTTGTTAATCCCGCTTCACTCGAGAGAACTTGGTTGTAATATTGATTTTCTCCAATTCCATAATCTCTTTTTTTTGGAATAAAATTGTGTGATTTCCCAATTAAAGTAACTTTTCCAGTTGATATACAACGCATACCTTCCTTATTTTCTAAAGTTTTTCCCATTATTCTTTTCCTCCGTTTTCCATATCAATTGCATCTTTAAGTGCTTTTTTCTGAATTTCATAAACTTTTTCACATGCAATTTTCCCAAGGTCAATTGCTTCTTTAAGTTGTTTAACTCCTATTTTTCCATCTAATTGCATATGTGTAATTCTACCACTATGAATCATTGAAATTGGAATATCAGTTGGTCCTTCTCCTTCGTGGAAGTCCTCTTCTTCTTTTGTTAAATCGACAACCAAAGTTTTGTCAAGTTTTCCAACTGAGACGCTTGAGACCATATCTTTCATTGGGATTCCTGCATGAGCAAGTGCCATTGCAGCGGCGTTTATTCCAGCACATCGTGTTCCCGCATCTGCTTGAATTATATCAATGAAAACATCAATTACTTGATTTTGATATTTATCCAAAAGTAAAACTGGTTCAAGAGCCCATTTAGTAATTTCACTTATTTCCATAGATCTTCTATTTTTTCCAGGTCTTATTCTATCAGAAACTGAAAAACTTATCATATTATAATCACATCTCAATGTTCCTTTCAAAGGATTTTGTTGATGTTGAGGATGCATTTTCTTTGGACCATAAACAGCTGCAATCGCAATAGTGTCCCCGGATTTGTACATTGCACTTCCATCTGCATTAGGAACAACTCCCACTTTTGCTTCTATTGGTCTTAGCTCATCAATTGCTCTTCCGTCAGGTCTTTTAAATTTTGTTGTCATTTTATTTTTTATTCTCATCAAACCATTTAGTTACTTCATCGGTTAAACCATGAATAAAAGATTTTTCAGTTACAAAGTTTATTGCTTTTTTTGCGTAAAGTTCGTCGTCAATCGATGGGCCTGTTATCCAAACATATCCATTCTGTGCAACATCAATTTCACATCCAGTTTTTTCTTTTATTATATTAATCATACTTCCTTCTTTTCCGATAATTCTTGGAACCTTATTTGAATTTACACTAAAAACCATCCCTTCTTCAATTTTTCCATAACCTCTAGATTTTATAGAAAGATCAATTCCTCTTTTTCCTATTGACCATATTTTTGCAATTAAAAGTTCATCAATTTTGAAAACTTCTTCCATGGCGTCTTTGTTCACATATCTTGGGACTTCCATAAGAGATAAAAAAGCAGAATCAGCTGAGCCAATATCAACAACCCATCCATTATTTGTAAGATTTTCAATTTTTCCTATAACTACATTTCCTCTTCTTGGAGAATAAACTCCAGATAAAGGAATTACTTTTACCAAACTATTTTGTTCTTCAGCAAGACCATATCTAAGTGAAATTACTTTACCGTCAATTTTTTCTGTGTGTTCTCCAGGCAAAAGATCTTCACCTTCAGCGATGATTTCTCCGGGAATTACTACTTTTCTGTCCATTTTTTGATTAATAACATAAATATCTTATTTTTCGTTCTGTTTAATTTAAATTGGTGTTTATAATCCTTTAAAAATATTTGGGTACAATTTTAGGAATCAGAAGAAAAATCAAACAGATTTCTCTTTCTTTTTAAAAATCCAAGTTTATCATAAAATTATTGTTTTATTTCTTCAGTCAAAGCTGAACCATGAGTTAAAGAATTAAGTTTATCATAGAAATCAAGGGTGATTCCTGCTGGAATGCTAACAATCACTTCTAAACTTCCGTCATTTAGCCAGTTTTCCTTTTCTTTATATTGAGCCACTAACCCATAAGCCTTTCCAGTTTGAATTGCAGGAACAGTAATTTTTATTCTCTTTGTTTCAATTTTTATGGGCATCACAGTGCTCAATCTATCAAGAATTTCTTTTATCTGAGAATCTATTGGGGCATTTTTAATTTGAACATGTGCCTGCTCTATTGCAGATTTTATTCTGTCTGGGGTAACTGGATTTCCAGTTTGAGGATCAACGGCATTTTTGCTCAAAAAGTCAACGACTTGTTTAATCTTTTTTTCTCTTTCTTCATCTCTGTGATCTTGGTCTGTTAAAACTTCGCCGCTTTTTACAATCATTTTTCCAATTTCATCGGCATTAGTTGTTTTGAATGCAATCTCTAAATCATTTTTAGAAGCGACATCGCCCCGTTTTATATTTGTAAAAACTCTTCCTCCTTCGACGGTTAGATAATCTGATTGACCCTTTCTGAATTTAAGTGCATTTTCCATCTCAACTAAAACCTCAAAATTCATTCCGTTTTTCTTAATTCTTGCTGTTGTTTGAGTCATTTTAATTTTTCTAAAGAGTATCCTTTTGAGTTTATTTTATCAAGAAGAGATTTAGTATTTGAACCAGGTTCCGCAATCAAACTAAAATTTCCTATAGGAAGCTTGTTAGTTTCATTATAAAAAGGGAGAAAATAAAATGTAATTTCATCATCCATATCAAATCTAATCCTTTTGCTTTCTTTAAGACTACCAGAAGTATAATTTTCTGAAAAATCTTTTAAAAATTCTTTATAGACTTCTTTAAAATCAAGGCCTTTCTTTGATAAGATATATTTTTCAAAGATTAATGGAGTCATTTTAATTTCTTTACTCCTATACAATCAGTTTCACTTTTAAATTTATATCCCCTTTTAATTAATTTTTCCCTTGCATTTTCCTGCTCAATTTCAATATCCATTTTTTTAAAATTTAATTCTCTAGCAATTTTTTCATCCAAATCAAAAAGTTTTTCAAGATCTCCTTCTGCTAGATCTTCATTAATTATTGGATGGCCAAAAAAAATTCCACTTAAATCCTTTTTAAAAATTATTTCGTACAATCCGCATAAATCTTTTTTTTGTAAGATTACCACTCCTTTTAAGGTGCCATCCATTTCAACTTTAGAAGTTTTGTAATTTAATTGATTAAAACTAGTTTCAAAACCGTCCATAATTTTTTTAATTTCAAATTCATAATCAGTCATTTTATTTCAACTCTAAAATTTTTTTCCCTTCAAGTCTTTTTATTTCATCTCTATTATTCTCTAAATATCCAAGTTCTAATCTCTCAATTTTAAATTTGTCTCCTTTGGCCTTTTTCATTGCTTCTATAGCCATTTCAATTCCTTTTTTTAGGGTCAAATCTTTCTTGTATTTTTCTCTTAGGATTTCTTTTATTTTAGAATCATCTTCTCCTATTGCATTAGAAAAATATTCGTAATAATTTCCAGTTATATCACTTGTGTAAAGTCTTCCTCTGTTGTCTTGTAGTCCTGCAATCATAACTGAAACTCCAAAAGGTCTTGCTCCTCCATACTGTGTGAATTGCTGTTTCGTATTTGAAATTTCTTTAATAACAATTTCTGGTTCGATGGGAGAGTCATAAGTAACTCTGTGTTGTTGAGCTAAAACTTGAACTTTATCAATTAAAACTCTTGCATCCGAAATTATTCCCGCAACACTTCCAATAATGTGAGTATCTATTTCATAAACTTTTTGAGCTGAGCTCGGAACAACTAATGTATCCTCATTTCTTTTATCTGCAAGTATGAAGACTCCATCAGAACATACCATTCCAATACTTGAACTTCCAAGTCTAACTGTTTTTTCTGCATATTCAACTTGTAAAAGATGACCTTCCGGGCTGAACATTGTCGCAGTTCTATCATAACCCATTTGCTGATGTTGCATATCTATTGGCATATCCATTTTAGAATTTCCTATACAATTTTTATGTCCATTCCATTTAAAAGGTTTTTGGACTAATGGGCTTTGTGTATAAAGTCTTAATTTCAGCCTACTTTTTTAACAGAATTTGTTTACATTTCTGGATAAACAAGATCATAAGTCTGTTTTATTAAATCTAAAGCATAAGGAACATCTTCAATCTTATCAATTACAAAATAAGTATTTCCATTTGTCCAATGACCCATCTTTGAACAATCATAGAGGTGTAGGTGAGGACTTCTAAGCTCATCTTTCATGGGTCTTAAATATACTTTAAGTCCCTGCTTTTGAGCCACAATTTCAAAAAAACTCCTGTTTGATTCTTCTTTACTATAAGCCAAATAAAATTTCGTTATTTTTTCATTAATTATATCTATTGAATCCGTTTCTTCTTTTAGTTTGTCAAAAATTCTTTTACTTAATTTCCAATCTTCTTTAAAATGGTCTTCAAGAGTATACTCTTTAATTTCCCTTAAAGTATCTTCAACATCTTTAGTCTGCTTTATGCTTTTGAGTGTTGCAACTCTCTTTAAATTACTTTTTAGAGAGTTATAAAAAATTAGGGAGTCCTCATATAATTTTGCTTCATAAAGTTCAATGGGTAAATCCTTAAAACCAATAGCATTTTCTTGATAATTAGTAAATGAATCCGCAATCAAAATAATCCTTGATTGAGACCAATCCACTTCCTCACGTTTTAAATTAATTCCAGTTTTTTCTTGATACAAAAGTATAAACTCTGCCTTATTATTTAACATAACGGATAAGTAAGCAAGGGCTTGGTCTACGACACTTATATTTTTCTCTTTTTTATATTCAATTATTACAAAAGATTTAGTTTCATCATCAAAAGCAACTGTGTCTAATCTAAAATTTTGTATTGGAAATTCCGTATGAATAAATTTTAATCCGAATATTTCATTAAGATTATCTTCTGTAACTTTTTGGATGTCCTTTTCAAGGTCTATTGGTTTATCTCTTATTTTGAGAAGTTTTTTACCTTGTAATTTAAATAAAGTCATTTTTCTATTCAATTTATAGAATATTTAGAATTTAATAGTTTTGTTATCTTCTTGGCTTTGTGTATAAAGTCTAAATAATGGTTTACTTTTTATACAGAATTTTATTTAATTCCTCAAATCCTTTTTTATCAAGGTAGGGTGTTAAATCATATTGTTCATCTCTCCAATCAAAAGCTATTTTTTTCTTAGGATTAACCCAAAAATAAAAACTATATCTGTCAGGATGAGGTTTCTTATATTTTAAACAAAATTCTTTTAATTTATTTGTAGGAATAGTAATTGTATGGGGTTCTATATATCTTCTTCCATTTTTACTATTTTCAGAAATAACATAAACGAGAAAGATAAAATAATCTGCGTTTGACCTATGAATTATATCCTTTTTCAAAAAAAACCATCCAGTAGAACCTTCGCCATATTTTTTAACCTCATTCTTTTTTGGTTCATATGCTTTACTCCCTTTAACTTGTATTGTAATTATTTTTTTATTTTTAAAATTCATCAAAATTAAATCAATATCTTTCATTTGAGCATTAATTGGCATAAGAACATCAGTCTCCTTTGAAGTATTTTCTCGGAGTATTCCTGTAACAACTGCTTCATCCGTATTCAAACTCCAAAAATTTTTATAAGCCACCATTTTATTTTAAATTAATTCAACTTTTTATAATTTCCCTTAATCCATTTACAATTTCAACTTCTGCTAAAGTATCTAAACCACAATAAGTTTCTAGAGCATCACGAACTTTTTTTCTATCTTCGTCGGAAACATCTCCATAAGTGACTCTTTCAAATTCAAAACTTGCAACGTCTCCTTTTTTTATCTCTAATTCATCATATTTCAAATCTGAAAATAAAGGTAAAACTTTCTTAATACTAACTGAACCTTTTTGTTTTGGATTGTAATAATGAAAATCAAAAAATACTTTCATTAAATCTTTAATTCTTGGTAAAAAATTATTCTTAACTAAATCAGAATACTCTGGAAATAACTCTCCGCCTTGTTTTAAGACCATTTTTTCAAAAGATTGATTATATACTAAAATGTCTCCTTTGTTTCCTAAATTGTCTTTAAGTGATTTAAATAAAGCGATTCTTGGGTCATCTGTACCCTCAGCTAAAAAAGAAATGTGTTTAAGTTCTCCATTTGGTTCTTCTTGAATATGTAAAGAATACTGAAAAGGAATCTGTTGATAAGGTTTAGACTTGTCAAACTTGGGAATTGCCGAATTAATTGTTTCAAAGTCAAAATAATAAACTGGATATTGTAAATTATCTAAAAAATATTTTATTTGTTTTTTGTCTTTATGAATTCCACCTTTTTCAGATAACAACCTTTGAATCTTTTGCTTATCGTTTAGTTTAAAATCATCTGGAACATCTTTCATTTTAACAACTCCTTCTTTGTAAAGGGGGACAGCTTTCTTTTTTAAAATTCTAACAAATTGAAATATATTTTCATAAGGTAAATAATCCATAAATTCATCTTGAAGAAAATTTGAATATTCAATTGTCAATAAATCATCAACCGAAAACTCTGGACATTCGCTGTTTATTATTTCAAACATTTTATTTATTCTTTCTTCAATGCCTTTCATAACTTTTTCAACTTTTTCTGTTGCATCAGTTTGCATCAAAATTTCACTTGGTTCAATATTTCCGTCTCTTACATATTCTTTATTGACGTGCATTACAATACAATTTCTTATTTTTAGTTCAGCTTTTTCATAAACATATTTTTGAAAAGCCAAATCCTCTAAATGAATATCTTTAATTTCTGTTGAACTTTTAATTTCTATAATATCCCATTTATTTCCAACTGGAATAAGAAAGTCTGCTCTTGAGTATAAACTATCAACTGAAAAAGTTGCTTGGAATATTGGAACTTTTTTGTTTAATGCTTTTTTTGTTTCTTCTATT
>PCVV01000018.1:18549-19773 GCA_002762735.1 Candidatus Pacearchaeota archaeon CG11_big_fil_rev_8_21_14_0_20_30_13
GCTTTTTTTGTTTCTTCTATTTGTTTGTTAAAGGAAACTTTTGAAATGTCAATTAAATTAGGAAATAAAGTTTTAGCAAGTTCTTCAATTAAATAACCTTCCCTGATTTTATTTTTATCTATTTCAGAAAGTTCTGGAATTTTCTCTTTGCCATCCTTTTCAATCCATAATAATTTTGGACATTGAAGTCCTGAGAGATAGTTTGATTTTGTGAGATTCATTTTAATCAAGATATTTTATCAATTAAATAATTTTCTAAATGAGAGTAAACACAAAAACGAATAAATTACGTTAATTTTTTATACTTTAAAGAATTATCCCCAAAATGAATAAGAATTATAATACTTGGATGCCAGTTAAATCAAATATTAACAATAGCGAATCTTACCCAATCGGATTTAAAGAAAGGGACGTTTGGATCTGCAATATCGGGGAGAATATTGGTTTTGAAGAAGATGGTAAAGGTAAGGATTTTACAAGACCGGTTTTGATTTTAAAAGTCTTTAATAGAAAATTTTGTCATATTATCCCTCTTTCAACAACGGAAAATCGTGGAAAACATTATTATCCTTTCGATGGAAATACTGGGAAAACTAGTGTTGCAATTTTAAGTCAAATCCGTTCAATCGATGCAACAAGATTACATGAAAAAATCGGGAAAGTTTCAAAAGAAGATTTTGAAAAAATAAAGAAACAAATTAAAGAACTAATCTTCTAATTTTTCGTCTTGCAAAAAGCAAGACCGCATCCCGAAGGAATTTGTATTCCTACAAGTTGGACACAGTTTATATAATTTTCGTACGCACTAATTTAAGGAATTTAAAAAAAGAATATTTCTTCATATAACAAATAAATTTTTACTTCAAACTTTCCTCGACAATTTTAATTTCTTTTTCATTAAGTCCGTAAAGAGTATAAACCATTTTGTCAATTTCAGAATCGGTTTTATCTATTTTTTCTTTCAAATCGGAAAGTTCTTTTTTATAGTTTTCAAAGTAATCTTCCCATTCGTCTTTTTGTTTAAGATTTAAATTAATTTTTTGTTTAAGTAATTCTTTAACAAATTCGTCAAAACTTAATTTGAAAAATTTGTCCATTTTTTTAGATATTTTCTCAATACCGAGTTCATGAACACGATTCAAAAATTTGCTTTTCTTTTCGTAAAATTCCTTATTCAAATTTAACATCTCGTCAGCTTTCTCAACGAACGGACGTTGTTCGTCT
>PCVV01000032.1 GCA_002762735.1 Candidatus Pacearchaeota archaeon CG11_big_fil_rev_8_21_14_0_20_30_13
AAACAATATTTCTTTTAATTTCTTAAGATGGTGATTGGTGTGATAAATCTGGTTTCTTATGGCATTTCTTCCGGTGGAGCCGTTGGAAATTTATTATATCAATTGGAAACAATGGGAGTTTTTGAGTATGTTCTTCCTTTCTTAATGATTTTTGCTTTAGTTTATGCTATTTTAAATAAGGCAAAATTCCTTGGAAATAATAATGCGGTAAATGTAGTTTTATCTTTAGCAGTTGGATTGATGGCCTTACAATTTAAGTATGTTTCATATTTCTTTTCAGAAATTTTTCCCAGATTGGGTGTTCTTTTGTCGATACTTTTAGTTTTAGTTATTCTTATGAGTCTCTTTGTGGACTTTACTGGGAGCGCAGCAAGAATAGGATTTGGTCTTTTCGCAGGAATTGCCGGAATCATAATTATCTTTCAAAGTTTCTCAGATTCATTTGGATGGGGAAGTTTGGATTTATTAAATTCTCCTTTCTGGTGGGGATTGACAGATAATCTTCCAGCAATCTTAGTAGTAGTTTTGGTTTTCGGAGGAATAATTGCGATTCCAATTTTAGGAAATAAAAATAATGGGATTCCTCAAGCAAGACCTTAGAATTTATTTAAATTTTTAGTTTAAAAAATTATTTTTTACTTTTGTTTAATTTTTCAAAAGAATCTTCAACCATCTCAATTTCTTTTTTAACAGAATCTAAATTTTTTCCAAATTGTCCAACTCTTTCAAGAATTGCAATTTGCATTTTATCAAATTGTCTTTCCATTCTTTTTAATCTTTCATCGAAATCTTTTATTGCAGGTAATGCAAGGGTTTTAAACTCTTTTACTAATTTTAAATCAGTTTCTATCTTTTTTATTTTTTCAGAAAATACTTGTTCAGCCACTTCAATCATTGTTTCAGAACTCATCGCAATTCCTCCACCTGAAAATTCATTTGGTGCATAATTGTCTTCATATTCCTCTTCGGGATAACTATTTTGATAACTTTCACTTTCTTGAGAAGAGTAATCTTGATAATCTTCACTTTCTTTTGGACTTGAAGAAGGGGAATATGTTCCTTCTTGGGAAGATTCATTTTCATAACTTTCTCCTCCCATTATGGAAGGGACCATTCCCTGAGTAGAATAACCTGTTTCTCCAGATACTGCCTCTTTTATTTTTGATTGATTCATTGCGTCACTTATATCCATTGGATGAATTCCTTCATTCTTTAATCTTTTTGTAATTTCTGAATCCGGAATTCCTGTTTTTTTTAATTCTAAGATTCTCTCTAAGATAGTCATATTATTTAATGTTTTTTTTACTTTTTAACTTTTCTAGATCTGCTTTTGTTGCAAATTCTAATGGTTGGAACATTTTTGCCTGTTTTTTTAAAATTTCTAAGTCTTCTTTTTTTGCAAATTTTTGGAATTCTGAAGAAATTGTTTCTATAAAATCTTTTATTTTTTCAACATTTCTTTTTAGAAATTCCAAGTCCTTTTTTATTTCAAGAAGTTCTTCTTCATTTTTTTCTTTGAAATCAATAAGATTTTGACCGATTAAGATTAATCTATCTTTTACAATTCTTTGTCTCTCTTCGAGATCCATCAAATTTATTTCGGGAGATTCTTCTTCTCTTTGCATGCCCCCTTCTACCATATTTAAATAGGGAGTTCTTCCTTTAAATTTGTTTCTAGTTATTTCACAAATTAATATAAACTCTTTTTTCTTTTTTCTTTCGGTGGTACTATGCAATTTGAGAAAGGAGCAAAACTATATTCTTACGAGGTAAAAAGAGAAGGAGGAGAGGATATACTCTACTTTAATTATCAAGATTCAAGTAGCTCTCCTAATCTTGCCGCATATCCGGAAGTGATGGATAGAACAGTTGATGCTTTAATTGAAAATCCAAATGTTTCTAGAATTATTTTTGTTAAAGAGAAGAATTATAATTATGATTTTAGAGAAACAGGGTATCTCCTAGAAATTGCAAGTCTTTATGTTTATTTTCTAAAACAAGAAGAGATTCTTTCACATGAAAAACTTGTGAGCATAAATGAATCTTTTTTTCCAAAAAGGTATAATGATCTTTTTTCATTTTTGTACCTATTAAAAAAAGATCCAATTGCTTCATATTTTGAATTGAAAAGAATTCTTATTGATGCAAAGATTTTTTTCCAAAGAGTAATTGGAGACACAAAAATTGATCAAGGGAATTACATTCGTTTTTTGGAAAAGATTTTTGGGATCATTGAAAAAACAAAAATCATTCAGGCGGCAATTCCTTACTTTGAAAATTACAGAAGAGGAAATCGTGAAATTTATTCCAAATTGTTTCAACCAGATATCATACCCAATTTTACTTTTACTCGTCTTGTAAGTGATCTCCCTACCGATTCCGAAATGATTGACCAATATGAAGTTTCTATTGATGAATTTGATATTAGTAATGTTACAATTTTAAAAAGAAAAAATGAATCTAAATTATTTTATCATCTTTCTCCTCCAGAATCTCTTCTTACTGAAGAAGAAAATTATCTTATGAATCTTGCAAAGGGTGTTTTGATAGAACATCAACCAAAAGCCGAGGAGTTCACAGATGTAATTAGAACAAGGAAAGTTTTTTTTAATGTTTCAAAAGATCTTCTGAGGGATCTTGCTCAATCCAAGGGAATTAAATTAACTTATCTTTCATTGATGAAACTTTCTGCTATTTTAGTTAGACACACAATTGGTTTTGGACTTATAGAAATTTTACTTCAGGATAAAAATTTACAGGATGTTTCGTTGAATGCACCAATTTCTCAAACTCCAGTTTATGTTAGACATCAAGATTATGATGAATGTAATACAAATATCCTTCCAAGTCGAGAGGATTCAGATTCTTGGGCAGCAAAGTTTAGAATGATCTCTGGAAGACCTCTTGATGAAGCAAACCCGATTTTAGATACCCAATTGGAAATTGGAAAAATTAGAGCGAGAATTGCAATTATTCAAGAACCCTTGAGTCCAGATGGACTTGCTTATTCAATTAGACGACACAGAGAATCTCCGTGGACGTTACCTCTTTTTATCAAAAATAAAATGCTTAATCCCCTTGGGGCCGGGCTTCTTAGTTTTTTAGTTGATGGTTCAAGAACTCTTTTAATTGCAGGTACAAGGAGTTCTGGAAAAACTTCTTTACTTGGAAGTTTGATGCTCGAAATTAATTCGAAATCAAGAATTATTACTGTAGAAGATTCTCTTGAACTTCCTGTAGAAGCATTGAGAAAATTAAATTATAATATTCTTAGGATGAAAGTTAGGTCTGCTCTTTTAAAATCTGGTGCAGAAGTTTCGGCTGATGATGGAATTAGAACTTCATTGAGATTGGGAGATAGTTCATTGATAGTTGGAGAAGTGAGAAGTGTTGAAGCGAAAGCTCTTTATGAAGCAATGAGAGTTGGAGCTCTTGCAAATGTTGTTGCAGGTACAATTCATGGTGCTTCCCCTTATGGAGTTTTTGATAGAGTTGTAAATGATTTAGGAGTTCCTGCAACTTCTTTTAAGGCCACAGATATAATCGCCGTCGCCAATCCTATAAAATCTGCTGATGGACTTCATTCTTGGAGAAGATTATTAGAAATTTCTGAAGTTAAAAAACATTGGAAGGAAGACCCTGTTAGAGAAAAAGGATTTAGTGATCTTATGAGTTATAGTGTTGAAAAAGATGAACTTGAAGCAAGTGATGCTTTGATTAATGGTGAAAGTGATGTGATAAAAGATCTTGCTTCAAAAGTTAGAGGTTGGGCTGGAAATTGGGATGCAGTCTACGATAATATTTTACTTCGTGCAAAAGTAAAAAATGAAATTGTAAACCTCGCAGAATTAACTGGAAAAAAAGAAATTCTCGAGGCTGAATTTAATGCGATCTCGAATCACCAATTTCATAGAATTTCTGATGAGGTCATTGAAGAAGCAGGTTTGCCCATGAGTGATAAGGTTTTTCCCAGATGGCAAAAGTGGTTGAATAGTGAGATTAAGAAGTGAACTTTTTTATAGAAATATTTAAATAGTCTTTATTTTTATAAAAGAGATGAAGAGGG
>PCVV01000057.1 GCA_002762735.1 Candidatus Pacearchaeota archaeon CG11_big_fil_rev_8_21_14_0_20_30_13
ATATAATCTTTTTATTTTGAAGTGTTAGTTACTTTTTCAACTTCAACTAAAAAAGTGTTTTCAGACTGACTTACCAGTTTTCCTTTCTCCTCAGTTAATATCGGATATTGATGGAGTATTCCTTCATTTTCGAGTTGATTTAATCCCAAAATGCCTTTAGTTCCAAATATTTTTACAATCCACCTAGATGCGAAGGGGAGATAGCCGTAACTATCTTTAATGAATTCAAGAATTTCTCTTCCTAATGGAAGTCTTGTATTTTTATCTTTTTTAAGAATGAAGATGTTTCCTTTTTTTCCATCGTGAACTACTCCGCTTCCGTTTGTCGCAAAAGGCTCAATTGCATAAAGACCCTCCTCAAAAGTGTTTTCCGATTTATTATTCACGTTCGGAACTGTTATTCCAGCATGCAAATCATATTGTTCCATTGAGTGTCCAGATAAATTTGCAACTGGGTTAAAACCATAATTTCTTATAGTTTTTTCAATGATTGATCCAATTTCTCCAAAAGTTGTTGTAGAAGAGAGCGCTTTTTCTGCATTTTTTAGTGCATCTTCTGATGCTTTTATTAAATCTTGATTAAGCCTTGAATTTTCTAAGTCTAAAGAAAAAGAATTGTCTGCTATCCATCCGTCGATCTCAACTCCAAAATCTACTTTCAGAAGTCCATGAGCGAGGGTTTCATCATTATAACTTGGAGTATAATGAGCAGCATACTCATTTATTGAAAGATTAACAGGGAAAGCAGGGCTTCCTCCCAATTCTAAGATTTTGTTTTCTATTAATTCAGCAATCTCAAGTAAAGGAGTTCCTTTTTTTATCTTTGGTTTAATCCAAATTTTAATTTCTCCGGCAATTTTTCCTGCTTTGATAATTTTTGACTTTTGCATTTTAATAAAATGAAATTTAGAGTTATAAAGATTGGGATATTTTAACTAAAGAGAAAATAAGATTAACTTGGTAATGGTAACATTTAAATAGAATGAATTTTTGAGTTGGTTATGGGATTAGAAAGTTCTCTTTCGATAGATATTGGAGCAATGGATTCTCAAGTCTTGGTAATCGGAGGAAAGAAGAAATTCATAAAACGAGCTAGAAAGATAGGAGGAAATTTTTTAAGAATAATTGAACCTGTTTTTTTTGGAGAATTTTTTAAATATCTTCCTAATAATTATCATAGAAAATTTCCAAAAAATCAAAGAGAATTATTAGAAAAAGAATTTAAGACTTGGAATCTCTGGAAAAAAGAAGGAATTCCTACCTTAAATCTTCAGAATTTTTCGGGGGATGAAATTGAATGGGGATATTTGGAAGGATCAAGGTCTTTAAGGCAATCTCTTAATTTTTGTCAAGATGAGAAAACATTTCTAAATTTTTTGGAATTATACCAAAAAATAAGAAGTCTAGCAAAAACAAAAAATAATTCAGATTACCTTCATTCAGATCCACACCTTGGTAATTTTTTAATTTCTAAAGAAAAAGAAATTTATCCTATCGATCCTGGATGTTTATTAAAAGAGGAATTGGGAATAAATGAATTAACATTTTCTCTTTTGAAGCAAACACTTTGTTCCATTATTTTTTTAAATACCGATATTTCTTCTAAAAAAAATTATGTTTCCTCTTTTAACCAATCTTTAAATAAATCTGAAAAAGAAAGATTTTTACAAGAGTTTAATAAAAATAAAACCATTCCAATTTTACCCAGAGTTTACTTTAAATTAAGAGAAGAATTTGTAAGTAGAGTAAAAAAGAGAGAAAAAATTGATCCATTTTTAGAACTTAAAGATTTTCAAGATAAATATGAAACTCATTTTAAAGATGTTTTTGAGAATTAATTTTTAAGTGCCTGATTATTTTTCGATACTTCTATCTCTAAGTCTTCTAGATTTGGGAATGAAATTAGTTATTTTTTCTTCGCTTGCTTTTCCTGTTCCAAGCAAGTCTTCTTTATATTTCATAATTATAAAACCGTTTAGACCGGTTTTTTTTAGAATTTCATGTCCCATCATCCAGATCTCTTTTTCTTGATCATCTAGTTCAACAATGTTTTTTTTAATTTCATTCTTTAAAATTTGTGAACCTTCAATTGATAGTCTCATTTTATGGTCTTCTAGTTTTCCAAGATAAATTCCTGCTCTCTCAATAAATGTTATTTTTTCCAATTTCTTTAAATCTTCTTCATCAAAGTTTCCTTCATACAAAAAGATTCTTTCTTTTCCACGTTGCAATAAAGTTCCATTAAATTTTTCTATTCCAAACTGAGTTTTTATGGAGTCTAATATTTCTTTTCTTTCTTTTCCTTTGAGAATTTTTATGTTTTCAATTGTAGTCATTTTATTCTCCTAAATTTTGCTAGAAAAAACCCTTCGGTGTTATTATCTTGAGGATATACTCTTTTTGACAATTTTACTTTTTCTTTGAAAATTTTTTCTCCCCATTTAGTTAGTCCCGGTCTTGTTTTAACTGGAAGTTTGAAATCTATAATCTCAATTTGGTCTTCAAATTCATTTAGAATGAAATTTACTACCTCTTCATTTTCTTCTGGAGCATGAGTGCAAGTTGAGTATACAATTTCTCCTCCTATTTTTAAGTTTAGAAATGCATTTTTTAAAAGTTGTTTTTGAAGTTTTGAAAGAGACTTTATTGAATTTAAGTTCCACATAAGATATGTTTTTGGTGAACTTCTTAAAGTTCCTTCTCCAGAACAAGGGGCATCAACAAGTATTTTATCAAATTTAATATTTTCATTTTCAAAGTTCTTGCACAAATCCCTTCCCTCTTTTTTGGTAATAATTGTATTAGTAATTCCACATCTTTCTAAATTTGATGCGAGGATCCTCATCCTTCCCATTGAGATTTCGTTTGCAATGATATTCCCGGTATTTTTCATCTTTGCTCCTGCTTGAGTGGTTTTGCTCCCTGGTGAGGCACATAAATCCAAATGGGATTCTTTTTCTTTTGGATCAAGAGCAATTATTGGAAGCATAGATGAAAGCTCTTGAATGTAATAATATCCTAGAAGATGTTCTAATGATCTTCCTAATTCTCCTGGCTCAAGTTTTGAAAGAGATTCATTAATTAAAATTTCATTCTCTTTCCCAGTAGGATTCTTTCCCAAAACGACAAATATTTCAGGATGATCCTTCCAGGGAAAATTTAAAACCCATCCATAACTTTCCAATTTTTCTTTAAGTTTTTTCGGGGTAATCTTCAAGGTATTTACTCTAATTGAATTTACTGGTTCGATTTTTACAATTTTCCAATATTCCTCTAAGTCTTCCTTTTCAGTAAGCAATTTTTTTATTCTTTCAACGAATAGTGGTTTTGGTTCTGGAATTTTTCTTTCTTTCATAAAAAGAGATAGAAGAATCACTTTTTAAGAGTTTATTTTATAGTTTTAAATATAAAAAAGAATAAAAAGTAGGAAACCCTTTTTTTTGAATGAGAAGTTTTTACTTTACTATCTCTGGAAGCCCCCATTTTCTTCAAGAGATATATAATAGGTTTAAAGATTCTCTCTCTGATTTGAATTATTCTTCAGATAGTTATTCCCGATTTATTTCTCTTCAAAGAGGAAGCTCTGAAATTGAAGTTCTTGATAAGAAAGGATACATTATATTGCATTGGGGAAATGGGTTTTCAATTTACTCTCATTTTTCAACAAACTTTTTTAGAAAGAATGGAGGAGCTTTTGGAAAAAATTCTAAGCTTGTTTTAAAAGTGAATTCAGAAGATCCTAACAAGATGATAAAAGTTTCTTCAAAAATCAGCCAAGTCGATTCAATATTCGAGTCCAAAAAAAATTATTCTTTTGAAATGGAAGAACCAAAAGATTTTGATTTTTTTGATGAAGAATTATAAAACTTTTGGAATAACTATTTTGGTTCCGTGAAGGCCGATTATTTTCGAGGAATCTTTTATGGGTTGAATTATTTTTCCTATCTTCCTAACTTTAGAGTATAAAGATGGGTCAATCATTTTTTCTTTATAATGTTCAATTTCAAATCCAGTTTTTTTGATACAATAGTCGATTATCTTTGTCCCTAATCCACTATTTAACCCTATATTTGAATGAATCATCTCTTTTCCATAATA
>PCVV01000053.1 GCA_002762735.1 Candidatus Pacearchaeota archaeon CG11_big_fil_rev_8_21_14_0_20_30_13
AATAGACTTAATAACATCTGGTTGGATTGAAGCAGGCATTCTTTCAAAACTTTGGTTTCTAAGTGAAGAAACTCCTCTACCTTCAGTTGCACTCCTAAAGTCACTTGCCCAACCAATCATTTCAGCAACTGGAAGTCTTGCTTCCAAGATCATTGTTCCTGCTTCTTGTTTCATATCCAATAATTGTCCTCTTTTACTTCCAACTAATTTTGAGGCTGCACCCATAAGTGCCTCTGGAATTTCAAGCATGTGTACCTGAAGAGGTTCAAGAAGTATAGGACTTGCACTTTTGAATGCTTCTTTAATTGCATCTCTCACAGCAGGATAAACTTGTGCTGGTCCACGGTGAATTGCATCTTCGTGAAGTTTTATATCAACTAAAGTAACTTTTAAATTCATGCAAGGTTCTCTAGAGAGTGGCCCTTGATCCATTACCATCTCAAAAGCATCCATTACCATCTCAATTACTTCACCAATGTGTACTTCTCCACGTGTTTCATCAAATAACATGTTTCCTTTGTAAACATCTTTAACATTTCTAATTTCATCCGCCCCCCATCCAATTCCAGATAAAACTTTTGTAACTTGTTCTGATTTTTTCTTAATTCTTCCCTCTGAAAGATCCCCTTTATCAATCAATTCGAAAAGTTCTTGAGGTAATGGTTCAACTTTTATGAAAAAACTGTTATGCTTATTTGGACTTCTTCCTTCACTAGGTGCTGATGATTTCAAAATACTTTCTCTATAAACCACGATAGGAGCGGATGTTTTTACTTCAAGACCTTTTTCAGTTTTAATTCTGTTTTCAATAATTTCAAGATGAAGTTCTCCCATCCCAGAAAGTAAAGATTCTCCGGTTTCTTCGTTAATTGAAATTTTTATTGATGGATCTTCTTTAGAAACTTTTCTCAAAATTTCAATAAGCTTAGGTAAATCTTGAGTTTTAACTACTTCAATAGATTTAGTAATAACTGGTTGAAAAATATGTTTAATTTCTTCAAAAGAAGTTTGTTCTTTTTGAGTAATTGTTTCCCCCACATCAACGTCGACTCCGCTTATTGCAAGGACATTTCCAGCAGGAACACTTTCAAGTTGTTCTGGTTTAATTCCATTATAAACTAAAACCTGTTGAATTTTTCCAGCTCTTTTAGCATTATTAAAATAAACATCCATCCCATTTTTCATAGTCCCTGAATAAATTCTTCCAGCAGAAACTTCTTTACCTGAACGGGAATCAATAACAATTCGGGTAACAACAAAAGCCAATTCTCCGTTTTTATCACAATTCAAAAGAGACTTTCCAAATTCCGAATCAGCATCGCCATGCCAAATTTTTGGGATTCTATATTTTTGTGCTTCAAGAGGATTGGGTAAATGTTTTACAGCCATATCAAGAACAACTTCATATAAAGCAGCATTCTCCCAAACCCACTTTTGTCTTTCCTCTTTTGGAATGCTTTCGTCGTAAATTTTGTAAATATCTTTAAAGCTAACCTTTTTCTTTTTCATAAAAGGTATAGAAAGTGCCCAATTTTCTCTCGCTGATCCAAAGGCAACACTTCCATCGTTAACATCAACTCTCCATTTTTCTGCAAATTCTTTTTCTGCAATTTGCTCAATAAGATGATTAAAATTTTCAATTAATTTCATAAACCGTTCTTGCATTTGTTCAGGAGTAAATTTAAGTTCGTTAATCAATCTATCCACTTTATTTATGAACAGAACAGGTTTCACCCTTTCTTTCAAGGCTTGTCTTAAAACTGTTTCAGTTTGAGGCATAATTCCTTCAACAGCACAAATCAATACAAAAGTTCCATCAATAGCTCTCATAGCCCTAGTTACATTTCCTCCGAAATCCACATGTCCGGGAGTATCAATTAAGTTAATCAAATATTCTTGATCTTGATAATTATGAACCATAGAAACATTTGCCGCGTCGACAGTCATAAGTCTTTCCTGTTCGTCAGCGTGTTGCCAAGTAGCCATTCCATCCTCAAGATCTCCAGCATTTTTAGAGGCCATCATTCCTGCCGCCGCAAGTAAATTATCCGTAAAAGCAGTTTTACCATGATGAATATGCGCAGAAGTTGCAACATTTCTTATATCCTTTTGATCAGATGTCAATCTTTGAATCTTACTCAGGCTTGTTTCTTTTTCTACCATATTTAGGTTTATAAAAATTAGTTTATAAATTTATTGTTAAATAAATTTCTTTTTATATTAAGTGTAGCGTCTATAAATTTTTCTAAGAATTATCTTTATTCTTTTTTATTCATTACTTTATTCAAAAGAGAACGATTAGAATTTTTAATTGCAATTTTAATCTTCTGCAAATCTTCTTTTAGTTGAATATCATTAAGAACAGAAATTAAGTTTGGTTGATTCCCCTCAAATCCGCAATTATCACACTTATGATAATAAATAGGATTTGGAATCTAAGGAGAAATTTAATTATATCTTGAACAAACTTTAGTGATATATTCAATTAAACTCGCTTCGTCTGCAACAATACTAATCTCTCTTGTCATTGGTTGTTAAAGAGTTGTATTTTAATTAAACTTTATTGTACAAAAAATGTCAAGAGTATTAATTTATTCCTCAACTTTCTTTATTGATTTTCGATGTTCACAATTGTGATTCACATTTTTAATAGATTTAATATGGTATTTCTCCTTGAATATTTTTACTTTTTCATGGACTTCTCCGTTTTTTCCACAAATTCTGTACGTGAACATGTGAGGACATCCATAAACTTTTGTAATAAATTTACTGTCATCCATTATCCTTCCATCTGGGAATTCCATCTTTGTTATTTTGATCTCAAAACTTTGATTTTCAGGTTTGTATGAAGTAAAATAATTAAGAATTTTTGCTTTACCACTTTTATTTTTTCCTGTAGAGGCTGGAATAAGTTCAAGAGAGTTAATTAATTTTTCAAATTCTTCATGAACCAAGGTTTCAAGAGACATCTTAATTGAAAAAAATTCTTTCCAATGATTTAACAAAAAATTTTCTTCTTCTCTTCTTTTTAAGGTATAATCTTCATCAATTTTTCTTTTGAGTTCAGTGTAATCAGTCATCGGGACTTCAGAAAATCTTGATATATAAATCTATTTGTTGGAATTAAAAAAGTCTTATAAAAATCTAACGAGCACTGTCTGCTTGAGCTTCGGCTTCTTTTCTTTTTCTTATTGCAACACTTTCCCCATTCTCTTCATAAGATAAGATTATTTCTTCGGCTAAAGCTTGACTTAACTTTTTCTTTTTTCCAAAAGATTTATCGCTTGCTCCATGAACCATGTTTTTTAATGCAAGGTTAACTCTTCGTATTGGAGAAACATCAACTGCTTGAGGATATCTTGCCCCCCCATATTCAATTATGGTGGTTTCATCCCTTGGAGATGCTTTTTCAATTGCTCTAACCAAAACCTCAACTGGATTTTTTCCAGTTCTTTTTTCAATTAATTTGAAAGCTTCAATTACCATATTCATATTCTTTGAATATTTTCCGGTAGCATGACCTAACTCTATTTTATGTTTTTTCCCCCGATGCCCAGTTAATCCAAGTTTATTCATTAACCTTTCAACAATGTTAACTTTTGTTTGTCCATGTTTTACGACATTTCTTCCATGAGTTTTCAGTGCAAGAAGAGGTTTTAAGTTGATTACATTTCTTAATCCATAATCAACAATTTCAATTTGGGAAATATCCCAAAGATCAAAAATTTTGAAACTAATTTGGTTTTCTTGTTCTGTCATTTTATCTTCTACCCTTTTGGATTTTACCCATCCACAATCTATGAAGAGGTTGATCATTTACTTTTATAATCTGGTATCTAATTCCCGGCATGTCTCCTTTACTCTTTCCTTGTTTCCCACCAATTCTTTCAATCATTACTTCATCGTGTTCATCGATAAATTTTTGAGCAAGATTTCCTGGTATAAAAACTCCTACAACCTTTCCATTTTTAGTTAGCTGTACTCTGCAACATTTTCTCATAGCAGAATTTGGCTGTCTTGCCTCTTTTTGAAATTTAGAAAGAACAATTCCTTTAGCTTGATTTGCTCCTCTAAGTGGATCAGACTTTGCGTAAAGATCTAGGGTATGAACTTTGTAAGTTCTATCCTTCCACCGAAGTTTCTTTCTGTCCTTCAATTTTTTAAATGCACTTTTTAATCCCATCTTGTATGGATATCCTTAAGAAATTTAGTTTAAAAAGGTTACTCCTCCATTTCAATTTTATGTTGTAGGTTTTTCTTTAAAAAATTTTCATCTGCAAGTTCAGATTTTTTTTTCATTCCATCAAAAATGACTTTTTTAAGTCCCTCATATGAATTTGGAAGGTATAAAATTCTTCTTTTGTTATAATAAATTCTTTCATTCGAATTTGAAATAATTTTATCAAATTCCGTAAATTCGGAAATTTCTGACGAAAAGCCCCTTTCCCATTGATTAAGAAGACTTTCAAGACAATGTTCTAACTCTTGCAATCCCCCAAGATACTCTATATGATAAATTTTCTCGTTTATGTTTTTTTTCATAACTTCAAAAATTAAATTATTTTATAATCTACTTTAAAAAAATCTTTAACAATTACTTTCATCTCGTTGATTCTTCTTTTATTTCTTCCAAGAAGTGCAGCTTTATTTTCAGATCCAGCATTAACAATTATTTCAGTAGGGGTAATTTCTATTTCTTTAAAGGTCACAGGAGCAATCACTGATTGTATAAATTGTTTAGAATTTTCTATTCCTTTAGGAATTGGAATTATTCTTACCCTCCTTCTTAAAATGTCAGACATTTTTCTCAAATTTTCTCCATTTCTTCCAAGCGCTTGCGGAATGTCTGCCCTCGGAACACAGAACATTAAAATTTCATTGTAAAGAAAGCAGTATCTTGTTTGTATATTGGTAATTTTTCTAAATAAATTTAGATGTCTCAACCCTTGCATGTCAATTGTGTTTACCATTTTATAGTTCTCTTATACATATCCTCTTTATAAAAATTGTTATTGTCATATTTTTAATTTTTTATCCGTCGGTAATTTAGAAAAATAAATATTATTTGTTTGTTTTTTCAACAACCTTCGAAGCTGCGGTTTTTTTAAGTTTATCTTCTTTTGTTAAAGGACCAATTACATTTACAAGTAATCCTGGAAGGCCAGTTCCAACAGGTACTGGTTGATTCAAGATAATATTTTCAATTACGCTTTCTAATTTATCAGTAGAACCTTTCACAATTGCATTCACAAATTGTCTAACTGGAGTTTCAAAAGTTGCTCTTGCTAAAATTGAAGCTTTTTGAGCAATTATTCCCATTCTTGTAACTCCTTTGACTTCTCCAGTATTAGTCATAGCGTCGGCAATAAGTTCTAAGTGTTTAATATGAATATCCAATCCTTGAGAGTCAAGGACATCTTTAACTTCATTTATGATCATCTGTCTAGCGGCTTCAATACCAAAAGTAGTCGCAACTTCGTGTAAATCATTTGAGGTTATTTTTTTATTGTCAATTTCTTTAAGTTTGATCATTTCTTTCAAATTAGTTCCAAGAGTCATAATAACAAAATCTTTTCCTTTCTTTACAATTAAAATTTGTTCTATTCCTTTAGATCCAGAAATGATTGATTTTTTTAGTTTTTCTTTTAATTGATAAATTTCTTTAAATCCGTATTCATTTGCATTCAATACAATTGAATTTCCTTTATTTTCTACTTTAAATCCAAGTTCATTTAATCTTTCAACAACTTTATTTATTGTGGTATGCGTTTTTTTCAATTCATGTTTGTCCAAATTAATTGTAAGAGTCTTAGAACCAAAATCTAAATTAATTTCAGACGAAACGCCTTTTAGTGTTACCTCTTTAATTTTTTCTGCAAACTCTCTTGCGCTTTCTTCGTTGTTAAAGTCATTTTCTAAATAAATTTCCATTTTAGGTGAAGATGGCTTCTTTCTCGCATCAAAAATTTCAATAATTCTTGGAAGTCCGGTAGTAACTTGCATTTCGGCTACACCTGCCATATGGAAGGTTCTTAAAACCATTTGTGTTGAAGCCTCACCAAATGATTGAGCTGTTACAAGTCCAACTGCTTCTCCAGGAGAAATTTTTTCTTTTAAGTGTATTTTCGAAACATCATATCCATCAACTCCATATTGAAACTGGATTACATTATTTCCAGAATCTCTAATCGTTCCATCGTATTCAACTCTCATATCTTGAAGTGCATTAGCTAATCTTCGATATAAATAACCTGATTTAGGAGTTCTCAATGCAGTATCCATCAGGGCATCTCTTCCAGTAATTGCTCCGAAGAAAAATTCATCAGGTCTGAGCCCCTTGATAAATGCACTTCTAATAAATCCTCTTGCTTTTGGAGAAAGATCTCCTTTTTTGAAAAATGAAAGAGTTCTTTCAGTATAACCAAAATCAATTCTTTTGCTTCCCATAGCTTGTTGTCCAACACAGGATGCCATCTGAGCAATATTAAGTATATTTCCTCCACCCCCAGATTTTATCATATAACTCACAGGGTTAGTATCTGGGAATCTTTCTTTAACAGTTGCACCAATCTTTGTTCTAACTTCATTCAAAACTTTAAGTAAATGTATCTCTCTAGATTCTTCAGAAGATTTTCCGGGTATGAGCTCAATTGTTCCATCCTCATATGACTTAATAATCTCTTCTGCTTTCTTCTCAGTTGATTTTATGATTTTATCAGTCTCTGCAATAGTTTCATCATCCAAATCGAAATCTTCAACGGAAGCAGTGATTCCAACTTCAGATAGATAATTTTTACCGAGGTTAAATGCTCTTTTTATTGAATCAAATGCTTCATCTCTTCCATATTTTTGATCAATTATTTTTACAAGTTCTCCCCCCTCATCACCAAAAGTGCTCTTATCAATGTCTCCTTTTATTACTTTTCCTTTTTTTATTTCAAGAGAAGAATTTGAAAAATCAATATCCGGAAGAACGGAAGAAAAAACATCTTTCCCACTAATTGTTTTGGAAGTTATTTCTCTATCAATTCCAGATTTATATAAAAGTTGATTTGCCTCTTCTTTTGTGAAGTCTTGTTTTCCAAGGAGATAATTTCCAGTAACAGCATCAACAATACATCCAATTAAGTTTGTATTATTTTTTGGAGAAATTAAATTTTGTTTTACATCTAATAATATTTTTGCTTCTGCCCTTGCTTCTTCATTTTGTGGAGAGTGGATATTCATTTCATCACCATCAAAATCCGCATTGTAAGGATTTGCTGCAGCAGGATGAACTCTGAATGTTCTTCCAGGTAACACTCTTACAAAATGCGCCATTAAACTTGCTCTATGAAGTGAGGGATGTCTATTAAATAAAACAATGTCTCCATCTTGTAAATGTCTTTCAACTTTATATCCCGGTTTAAGTTCTTCTATAATTTCCTCTTGAAGTTCTGGAGAAATTTTTTTCTTTCTTCCATCAGGCCTAATCACATAATTTGCACCAGGCCAAGTTTCTCCATTCTTAATGAGTTTAGAAAGTTTTTCTTTATTGATATCATTAACAGTCTCAGAAACAGTTACTATTTTAGCAATCTCGAATGGAACTCCAACTTCATTTATCCTAATATTTGGATCTGGGCTTATCACGGTTCTACCAGAATAATTAACTCTTTTACCAGCGATGTTCTTTCTAATTCTTCCTTCTTTACCTTTAATTCTTTCGGTAATTGTTTTCAAAGGTTGTCCACTTCTATGTCTTGCGGGTGGAACTCTTGCAACAGTGTTGTCAAAAAATGTTGTAATATGGTACTGCAATAAATCCCAAAGATCTTCAATAATTACCTCTGGAGCTCCAGCATTTAAATTTTCCCAAAGTCTTTGATTTGCCCTTATAATATCAGATAATTTATGAGTCAAATCATCCTCACTTCTTTCTCCAGACTCCAAAATAATACTCGGTCTAACAGTAACTGGAGGAACTATTAAAGAATTCAAAATTGCCCATTCTATTCTACAAGTTTTATAATCTATTCCAATCTTTTTTAATTCCGCGTCGGGAATTTTCACCAAAACTTCTCTAATTTCAGTAGGGAAAAGTCTAGTTTTTCCTTTGTAGAAGCTTGTTGGTTTTTCTAGCTTAACTTTTTCTTGAGTTGCTTGACAATGAGGACATTTTTTATTATCTTTAGCTTTTTTTGCTCTTTCGCTTGGGGAATATTTTTTTAAATCTTTATCATCAAGCATAAGTTTTCCACATTCTTGACAAAAACATCTAAGACCTAGTTCTATTACATGAACATATTTTAGATGGATAATTGGTTTAGCAAGATCTATACTTCCAGGGTGACCAAGGCATTCTTTAATTTTTCCTCCACAAGTTCTACATCGAACACCAGGATCAATTGCTCCAAGTCTTAAATCCATCAATCCTCCATCAACAGGATAACCGTCGATGTCATAAAGTTCTGGAGTTACAATTTTAGCAACTGAGACTTTCTTTATCTGTTCAGGACTAAGTAATGAAAACTTTATTTCTCCTATTTTTTTGCTTACTGTTTTTTTCATTTTAATTTATTGCCTCCAAGTTTAGTTTGTTTTAAGGGTTCTACTACTCCAAATTCATTTAATTTCTTTTCCAAAGAATTCAATTCTTCTTTATCTGTCCAATTAATAAATATATTGTGGGTGTCATTCCAACAATCAATCTTAATGGAACTTGTTTCATGATGATCCACCAAATCTTGAAAGATAGAAATTCCCTCACTATCTCTTACATATGCAATTAGCCATTCTTTAGCCAGTTTATAATCTTTTTCGGTTGTATATTGAATTTCTTTTTGTGTCATTTTATTCGTATTTATTTTTCAAACCAAATTTAGTATTTACATGAAGTCCTTGAAGTTCTTCAACCAAAAGTTTGAAAGCATATGAAACTTCAATTGGCTCGATTTCTTCAGAATGACATTCAGGACATGAAGTTTTATTTCTTATTTTATCTTCAAGTGCAATTGCTCCACATTTTAAACAAATAGGCAAAACAACTTTATCTGAATCATACCTTTCTTTCAATAACAAAGATGCTCCGTGTGCTACAAGTGCTTGTTGTTCCATTTCCCCAAGACGAAGAGCTCCACCTCTAGATCTTCCTTCGATTGGTTGTCTTGTCAAAAGAGCAATCTTTCCTGAGGCTCTTCCATGAATCTTATTTGCTACCATATATTTAAGTTTTAAATAATAAAGATTTCCAACAAAAATCTTTGAAGAAATTTTCTTTCCTGTAACTCCATTTCTCATTGTTTCTTTTCCATCGTATCTAAATCCTAAACCGCTTAGTTGTTCTTCCAATGATTTTTTAGTTTCACCTGAAAATGAAGTTCCATCAACAATTTCTCCTCTAAGTGAAGCAGTTTTACCTGCGAGTAATTCAAGTAAATATCCTACAGTCATACGACTTGGTAATCCGTGAGGGTTAAACATCACATCAGGTCTTACCCCATAATTTGTAAAAGGAATATCTTCTTCGTTGACAATTGCACCAATAACTCCTTTCTGACCATGAGCTGTTGCAAATTTATCTCCTAATTCTGGAATCCTTAAATCTCTAGTTTTAACTTGAACAATTTTATTTCCTTCATCATCAATAGTAATAAAAACAGATTCTACAATTCCTTTTTCTTCTTGCCTCAATGTAACACTTGATTCTTTTTTAGTTCTAACAGAAATTTCTCTTGCTTCTGATAAAAATTTAGGTGGAGATGTTTTTCCAATTAAAACTTCTCCTTCAGCGATATCAGATTCAGGATAAATAATTCCATCGTCTTCCAAAGATTTGTAAAGTGATTCCATTTTATACCCAGAAACATTTTTTTCAGGAATTGTAATTTCATCCTTAAGTCCACCGGCGTAATTCATTTCTATTGCAGAGTAAGGTCTAAAGTAGAAACTTCTTCCAACACCTCTATCAAGGCTTCCTTTATTCAAAACAAGTGCATCTTCCATGTTGTATCCCTCATAAGTCATAATAGCAACAGTAAGATTTTGTCCTGCGGGATAAGTATTAAGTGTATCATAGACAAAACTTCTAACAAGAGGTTTTTGAGGATATTGTAAAATTGAAACGTCTGTATCTAATCTACATAAATAATTAGCTGCGTAAAGTCCAAGAGCTTGTTTCTGTGTTTTTGAACCTCTGTTAAGTCTGGAAGATTGATCGTGATTTCCATAAGGAACTAAACTAGTAACTGCACCCAAAAATGCAACAGAATCGATTTCAACATGAGTATGTTCAATAGTAATTTCTTGATTGTTAATTGCAACCAAAGCACTTTCTTCTTCAGAAGCGTCTAAATATTCAATAATTCCCATTCGAATAAGATCAACCCACTTAAGATCTCCTTGTTCTAAATGAATTAAATGTTCATCTTTTAATCTTGAAATTCCTCCATCAATGATGATTAAGGGTCTTAAAACTCTTCCAGGTTCAGTTGAAATTGAAATTGATTGAAGCCCAAGTTTTTCATGAATACTTAACTCAACTGGAAGTTCCCCTTTCCTTCTTTTTTCTTTAATCAGTTCTACAAAAGCCTTGCCGTCTTCTACATTTCCAATGTAATTTCCATTAAAGAAAATTTCAAGACCAGTAACTAATTCTTTGTCTAATCCAGACTTTTCTAAATATTTCATAAATCTCTCTTCGTCCAAGTCAACTCTTGTTGCAACTTTACTCATTAATGCTAAATTTTTTCTAAGTCCAATTTCTGTTCCTTCAGGAGTTTCAATTGGGCAGAATCTTCCAAAATGAGTTGGGTGAAGAGTTCTAGCTTTGAAATTTTCTTGACCTGATTCAAGCATACTTGAAACTCTTTGCAATTGTGAAATTGTTGCAAGATAATTTGTTTTATCCATATTTTGAGTAACTCCACTTCTTTCTCCAGTCCATGAACCAGTTGCAATTGCTGATTCAATTCTGTGACTAAAAAGAGTTGATTTTGCAAGAACCTTTATTGAGAAAAATTTCTTCCTCTTAGATGATTTTTGAAGAGAGTATTGTAAGTCTCTAATTAATATCCCTAAGTTTACTTTGAAAAGGGTAGTTAACAAATCTCCAGAAAGTCTAACTCTTTTATTTGCATAATGATCTTTATCTGTTCTAAGCTCGGGATTATCCTTTGCAAGTAAAAATTGTTTAATCAATTTACATATTGTAACCGCTTTTTTCATTCTAGAATTTTTGTCTTGTCCAATATGTGGAAAAAGGTAAGAATCAATTCTTTGTTTAACTCTATCTAAAATTTCCTTTTTTGTTCCTTGAAGATTAGTCTTCTCAGCAATGTACATCATTGCATCTTCTTCAGTAGCTAGATTTGAAAATTCATAAAGGTTTACAATAACACTATCAGTTTCCTTTCCTATAAATTTTGAAATGTCCGATTCTTTTGTTAAGCCAAGTGCTTTTAGAAGAATTACTGTAGGAATTTCTTTAAATCTAGAAAATGATGTTTCGAAAATTCCTTCCTTGCTTTCTTTTATTGTTGTAGGGATTCTATAAGTTCCTTTAAGACTGAATAATTTCAAAATCAAGCTTCCTTTTGAATTTTCTTCAATGAATGGTTGATTTTCAGCAAGATCTTCTGCCATAACCATAACTCTCTCATTTCCTTTTATGATGAAATATCCTCCAGGGTCTAATGGATCATGGTAGTTTTCTATTAAACTTTTTTTATCAAGATCACAAGTGTTACACGCTTTACTTTTTACCATAACTGGAATCTTTCCAATTTCAACAAGTTCAGAATCAACTTGTCCATCTTTTTTAACAGTTAGTTCAAGTGTAATTGGGGCAGCATAAGTTAAATTTCTTAATCTAGCTTCATAAGGCATTATCCTTGAAGTGCTTCCATCAGCTTCGATTACTGCTGGTTTTCCGACTTCTATTTTACCAAGTTGAATTTTAAATTCTTCTTCATCTTGATCAATTCCACCTGAAATTTCGTCAACAATTTCTTGCATTCTATGTTCAATAAATTTATTATAAGAAACAATATTAGATTCTACGAGTGAATGGTCTTCAAGGTATTTTTTTACAACTAAATGAGTTCTTCCTTCGACCATTATACAACAACCCGGTAATACACATTTAATTCCGAGTCTATTTTTCTTTCAATTTGAATAACGTCCCCGATTTCACAACCTTCAGGAAGAGCAACATCACTGGATAAAATTTTTGGAAGTTGGCTTTTAGAGATATTAAGACCGATTAAAAGATCATCAACTTCTTTTTCATTTAATTTTACGTGTTTTGGTTGTAGAATATGCATTTTTTGTCGTCGGGGAGTTTATTTACTATTGCACAATACTATCTAAGCATTAGACAATATAAAATTTATAAAAAATTAGTTTATAAATCTTTGCCTTTACAATTTTTTTATGCAAGTTTTAGTATTTTTTTAAAAAAATTAAGTTTGGTCTTACAAAAAATTAATTTCTCTAAAAATGGCCCCGAAGGGATTTGAACCCTCGACACCCGGATTAAAAGTCCGGTGCTCTGACCAGGCTGAGCTACGGAGCCATTTGATGCTACTAACTAATTTAAGAGAATTAGTTTATAAAAGTTTTTACAGATGTTTCTTCAAAACTTCACTCAGTTCATCTTGACTCATTGCTCCAGAAAATCTTTCAAGAACTTTAGAATCTTTAATTAAAAGAAAAGTTGGAATTGAAGAGATTTCAAATTTTTGAGCAATTTTAGCATTTTCATCAACATTAACTTTTCCAAAACGAATCTTTCCTTCAAATTCTTCAGAAAGATCATCAATTATTGGACTCATAATTGTACAGGGCATACACCACTCTGCAAAAAAATCTAAAAAAGTAATACCTTCCTTCACAAACGATTCGAACTCTCCATTAGTCAGTTCTGGGACAATATCATTTCCAGTCATTTCTGTTAGAGAAAAAATTAATTTATAAAATTTTAGATTTAAATTGATAAGAAATCTATATAAATAATGCAAGTCCTAGAAGAATTATGAAAATTAGTTTAGTGGGATTAACAAAACCAGAATTAATAAATGAGGAGAATAATTCATTCTTTTTTGATTACGAAGAAGTTGAGAAAATTTTAAGGAAGGATCCAGACAAAGATAAAATAATGAATGGTCTTAAAAGATTTTCTCAAAATTGTGCAAGAGTTTGTTATTCTCAGTATGATTGGGAGAGGTTGTTAAAAGAGGATTTTAATAAAAATTTAATAGATAATATCATTATTCCTTCTAAGCATCATAGTATTTTCGAACATTTATGGTTTAATTTTTACATTGATGGAATTCCTAAAATAGGAGCAATGGTCTTGAATAACGAAAAACAGTATGTTACAAGTGAAAAATCTGCGAGGTACACTACCATGAAAGAGATGGATTCTTTTCAAGAAATTCTTTATAATAAATGGTCAAAAATTCTCTTGCCTGTAATAGATTCTGTATATCCTAAAATAAAAGATGAGAAATTTAGACGGGATAAAATAGAAAAACTTGCAAAAGAGAATGCGAGATACATGACTAGTGTGTTTACTCCAACTAAAATGCTTTATACTATAAATTTAAGGCAATTAAACTTTTTAATGGATCAATTTGATAAAGGAAGGCTTGGAGATTTATCTTCAGATCTAGAATGCAAATTAATTCCGATCATGAAAGATTTTTCTAATCAATTAAATATATTAAAAATTAAAGGATTGGAGCATAAAACAGATAAAAAGGTTTCAATTTTTAATTTTAGAAATGTCGAGGAACATTTTGGAGATGTTTATTCAACAAATTATCTCATGAGTTTCGCTTCATTGGCCCAAGTTCAGAGGCATAGAACAATAAATTATCATGTTTCAGAAGGAACTGAATTTGGGGCCCAATTAGGATTTTTCATTCCCAAAATTGTTAGTTATGCGAATGTAGAAAAAGAATGGATTGAAGATTTAAAGAAAGTCTCTAAAACAGATTTTCCCCAAGCTCAATTATTAAAAGTTAATGAGCGAGGAATTATTGAATATTTTAGATTAAAAGCTGTAGAAAGGCTCTGTGGTCATGCTCAATATGAAACCATGAAGAATACTCTTGCTACTGCAGAAAAATATTTACAATATCAGAAAGAATTTGGAAAAAACTATAACAAACCATCATGTGCTCCAGAACCCAAATTATGTGATGGATCTTGTAATTGGGGAAAAAAGAAAGCAACAGAGCGAATTGTTTAAAGACCTCTTGTATACTCCCCTAAAGATTTGTTTAAAAATCAAAAAGAAATTTTATTAAAATGGAAAGAGGGAAATTTTTAGATATTGTTGTTTGTGGTCCAGATATGAGTGGAACAAATACCCAAATTAAAGGGTTAGTTAAATTATTTCAGAGCAAAGGAATGAAGGTTAGAGATTTAAGGGGAACTGAAATTGATGCTTTGTTTCATACTTCTCTTTTTAAGACTATAAATAAGAATTATTTTTCTTATGCGGAATTCTTTACCGACAAGAGTACAACTTCCGAAATGAGAGAAAAATTTTTGGGTGTTGCAGCAGGATGTTTAATTGGGGGAGGAACAAATCAAGATTTACGTGTTGCGTCAATGATGCAAAATAAGGTCACCTCATATATTGATCCGAATTCTGCAGATGTTTGGATCATGGAGGAGCCAACAAAAAGAGGAGCAGGTCAAGTTAATAGGGTGATTGAGCAAAATCGATCTGCATTTAATGATGAATTAAACCCCAAAGCAGCAGCAGAAACACATAGTGTTTATAGAACAGACGAATTTTTAAGATTTAGAAAACCTCTTAGAGAGAATAATAAAATAATAATAAGAAGCCGAAGTGAAGAGTCTGCATGTTATCAAAGGTATAATTTTTTTTATCTAAAAAAAGGGGTTCATAAAAATTATTATTTACAGTTGGAAGGGCACAAAATTGCTTTTGCAAATCCTCCAACAAATCTTTTTGTTGTTTCTGGACCAAAAGACTGGACAGTTAGTGATTATTTAAGATTAAAACAAGAAAGAAGTAATGGAAGAGATTTTGATGATCATGAAAAAAATGCTTCTTACCAAGTTTTAGTTAATAAAAGATATGCAACTAATTGGCTTGAAAAATTGTACAAAAAAGGCACAAAAAAATATGGAGGAACTATGCCCGAAGTCACAAGATTTAATCTTTATGATACAGAAGACGAAATAAATAGACAGATGGCAGAAAAAATATCTTCGCTTTTTTAATTATCCAATTCAATTAAAATTTTTTCAACGCCTTTATAAAGGTCTTCAATTGTTCCATTATTTTCAAATTTAAAATCAGCCATTTCTATACATCTTTTTAGGTTTTGTTTAAATAGATCTTTATTCTCCATTTCTCTTTTTTCATTTGAAACAAATTCTTCAAATGAAACAAAATCAGATTCAATTTTTCTTTTCAAAATACGGTCATATCTTTTTTCTATATCTGCATCGACGCTAAATAAATAAAAATCTTTTTTTTCCCTTAATGCTTCAACCTCCCCGATAGTTCTTAAACTTTCAATAACAGTATTTGAATTTTCCAATTTGGCTTTTTTATAAATTTCCTCAATAATATAAGAAGGATAATTTGCTTCCCTTAATTTGTTTCCAATTAAAACCATTGTATCTCTATTTATAGGGAGTCCTCTTTTTTTTATTTCTTCCACAATGAAGCTTCTCACAGAATAATGTGTGAAATCTTTTGTTTTTAAATATTCTACAATTGTACCTTTGCCTGCTCCAAGAGTTCCAGTGATTCCCACTATCATTTTTTAGAAAGAGATTAATTGTTTTAAAATTTAATGGCACTAAACAATGCAACAAAAAATAGTTTATACAAAAACCATGCAAGAATTATCCAATAGATAAAAGAAGAAATTCCTAAGAGAAAAGCAATCAAAAGATAAACGCCACATAGTAAATCAATAATGCTCATCACATCTCTAAAAATAAATCCTTTTCCAATTAAATATATCGAAGACATTAATACAAGTTGAAAGGCAACACCAATATTAAATTGAACAAGAGTAAGTGCAGTGAGTCCGATCAAATCAAGAAGCATCAAAATCAGAGGGATCATTCCAAAAATTCTCCTCTCATAAATTTTTGAATGGGCAAAATTTTCCCATCCCAATATCTAAGAAGAACTCCCACTTCTTCAAACATTTCAATACTTCTTTTTGCATTTTCTTTCCAAAGATCTGGATTTTTTTTATCCCATTTTTTATCAATAATTACCTCTAAAATTCCAGATTGGACAATACCTCTTGCGCAGTCCATACAAGGAATTCCGTTAGTATAAATTTTACATCCTTTAAGAGAAGTTCCAATCAAAGTTGCGTTATAAATAGCATTTCTTTCAGCGTGTTCAAACCAGTAATATTTTTCAGGTTTTTCTTGCCTTGCGACGATTTCATCATTTAAGCCCCTAACAAAACTATTATACCCAGTAGACTTAATTTCATTATTTGGACCGACAACTACTGCGCCCATGTGGGTAGATTCATCTTTGCTTTTTGATGCAACAAGATATGCCACTGACATAAAATATTCATCCCAATTTACCATAAATTAAAATATATTCTAGCATTTTTAAGGATAATCATTTTCAATTAATTAGTTAAATTTAGAAAAATAGTTAGTATTCAATTCCTTCCCTTGCAAAAATTCCTTTGTCATAAGGATGTTTTATTTTTTTTATTTCTGAAACATAATCCGCTCTTTCTTTTACACTTTCAGGAAAATCTCTTCCTGTAAAAATCAATTCAGTATTTTTGGGTTTGTTTTCGATTAAATCAAACACAAGGGATTCCGGAATTATCATCCAATTTAAACCTGGACCAAGTTCATCAATCAAAATTAAATCATATTCATCTATATCTTTTAATGATTCTGTCCAAAATTCTAAAAATTCTTCTTTTAAACTTTCGATTTGAGTTTGATCGTAATTTTTGAAATAAGGATGAAGTGGTTTAAATTGTAAATATTTTACTCCAGAATTTTCGAAAAAAAATTGTTCTCCAGTATCTCGTTTGAATAATTGAATTATTTTTACTTTTAATCCTCTTCCGAGTGCACGAATAACCAAGCCCATCCCAGCAGAAGTTTTTCCTTTTCCTTCACCGGTATAAATGTGAACAAATCCAAGGGATGATTTTTCAAATGTCATTTTCTTCTCATTTTTTTTATTTTATTACTTATTAAGTAGCAGAACACTTCTTCCTGATTATAATAATTAAGAGTGAACTTCATTATTTTTTCAATTTCATTTTCACTGCAATAGATCCTTACAGGAATCATTACTTCTGCAAATAATTTTCTATCGGGGTTTATCCATCTCCCTTTTGCAGTTCTTAGTATTGTCAAACCTCCAGAAATCTTTTCCACCATTTTATCCCACTCTTTGTGAAACTTAACAGAAAATTTTCTTTTTTTGTTTGAAAATTTTGGGACTAAAATTTCCCATAATAATTTATTTTTATTTGCCATTTTATAAATTGTCCAAGGGGGATCTAACGTTTTTAATTGATGCTTGGGAAATTTGAGTATAAATTTGAGTAGTTTTTATGTCTGAATGACCAAGTAATTTTTGAATAATTCTTAAGTCCGTTCCTTGTTCAAGAAGATGTGTTGCAAATGAATGTCTTAAAAGGTGCGGGTAAACTCTTTTTTTGATTCCAGCCTTTTTAGCAGAATTTTGAACAATTTTTTGAATTGTATCTTTTGTTAACTTTCCTCCACGGTTAGATGGAAATAAAATTGCTCTATTGCTCAATTTTACATAACTCTCGAGTTCATTTTTTATTGATGAAGGCATTTTAACAAATCTGTCTTTTTTTCCTTTTGATAAATTTATTTTTATTAAGTTTTCATCAAAGTTTAAATCATTTGTTTTAAGGTTAACAATTTCAGAAACTCTCAATCCGCACCCGTAAAGAAGTTTTAGTATTAATATGTGCTTAACATTAATTGAAGACTCAATTAATTTTTTTATTTCATCCAGAGTGAGGATACAGGGAAGAGCATGGTTTTTCTTTGGATTAGGAATAGTTATCTTTTGTTTTAACACTTTTTCAAAGAAAAATTTAATTGCAAATAAATCCCTCCGAACACTCATTGGATTTTTATCTTTGAGATTTTTTTGAATATATTCCTTAACTGAATCTTCATTCAGCCCTTTGCCTTTTGAGAACTCTATGAATCTATCAA
>PCVV01000041.1:0-5369 GCA_002762735.1 Candidatus Pacearchaeota archaeon CG11_big_fil_rev_8_21_14_0_20_30_13
TCAAAAGGAAAAAAAGTAACGCAACATTATATTCCAAAAAAATTATCCAAAGAAATTTTTAAGATATTTGGTTTCAAAATAAATTTTATCCCAAATAATTTAAGA
Source organism: Candidatus Pacearchaeota archaeon CG11_big_fil_rev_8_21_14_0_20_30_13 (assembly GCA_002762735.1). Classification (GTDB taxonomy): domain Archaea; phylum Nanobdellota; class Nanobdellia; order Pacearchaeales; family GW2011-AR1; genus GW2011-AR1. Next base: position 106 of record PCVV01000041.1, read on the forward strand.
ATAAGAAAAATAAAAAAAGATTTTTTTATAACATTAAAATCAAAAGGGAATCTAAAAAGAGAAGAATTTGAGAGAAAAATAACTAAAGAAGCATTTGAAGCGCTTAAAAAATTAAAAACAAAAACAGTTAAAAAAATAAGGTTAGAAAAAAAATATCAAAAGAAAAAGATTGAATTTGACTACTATCCAGAATATCTTCTTCTTATTGCAGAAATAGAACTTAAATCAGTTTCTAAAGCAAAAAGATTCAAAACAGACATGAAGGATATCACTGGAATTGCAAAATATGGGAATAAAAACCTTGCAGACTAAAAAATAAACTCCTATAAAATTGCCAAAATGGCCCAAAACACTTTAAAAGTGGAATACTCTTAAAAAAATATAAGAACAAGAAAGTTTTATAAAAAGGATACAAAATGGTAAAAAGACAATCACGAGAAGACCACGCAACAGAATCTTTTTTTAGTTCGGACATGAATTTCAAAAAAACAACTGAAAAACCAGTCAAAAATAATGAAGATCGTGAAGAAATTTTAAGATATTCAACAGAAAAAATGATGAAAGAATACAATCCCAAAATTGAATTTACCATAAAAACAACTGAAGTTATTTCTTCAAAACCATCAAGATCAGAACTTATAACGATTGAAAAAGAAAACAATCTAGGAAAAAAAGTAAAAGGAAAAAAATCAAACCTTCCAAAAAAATCAAAATTGAAAATGGAAAGAAAAACAATCACAAAAGAAGAGATTTATGTTGCTCCAAAGATTCTCTTAAAAAAAGATGGATATGAATTAATTATCACTGAAAAACCTCAAGCAGCATTGAAAATTTCAAATGCACTTGGAGTTGCAACAAAAAGAGAAATTGTACGAGGAGTTCCTTATTATGAAGTGGATAGGAATGGCAAAAAAATTATCGTTGCTTGTGCAGTTGGACATCTATTTACTCTAAAACAAAATGTTTCTGGTTCAACTGTTCCGATTTTTGATATTTCATGGGTACCAAATTATATGGTAAAAAAAAAGGATTTCACAAAGAAATATTACGACACCCTTTTAAAACTTGCAAAGAATGCAGGATCAATTACAGTTGCAACCGATTTTGATATAGAAGGGGAAGTTATTGGGAAGAATGTAGTAAAGTTAATCTGCAATCAAAAAGATGCAAACAGAATGAAATTTTCAACTTTAACAACAAATGAATTAAATGAAGCTTATGAAAAAAAATTGCCTAACTTGAATTGGGGACAAGCGGTTGCCGGGGAATCAAGACATTATTTAGATTGGTTTTACGGAATAAATATCTCAAGAGCGTTAATGAATGCTATCAAGACTACTGGAAAATTCAAAATAATGTCCATTGGAAGAGTCCAAGGGCCAGCACTAAAATTGATTGTAGACAAGGAAAAAGAAATTAAGCTTTTTAAAAAAGAACCTTTCTGGCAAATTTTAATAGTTCTTGATAACCCAAAAATTGAACTTAAATGCACCAAAGATTTTTTTGATAAAAAAGAGATTGATACTCTTGATGAATTAGTCGGAAAGAAAGTAAATGTTGAAACAAAAAAAGCTTCACAAAATGTTTCTCCAAATCCCCCATTTGATTTGACCAGCTTACAAACAGAAAGTTATAAACTTTATGGGATCACCCCTTCAAATACCCTCAAGGCTGCACAAGCACTTTATCTTGCAGGGTTAATCTCATATCCAAGGACCTCTTCACAAAAACTTCCAAGCTCAATTGATTATAAATCTATTCTTGAAACCTTAAAAATAAGGTATAAAGTTTCAAAATTAATTACAAAAGATAAACCTTTAGAAGGATTAAAAACAGATCCTGCACATCCTTCCATATACCCCACCGGAAATACTCAAATTCTTTCAGGACATGAAGAAAAAGTATACGAGTTAATTGTGAAAAGATTTTTGGCGCTCTTTTGTGACGATGCAATAATCGATCGAAAAAGAATTTCTACAAAAATTAACAATTTAACTTTTTCTACTTCTGGTGCTCATATAAGAAAAAAGTCTTGGATGGAATTTTATCCTGTTAAATCAACCGAAAAAGAAATTCCTGATGTTGAAGGGGAAAGAACAATTATCAAAAAAAAGATCGAAGAAAAAGAAACTCAACCTCCAAAAAGATATTCTCCTGCTTCAATTTTATCAGAACTAGAAAAAAGAAATCTTGGAACAAAAGCCACCCGTGCAGCAATTCTCGAAACACTTTATGATCGAGGATATATAAAAGGAAAATCTATTGAAGCAACCCCACTAGGAATTTCCCTAATTGAAACTCTTGGAAAGTATTCTCCAATAATTATAGATGAAAAGTTAACAAAAGAACTTCAAGATGAAATGGATGAAATTGTAGAAACAAGTGAAAAAACAACTCCAGAATTATTAGAAAAAGAAAATAAAATCTTGGAAAAAGCAAAAGGATTAATCATTAATATTGCAAAAGAATTTGAAAAAAAAGAAAAGTTAATTGGAAATGAATTAATAAGAGCAAGAACCGAACAAATTGAACTTGAAAGAGAAGAAAATACCCTAAATCCATGCCCAGTTTGTAAAAAAGATAAATTAAAGATTACTTATTCCCCAAAAAACAGGAAATTTTTTATTGCATGTTCTGGATATCCAAACTGTAAAAACACATATTCTCTTCCACCATATGGAAAAATAAATCAGGTAGGAAAGGATTGTGAAAAATGTGGATTTCCCCTTTTAATGGCTCTTCAAAAAGGAAAAAAACCTTGGATATTTTGTTTTAATACTCAATGTGAAACAAACAAAGAGAGAGTCGATGCATATAAGAAAAAACTAGAAGAAAAAAATAACGAATTAGAAAGTTAAAAAAGAATAAAAAAGAAAGATAGGATATCTATTTTTTAGATTTGGATTTTACTGGTTGTTTTTTAGATCCACATTCACACCAATTTCCCATATGTAAAATTGAGTGAAGTAAAATCAATGCTGTTGCAACAATAATAATAATCTTTGAATAACTAAATTCAAAAATTACAAATACCAAAGCTACAAGAGCCAAAAAACCATCCGTGAAGTTACTTTTCATAAATTCCCTCCTTTTAAGTACTAAATTTAATAAGAATTCTCTCATTAAAAAGGTTTCCACAATGAAAAAAATTAAAACCAGTTCAAAAGATTCTTTTGAGTTCCATAAATTTTTATTAAATTGCTTTTTTTATAGATTAGGTCTGGATTAAAACCAAATTTTTCAATAGAAACCTTTTTTCCATTTTCCAAAAGCTCTTCGCGTGTTTCAAAGTCCAAAAAGTTGATAAAAGATTTTCTAACACTCTCCCTAACTACCCAAACTCCCAAAGAAGCCCAATAGCTTGGAGTTTCGAGACGAATAACTAAAACTCCAGCTTGCCTTTTTATTGAATTTAAATATTCCAAAATTGGAAGTCTTGTTGCATAATACCCTCCAGCACAATTTTTTGCATAGGTAGTTCTACCATTAAATCCTTCCGAATCCGTTGAAGCTTTCATCTCATTTCCAGGATTCCAACTTGAGCCAGGATAATAAAGTTCAAAAAGTTCATAACTCCAAACATTTGGAAAAAGAAAAATGAGATATTGATTTCCCAAATATTCTCCAAAAAAAAGTTTATGCTTTTCAACCCATTTATAATCTTTTACACTTTTGAGGAGCTCTTTAGAAAGAATATCATCCGTTGCAGTTATGCTCCATCGAGTAGGGACCATTTTTTTATCTTTTTTCAAACCCATAACCCCCACACTTAAAATTTTTGAAAGACTATACTCATTTATTCCAGAATTATATAGATAACTAATTCCTTCATTTGCTTTAATTTCGTCATTCATAACTCTATCTACTTTTTGATCAATCTTCACATTACTAGTAACCTTGGCATTTTTCAAATCAGCTCTCATCCCATGTGGAGTCAAAATCCTATCTGATTGATTGCCAAAATTGACTTTTGTTTTTAGTTCAATCTCCACATCAACTGGACTAGAAGAAATTGCAATTTCCTTTGCAAGCTCTGTAAACTTTTTATTTAATCTTGCGTCCATAACATTAGATTGAAATCTTGAATTGAGCAGATTTTCTCTTAATCCAATAATATTACTAATAGAAAAATCATTTTCTGCCCAACTTTTTGGATCATCAAATACACTTGCGTCTTCAACTTTTTCTAAAGGAGACAAAATCCCCACATTTACTAAAGGATATTTTAGCTTAGATCCTATAAAAATAGTTGGCGGAGAAACTCCTTCGAATTTTGAAAGAGAATCTATTTTCTTAGATTTAAAATTAAGTTTGCTTAATTTTTCAACAACCCCAAATTTAACCTCTTCCATTTTTAGAATAAAAATAATCAAAGTTTATATTAATTTGGGACAATTTATTTTTAAGGTTTCAACTTTGTTTGAACTCTTAAAAAAGTTTAAAAAGAAAAGAATTTTCACTCATTTATGGATCTTCTATTAAAAAGAATTTTCTTTTCTTTAAGCAATTTTATAGTTTTTATCCCATTCATAAACTACGATAACGGACTAAGATGTGTTATGGCTCCATGCGGTTCCATTAGTTCAGGTTCAATATTAATTTATCTTTTTAGAGGATTTCCCTATGTTCACCAAATTAATTATTTCTTCCTTTTTGGAGGAATTTTAATCACCTCTTTGGGTTCTTATTTTTTAATAAAAAAGAAAAATTAAAATAATCCCTTTTTGAATATCCCTTCATTCTTAATCTCAAAATGAAAATCTTTTTTGTCCAAACTTCTATGCTTTAACAAAACCGCCTTTCTTGTTCGATCATTTTTAAGTTCAATTATACATTTACTCCAATATTTGAATAAATCTCCACCAACAATGTTCATTTCTTTTTCAACTCCTTCTTTGATATCTTCAAAAGATAAAAAATTTCCATAAACTTGATTAGTAATTAAAACGGGGATACTTTTCTTTCTTGAAATCTCAACTAAAGTTCTCATTTGTCTTGCAACATCCCGATTCACTTCTTTTATTTTCCCTTCATCTTCTTCAGAAGAAGCATCTCCTAATTCAAGACGATAAAGCATGGCTATAGAATCTACTATAATCAAACCCACTTCCTCCCCCTTCATATTTTCAAGAAGTTTTGAAAATGATTTTTTTTGCTCAGAAAAATTTGTAGGATTTAAAATTAATATATTTTTTAAAACATTTTCAAGATTTTCTTCTCCTACAATTTGTTTGACTCTTTCAATTGAAAAACCTCCTTCACTG
>PCVV01000041.1:5414-21905 GCA_002762735.1 Candidatus Pacearchaeota archaeon CG11_big_fil_rev_8_21_14_0_20_30_13
TCACTGTCTACAAAAATTACCTTCTTTTCTCTAGCTTGACTACAAGCAGCTAAAATTGAAAGATTACTTTTTCCAGAACCTGGAGGACCAACAATCATTGTAACAATCCCTTTTTCATACCCTCCATTAAGCCAATCATTAAAATCATAGCTTCCTGTAGAAATTCTTTCCGAAGATTGTTCCATAAAGAAAAATAGAAAAATGAATTAATAAGTATTTATGTAGATTATTTCAAAGCTTTAAAATCGCTTTCAACTTTTTCTAAATCTTTTATAATTTCACTTACTGCATGTTCCAAAACAGCCTTTGCATCTTTTCCTTTCGTCTTAACTAAAATAGAAGGATTCATAGTAGCATGCTCTTTTTTCCAAGCAGCAAAAGTAACTGCAGGATCTTTATTCAAATAAACTCTCAAAATTTCAGGAAAAGTAAGATTGTCAAATTCCAATTCAAGTTCATTTTTTTCTTTCTTTAATACTTTAACTTCCATATGTTAAAATTCCAATTTAGATTTATAAAGGTTTGGATTAAGAAATTAAATACTAAACTCAATTGCTAATTTCACCAATTTAGAATATGCTTTTTTCTTAGATTTAGAATCCCCTTTTTCAATGAGATGAACAATTACATATGGAGGAAGTGAATTCAAAATTCTTCCAACCATTATTTCATCTTGAGTTAAAATATTTCCTTCTTGGTTATAATCAAATTCATTCAGTTTTAGAAGATTTACAAAATTCTTTTTACGATGATATAAATTGTAAGCTAACTTTTGTTCTATAAGTTTGGTTATCTTCTTGGATTATTAAAGTTTTAGAGAACCAAAAGTATATAATAGAAAAAGATTTATTTTCCCCAAACAAGTTTTGAAACATCTTCATCACTAATATCTTTTTTTGAATTTCCCTTTTGAGCATCTTTTCTTGGAAGAGTTTCCGGAGTACCATAAATTTCATTAACTTTTTCCAAGTTTAAATTGCTAATATCAATATATTCATCTCTTTCCTCTTCAACTTTTTTTTTGATTTCAGAAATTAAAATTCCTGTAGGAACTTTGGACTCATTAATTATATCTTTATGATCAAAGTCCCATTTGTCTTTTCTTAAATTAATCTGAAGATACCCTTCAATTTTTTTTATAACTGATTGATAATCTCTTGGGAGAATTCCCTTTTCTAAACTCTCAACTGCAATAAGAGGTTCAAAAATATCTTCTGCGACTTTTTCTTTTGAAATCTTTAAAGATCTCCTCTTTCTCATAATTACCCAATTAAAATTGTCAATTAAATCAGTTGGAGTCTTCGGTCCAGAATAAATTTCCTTTTTAAAATTTTTTTCTACAATGTCCCTTAAGTGAACATCTTCTTTATTTGGAATTATCTTTTTTTCTTCATGTTTTTCAAAACTAATATGGGCCATTCTTGAAAGCCTTTGCCTAACACTTTCACTTGAATTAATTCTATCTAAGTAAATCTCTTTCTTATCGATTAATGGAATTTTCTCTTTAAAGTAGCATTTACGACAAACATGAATAATTCCCTTTGACTTGTAAACTCCTTCATATAAAACAGTCTTATCTCCTGAGACTCCACACAAATAACATTCGCCCATAAATAAATAACAAGAACTCCCTTTTTTAAGATTATTGTGTTAAATTTAAAAAATTCCTAAGGAAAGATTTCTTCTTTAGAAGAAATTTCAGAAAAAACTGTTTTTTCATTAATTATCACTGAAGGAAAACTAGTAATATTATAAGAAGAAACTAAAGAATTCAAAGAAATTAGATTAGAATCATAAGCAATGGGAATTAAAACAACTTCAGGATTTTCATTTTTTATTTCGAGGAGCAATTTGGACCAAACATTTTGTTCTGCTTTTTTAGCATCAAAATTTCCTTCTTTTTCAAACTTCTATCTAATTTCTTTCCTAGCAGAGTCTTCACTTATTCTCGCTTTAACAAATAGAGGTCCTTCTAGAGAATATGGACTTTCTCCTTTTCTTAGTTTTACACCCAAATAACTTTCAGGCTTCCTTACAAAAGTGTCTGCATTATTAAGAATAATTCCTTATTCTGCACTTTTTAAAATTGATTCTGATTCCCCTATATTTTTTGCCAATTGTTTTTGAGTGAGTTTTTTGGACCTTCACGCCCTCATAATAATTCAATGAAAATTATTAATTAAATCTGTTCTTGGTGGGGGTTTTTTCTTTTCAAAATTGCTGCCACCAGGACTTTTAATATTTATCTCTGGATTTCTTTCGGTCCTAGCCCTATCAAATCTTATATTTCCTGTCTCTCCATTTCAATAAGCATTTTTCTTGTGCTTTTCTGGTCAAGATTAACCATTCTAGAAAGCTCTCATAAACAGTTTTAGTTTTTCAGGCTTATTTAAATCCATAGGCTAAACTAAAGGCAAATTGTCTTCATTAGCACAACTTTTACAGATTTTAACAACTCATTTATTAGATATAGCCTCAAACAACCTTTCCCTTTCATCAGAAATACCCCCCCTGTAACATTCTGCCATAAAAAATCTAGTAATATCCATTTTTAATATTTGTATGCTAAAAAGATGTGAACTAATTTAAGTATTTTTCAATTTCTTCATATTTTTGTATATCTTGCTCTATCTTCTTTCCATCCAAAATAATTCCATAACATCCATCTAAGTTATAAACTTGTTTAAAAAAAGAGAGAATCTCAGAATCCAGATTCAAGTCGAAGGAATATATTCGAACAAAATCATATTTATTTCTTAAAAAAGTGAGAATAAAAGATTTTTTAGTTACATCCTCTTTACATTCTTCTTTGTTAGAATAAAAGAACAAAATAGTACTATAATTTGCCTGACAATTTTTCTTCAAATCATTAATTAACATAAAATGCCTTACCTCAATTAAAGTATATACCTTTTTCAAATCTAAAACTTCCCTATCATTAACACCTTTCTTCTTTTCAAGAAGAGTTATTAATTCTCCAATGAAACTCAGTTTTTCAGAAGTTATATCTAACATATAAGAATTGCAAGGATAATCTTCTTGAAGTAAAGATAAACTTTCTAAACTAAATAATTTGTTTTTAGTTTCCTCTAGAATTTGATTGGAATTTTTTTCAATAATCTGATTTGAAAGATACCCTAAGAATAAACCAAAAAAAAATAAGAAACTTGCTATTAAAAACGCTAATAAGATTTTTGTCCAATTAATTTCCCTTTTCATTTTACCATTCAACATTCTTTCCCCTTATAAAATATACGATTGATATAATCCACCAAAACGTAAATAAAATACCATAAAACAAAATAAAGAAAAAATAACTAATAAGTATTGAAATAAAATTCTCTTCAGAATTAAGGAGTCTATTAATTGATAAAAGTAAGCATATCGAAAAAATAAAAAAGAATATTCCAAAAAAGATTATTTCTTCTGAAAACAATTTATAAATTTCCATTAAAAAAGATGATAATTTAAAATTAAAATTATTCACAAAATCAAAACCAATAAGAGAATAAAGATTTAATGAATGTAAATTATCAGAAATTACTTTGAAGAAATAATAAATACTTATTGTCATAACACTTAAAATTGAAAAAATTGCCAGTGGTAGAATAATCAGTCCTAACTCCCCATATTTCTTTCCAAAGATATACTTATACTTACGAAGATTGTAGATCATTCCATAATACCATCTTCTTCTTTGTTTTGTCAAGGCTAAAAATTTAGTGGGAGCAATTGTGTAAATTACTGAACTTGGAGAATTTTTTATTTTATAATTTAAACTTTGAATCCTCATTGCAATTTCCATATCCTCTGTAATATTATGTTCATCATAGCCCCCATGTTTTTCAAAAAATTCTCTTCTATAAGCAGAAAATGGTCCTGGAGTAACATGAATTGAATCTATATTTGCAAAGACTCTTCTCAAAAAAATTCCAAGATCATATTCAATTGCTTGAACTCTTTGAAGAATTCCCTTAGGGTGATAAACTTTCATTGCAGGAGTTACACACATCACTTTCTGATCCCCAAAATAAGGAAGCATATTTTTTAGAGCATCTCGTCTAACAAATGAATCTGCATCAAAACCTACTATTATCTCCCCATTTGATCTATTTATTCCAAAGTTTAATGCAGAACCCTTACCTCCGTTTTTCTTAGAAAAAAACTTAACATTTGAAAATTCCCTTTCTAATTTTTTACCTATTTTTTCAGTATCATCTTTCGAACCATCATTAATTATTAAAACTTCAAGTTTATTCTTAGGGTAATCCAAAGAAAGTACACTTTCAACAGTTTTTTTTAAGCATTCTTCTTCATTATATACGGGAATTATAATTGAGACAAGAGGAGTCCAATTCTTCATTATTTTAGGTTTTTTACCTATAAAGCTAAGTAGATAAAAAGCAAAAGCAAAAAACCCTATATAGATACTAAGAGAAACTAATATTTTTATTATTTCCATATTTCAAAAAGATTTAGTCTATTTATAATTATTATTCTTTTAAAAGAGATAGAACATAAGTAAATCACTAATCTTCTCCAAAGAGATTATTTATCTTTAAAAACCCAAAAATTAGATCCAAAAAAACTAATAGGTAAAGCACAAACTATCCCAACAAAAGAAGCAAGATTAGATTCTAAAATTCCTCCCCCCAGATAAAACTTAACAAGTAAACTTATTAAAAAGTTTACCAAAATAGCAAAAGAGTAAACGAGTAAAAATTTTAATATCTGAGGGGTAATCTTCAAATCATGTGCTAAAAAAGTTAATCTTCTATTAGTAAAAAAACAAAAGTTATAGAAATGAATAAAGCAATAACTTTACTTTTAGAAAAAATTAATCCAGATATCAATAAAATATTAAAAGAAAATGTTTCAATTATCACTCCGATTCCTCCAACTAAACAAAAAAATATAAATTTTTTAAATAAAAATTGCATAAAAGATAAACAAAAAAAGGATTAATAAAGATTATTAAATTTGAAAAACGAAGTAGATTTATGAAACTTTCAATAATAATCCCAGTTTACAACGAAGAAGCAACTATTTTAGAAACAATAAAACAAGTTAAAAAGGCAAGAATAGGAAAAATTAAGAAGGAAATTATAATCATAGATGATAGATCTTCAGATAAAACAAAAAAAATTTTAGAAAAAATAAAGAACTCAAATCTCAAAATCATATTTCACAAAAAAAATAAAGGAAAGGGAGCTTCAATAAAAACAGGTTTAAATTACTGCACTGGGGATATAATTATTATTCAGGATGCAGATTTAGAATATAATCCTCAAGAATATAAAAAATTAATAGAACCCATAATTAGTGGAGAAACTAAAATTGTTTATGGATCAAGAATTAAGGGAAAAGGCAAACGAGGAAAATTACTTTTTTTCCTTGGAGGAATTTTAGTAACTTTAACAACAGATTTACTTTTTTTGCAAAAATTAACAGATGAGCCCACTTGTTACAAAGTTTTTCACAAAGAAGTTATAGAAATTTTAAAGAATGCGGAAGGAAAAAGATTTGAATGGGAACCTGAGATAACTGCAAAGCTATTAAGAAAAGGATATAGAATAAAAGAAATCCCTATCTCTTATTCCGCAAGATCTAAAGGAAAACACATTAAAGCAAAAGATGGATTTATGGCAATTTTAACTTTATTAAAATGGAGATTCAGGAAGATTTAAAATTTATAAAATTGCAAAATTTGGATAAAACTTTTCTAATTATTGAAGACTTTTCATAAATTATTCCACAAGAATCTACAATCATCGGAGATTTTGAACCTAGTTTCTTATTACAAGTCTGATTGGTTATATTAACCGAAGTTATAATTATATAATCTTTGGTTTTTAAAACAACATTTGCATTTTCCAAATCTTCTTTGGTAAAAGTATCATCTATTGTAGGATCATTATAAAAAATAACTAAAGATTCATTGTTCAACAAAGCACTTTTAAAATCATAAAGGTAGTGGGCATTCTTGGAGTAATAATTTAAAGGCACCCAATGAGAAGACAAAAATTTGCATTCTTGCAAGCCTAATTTTTGGATATCATTGGCAGCACTAGAAAAAACTTCATCTGACCCGTTTGTTTTGTAAGCAATTACAAATAAAACACTTAAAGAAATTAAAAAAATTATTAGTAGGCTCAAGATCATTTTGGAAATATATTTTTTTTCAATTTTATCAATTAAATAACATAAAGATAAGGTTGAAAGAAAAGCAAAAGGAAGCACAAAATTAAAAAAGTATCTTTGAACCTTGAAGGGAGTTTGGTATATGTCATAGATTAAAAATCCCAAGATTAATAGAAACAAAAAATCGGCTTTAATATCCTGCTTATAATTTTTAGAAAACAACTGAAAAAATACCAAAATCAAACCCACGAGAACAAAAGGGGTTAACCAGTTGGATACATAAAGCAAAGAAGAATATGAAAATTGCTGAATCATTGTCTGCCTTGAAAAAATATTTAGATAATAAGAATCAATTATGCTCGTCAACCAGTTTCCATACTTAAAAAAATTGTACAAAAGCCAAGGAAAAATAACAAGGAAAGCAAAAAAGAAGTTTCTTAAAACTTTTTTATAGTCCTTATTTAAAAAAAGTAAAGGGAAGAACATCAAAAAATTATATCTACTTAAAAAAGCAAGTCCCAAAAAATGCCCGGAAGTTTTTCCTAGGATGAAGTAAGCAAGAAATAATTCAAAAAAACTCAATGCAAGAAGCTCTGTTCCCTCAACTAATCCATAATAAAGCAAAAACGGATTTAAACTAAAAAAATAAAAAATTGCTCTTAATTGTTCTTTTTTAATTCTATATTTGTAAAAGTACTTCTGATATAAGGAATCAGATAATTTTAATGTGCTAAACAAAAACAGAATGGAAACAATCAGAATATAAATGGATTCAGAAAATTTTCCTAAAAATAAAAAAAGCCCAAGAATCAGGCTAATCAGGGGAGCCCTATATACCTCAAAGTATAATCCGGAATAAAAAAAGTGTTCTGCATTTAAAACATAAGCAGAAAAATCCCATCCAAGATAGAAATAATGCTGAATTAAAAAGAAAATTGTGGAAAAAACAAAAAGCAGAAATAAAACTAAATTGCCTAAAATAAAATTCTTTAGTTTATTTAACAATTTCATTTTCACTTAGTTAAGAAATCTATTCTCCTGTTTCTCCACTGAATCTGTTTTTTCTTCTTCAACACTTTTTAAAACATTCTCAGATTTATCCACATTGAAATAATCATAAAATTCTTCAGAAAGCGTAAGCAAGTTGGTATGGCCTTCTTTTTTACTTTTTATAAGTCCAATTTGAAGAAACTTATGAACATGATCGTATGCTTTATTTCCTCTAATTTTTATAATCACTGACTGTTTTATAGGTTGTTTATATGCAATTATAGCAAGCGTCTCTTGTTCTGCTTTGGAAAATTCAACTGATCCTGTTGCAAGATTGTTAATAATACTATGATACTCTTGTTTAACATCCATTTTCCAAAGATTGTCTCTTTCAACAATTTCTAGTGCAGAGTCTTCCTTTGAATAATTATTTTTAAGTTTTTCAATTGCTTCTTTTATAACTAAAGAATTCAGATTCGAAAGAGAAATCAAATCTTGCATAGACAAAAAATGACCAGATACAAAAAAAATGGCCTCCACTAATTTAATGTTCTCTTTTTCTTTAGACCAATCTATCTCATCCAAGGTTTTTTCTGTAATCTCCATATAAATTAGACGGAATCTCTGTTTTTAAAATTTGAGGGAATATAAACACTTTTAATCTTTTGCTACTTCAAATTTAAAATGAAAAAGATTCATTTATTTTGGATAATTCCACTTTTGCTAGTCTTTACTCTTTTTTTTGTGAGGCTATTTGGTCATATAGAACTTGATGATGTGACCCCTGGAATTCCTTGCAAATATTCCTTGATTCAAAAAGCAGATGTGCTATGGGTAGTCCCTAATTTTGAGAACAATTCTATCGAAAAGAATCAAAGTTGGTGCACTAAGCTCTTGTCTCTTAACAAAACTTTAGGAATGCATGGAATAAAACATCTCTATTGGGAATTTGGAGAAAATATCTCTAAAGAAGAATTGAAATTGGGAAAAGAAGAATTTTATGACTGCTTTGGAACACTTCCAGAAATGTTCAAACCCCCTCAACTGAAGATCTCTTCTAAAAATAAAGAATTAATAAAAAGTTCAAATATGAAATTGAAGTTGGGATTTAATCAGTTCACTCATAAAGTTTACCATTGTAATGATTCAGATTTCATAAAAAATAGGTGGATTGAAATTTTTTAGATTAAAATTATTCTCTAAAAGTCCAAAATCTATTTCCAATAAAATTTGTAATTAGGGTAAATCCACTTGCAAGAATTTGTGAAATAATATAATAAACATCTAGAAGATCTGTAAAAAGATAAAGAAAAAAAGTATTGACCAAAAGAGAAATTCCGGCAACAATTAAAAATTTTGTTCCTTTGGCAAATATTTTTTCACTAAGCTTTTCTCTGAAAGTCCAAATTTTATTTATAAAAAAATTACTAAATGTGGCTATCCCAAATGAAAAAATCGAAGAGACCAAATAATAAATTTTGAAAAATTCAGTAAAAAAGTACAAGAAAAATAAATTCACAAAAATTCCAGAAAACCCCACTAAGGCATACTTAAAAAACTGAACAAAATCTTTTCTATCAACCATAAAATTGACAACAAAAGAGAGAATTAAAAAACTTGTGATTCTTAATCAAATTAAAATGAATACCAAAAATAAAAATAATCTACACTTCTGGGAAATTGCTTTAGTTTTTTTCATTTTAAAAATAATTGAAATGCAATTTAAATTCAGCGACGGACATACTTATATGTATATGGCAAAGGCTGTTCTAGAAGGGATGATTCCTTATAGAGATTTTTTCTTTGCAAGTCCCCCTCTTCAGATTTACATTATTGCTTTTGGAAAAATATTAGTTGGAAATGAGATAATTCTTTTAAATTTAATTCCTATTTTCGCAACAATCGGAAGTTCATTTTTTATTTTTAAATTCATGCAAAAAAAGTTTGGAGAAATAGAAGGATTAGTTGCATCAACACTTTATTTATTTAGTTTTCTCGTTCTGCTTACAACGGATTATTCAACTGGAATTCATCTTACCACATTTTTTATTTTGGGAATGATTTATTTTATAGAAATCGACAAACCATTTATCGCAGGAATCTTTGCAAGTTTTGCATTACTCACCCGCCTTTATGCCCCATTCCCAATTGCAGGAGCATTAATCTATCTCTTTATATATAAAAAGAAGGACATCTTGAAATTCATTGTAGGAGCAATAACTTTCTTTATCCCCCTAAGTTTATTTTTTGAGATTATTTCTAATGGCAATTATCTCAATCAAATTTTCTTTTTTAGATTAAATTTAATCTCTGGAATTGGCTTATCAAAAATTGCAGTTTCCCAATTTTTTATAATAGGAGATCTGATTTTAGTTATTGGATCCATTCTATGGATTGTTTTTGATAAAGAAAAAAAGAAACTAGCACTTCCTCTTATTACTACCATTTTTTCAATATTTTTGTATATTATTTATTCTGATATTTACTACCTTTATTTTGGATTAATAATTGGCCCTTTAGCAATTTTTACTACAAAATTAATTTTCAAGTTCAAATCTTATAAAAATTTCAACAAGTTACTTGCTTTTTTAATTATTCTTTTAGTGATAATCAACTCAATAATTTATATTGCTAATTACGCAACTGCTTCGAATATTCCATTTCATAAAGAAATTTCTAGTTTTGTAAAAGAAAATTCTTCTGAAGGAGACACCATTTATGGAAGCTTTGAAATAACACCTCTTGTTTCACTTGAATCTGAAAGAGCTCTTGCAGGAAATATAATTGATACCAATCCAAAAAATATTATGACCAAAGAATTTGAGATAGGAGAAATTATAGAAAAAATTAAAGGGGTGAAATTTATAATTGTAAAAGCAACCTTGTTAGAAAGTGGGGAATTAGTAGGATTTGACGCTTCAACGCCAAGCGAATTTATTCAGAATAATTGTACTCTGGTTAAAGAATATCCCGTGGTAAAAGATCTTTCTTATTCAAATATAATTCTAGTTTTTGATTGTAAAAAATAAGATTATTTTTTTGGAATTAATGCTAATCCCCGTGCATTAGAAGAACAATTATACCCCAGATTATCCTTATAAGGATAATCAAAATAATCCGTAACTATTTCTGTATTTGGAGGTACTTCTTGGGAAAAAGTAGTTGACACTTCAAATGAAGAAACTCCATCCACAAAAACTCCCTTAAAGAGATAATCTTCCTCAGACTTTCCAACTGATTTTAAATAACTTTTATAATTCATAACTAAAATTTTTTCCAATGGGAATCCTGACATAAAAGGAAAAAAACTTTTTAGTTTATAAAAATTTAGAATCTAGAGAAAAATCTTTTTAAATTCCAAATCTCTGAATTGCGCCAACTCCAGACAATTTATTGAATTGATCTCCTTCATCTGTTTCAGTTGAAACCACTTCTATTGTAGTACCCATTTTTTCAGCAATTCTTTTTAATTCACTTGATTGTTCTTTTTTAAAACTTTTAGAGAGAATTAAAAGATCAACTGCTCCAAATTCCAGTGCTTTTTTTACACTTTCATATTTATAAGGAGTCATTTTTGGATCTTTGCCAAGACTATTAAAAAATCTTTCCAGAATTTTTTTCTCACGAATAATCTCTTGATTTGCTAAAACGTCTTGACTTAATCCTACTAATTCCTGAAGACCAGATACTGAAGTATCTCCTTGATCTTTGATTCCAATTATTTTTTCTCTTAATTTTGTAGGAAGATATTCCCCATCAACAAATTCATTTTTTGTGGGAACCGGACCACCAATAAGAATTCCTTTTAATTTATCTTCTTCATAAAATAAATTTTTCATTTCATCTGCAATTCGTTTATAAAATTCTTTAGTTAACCCTTCCGTGATTCTATGGAACCTTTGTGAACTTTGTCCTCCTGCTCTAACTTTTGAAGGAACTCCAGAAGTCATTTTTTGTAAAATTTCAATACTCTTTCCAAAAAGTCTTCCAATCGTTGCCTCTTTTCTATCCATAACTAAAAGTGCATAAATTTCACTTACTTCTGTCATTGATTCTAAAGGCTCTAAAACAAATTCTTTATCACATCTATAAAGACGAACTCTAATTTCCTCCGGGGGACTAATTTCCCAGATTTGAATATCAGATTGACCTTCAATGGGAGAAACATCTCCCGCAAAAAGTGCCATTCCTTTTGGAGGAGTTACTTTATAATCCTTAAGAGCACGAACAATTTTATCTAAGGAATCAGAAACATTTTTTCTTGTTGAAGTTGATTTAATATTTTTTGCGGTTGATTTTTCGGCTTCTAATTGACGTTGAACCGCATTAACATCATATCCTGCAGGTATATACACTGTAATCAGTTCTGTTGCTTGTCCACGATGAATTTTCATTAAATCAATAAATTCTTTAAGTTCTTCCCTTGTTAGTTCTTGTAATGCCATTTTAAAATAAAAAATATTTAGTTATTAAATGTTGAGGCTAGATAAATTCAACACAAAACTTATTTCCTTCTTTAATCTCTTTAGAATTCGTAACATTCTTCAAATCTTCAATCATTTCTCCAAACTCTTTCAAATCTTTTTTCTCTAAAGTTAAAATAATTTCTGAGTTCATTGATTTTTTGTTATTCGTTTTTTCCTGTCTAACTTTTGAAATCACTTCGAAAAGATGTTCAAGTTCTTTCAAATTTTTGGACCCTTTTTCAAAAGAAGGCCAAGAAAAAAGATGTATTGATTTCTCTTTTTCATATTTTTTATAATTTTCTTGATATATTTCTTCGCAAATAAAAGACATTATTGGAGCTAAAATTTTTAATATTTTGAGAAGGCCTTGATACAAAGTATATTGAGCAGAAAGTCTTTTGTCCCCCTCTCCCTGATAAACTCTTTTTTTTACAATTTCTAGGTAATACCCTGTAAAAGAGTTCCAAAAAAAATTCTCAATTAATTGCTTTGAGGTAGAATAATCATATTTTTTAAAATACTCTGTTGATTCTTTAATTAAAATGTCTAAACTTTTTAAAAAGAGTTCATCAATTTTTTCTAGTTTAATTGGTCTTTTTTTTCCGTCATAATCTTTTAGATTCATAAAAACAAAATTAGAAGCATTTAGCAACTTAGTTACCATTTTCTTTCCTGTAACTAAATCATTTTCTTGGTAATCTAAATCCTGTCCTAATTTAGAACCTGCTGCCCAAAAACGCAAAGCATCTGCACCATATTTTTCTAAAACAATCTTAGGATCAATAATATTCCCCTTGGATTTGCTCATTTTTTCTCCCCCAAGAGAGACATTCCCAGAGATTACAATTTCTTTCCAAGGAATTTTCCCCTCCTGAAAGTATGATTTAACAATTGTATAAAAAGCCCAGGTTCGAATAATATCATGTGCTTGAGGCCTTAAAGAAAAAGGTAATTTTATTTTGTTCCCAAATAAATCTGAAGCAATCTGGGGTGTAACTGAAGAGGTTGCCCACGTATCTAAAACCATTTTTTCGGGAATTGTCAGACCATTACACTTTGGACATTTAATCTTCATCTCTAAAGGGTCCACCGGCAAATCTTTTTCACTGGGTAAAATTATCTCTCTACATTCTTCACATTCCCAAACAGGAATTGGAATTCCAAAATGTCTATTACGAGAAATAGACCAATCCCATTCAAGCCCATTAACCCAATTATCAAAACGTTTTTTCATAAATTCCGGATGCCATTTTATTTTTGCACCTTGTTTTAAAAATTCTTTTTTCTTATCCAAAATTTTAATAAACCATTGAGGAGTTTCCACAAATTCAATTCCAGTTCCACATTTATCGTGAACATTTAACGAATGTTCAATCTCCTTTTGCTCAATAATTAAATCTTTTTCTTTCAATTTTTTAAGAATATCTTTTCTGAATTCTTTTATTTTAACTCCTCCAATTGTTCCATCTTTTTCAATCACCATCTCCGAATTTAAACCATATCTATTGATGGCATCAACATCATATTTATCTCCATACGCACAAATCATCAATGCACCAGTTCCCTTTTCCATTTCAGCAGATTCATCTTCTATAATCTGAACCAAAAAATCATAAAATGGAACTTTTGCAGATTTCCCAACAAATTTTTTATAACGCTTATCTTTTGGATGAACAAAAATTGCAGCACATGAACCCAACATTTCAGGCCGTGTTGTAGCGATCGGCAAAATCTCGGTTCCTACAAAAAATTTCAAAGTTGTAAAAAACGTTTTTTCATTTTTATCCTCAAGTTCTGCCTGCGCAATTGAAGTCTGACATTCTGGACACCAAATTGTTGGAAAACTCTTTTTGTAAATATATCCTTTCTTATATAATTCGATAAAAGACTTTTGCGAGATTTTTTGAGCTTGAGGGGTGATTGTTGAATAAATTCTTTCAAAATCACATGAAATTCCAATGCTTTTCCAATCTTGCACAAATTCGGGAGTTATTTTTTTAAGAGTTTTCAAACATAAATCAATAAATTTTGATCGACTCATATCAACACTTTTCACATTGTTTAATTTTTCAACTAATCTCTCTGTAGGAAGGCCATTATCATCCGTACCAAAGGGATAAAAAACATTTCCATTAAACATTCTTCTAAATCTTGCAATAAAATCCTGTTGAGAATAGCTTAATGCATGTCCAATATGCATATTCCCCGAAACAGTAGGAGGAGGAGTATCAATAGAATAGATTTTTTTTGAAGAGATACTTTTAGATTGGTAAATTTTCTCATTTTCCCAATATTTTTGCCACTTCTTTTCCATTTCTTGGATTTTAAATTCTGCCATAAATCTTTAGATACAATCCAAATTTAAAAGTTCTTCTGTATCGAGAATTATAAATTTCACAAAAAGATTTTTATACTAGGAAAAATTCAATTTACAATGGCACAAAATCAAGGAATTAGTCTTCCATCAGGGTTCGGAGGATTAGTTAATTATAAAGAAGAATATGCAAGTAAATTTATGCTAAAACCAATTCACGTAGTAGCGTTCATTATCCTAATAATAGGATTTAGAATCGGTCTTGGCTTTTTCTTGGGTTAGAATGTTTGGCGGAGTAAACCCTAAACAAATGCAGGGTATGATGAAAAAGATGGGAATTTCGCAAGAAGAAATTTCTGCAGAAAAAGTGATAATTGAAAAAAGAGATGGCACAGTTACTATCATTGAAAATCCTTCAGTGATCAGAATAAAAATGCAAGGTCAAACAAGTTTTCAAATTTCAGGAGAGGTAAGTGAAAAATCAAAGGAGGTTGAAATTTCTTCAGAAGATATAAAAACTATTATAGAAAAAACGGGTTGTTCAGAAAAGAAGGCAAGACAATCTCTTGAAAAAACAAGGGATTTAGCTGAATCAATACTCGAACTTTCATAAGATAATTATAAAAAGGTTTAACTCTTCCAGAAAGTTACTTTCTAGTTTAAAAAATGAAAAAGAATATACCCCCAAAAAATGCAAATTTAAGAAATGAGGTCCAATTTAAATGGAAGAAATAATTCAAGAAAAAATAAGTGCAGATCATCTTCTATATGTAAGCTTGAAATATACTAAAACTTGTGATGTAATCATGAATCTTTTACTTAGATGGAGAAAGATGATTGACACTTGCATCATTCACATTTTAAAAGATGCAAAACAAAAAGGAAAAGTAAAAGAAGTTTCTGAGAATGCAATGGGAAGAATTGCTGAAATAAAAGGATTATTAAAAAAAGATCAAAATGCCTTAAACACCATTGATTTTTTTATGATGCTTAGAAAAATTGAAAGTTTGCAAATTGAAAGAATTGGAGAATTTAGAAAAAACGTTACTTTGAAAGTAATTTTCAGGGGGAAAGAAATAAATATTAATCTTGAAAAATTAAAAGAATATGCTGAAATGTTAGAAAAATTTATTGGCATGACCAAAAAGAAGTTGAATGAAAAATGAAAAAAGTAATTGTTATTGCATCTGGAAAAGGAGGAGTTGGAAAGACAACAACTGCAATCAATCTTGGAGCAGCAATGAAACATTTCAATCATGACGTCTTAATAATTGATGCAAATATGTCTACACCTAACATAGGAATTCATCTTAATTCGCCGGAAGTCCCAATAAATCTTAATCATATACTTCAAAAAAAAGCCCATCCTTATGAAGCAGTTTATGTTCATGAATCTGGAATAAAAATAATTCCTTCCTCACTTTCAGTTAAAGAATTGGGAAAATTAAAAATGGAAAAACTGAAAGATTTTAAAAAAGAATTTCAAAATTTAGCAGATATAGTAATTTTGGATTGCTCTGCTGGACTTGGAAAAGAAGCAATGAGTGCAATGGAAGCAGCAGATGAGATAATTTTAGTTTCAAATCCCGAAATGCCAGCAATAACCGATGCACTCAAAACGATAAAAGTTGCGGAGGCAATGAATAAACCTATTCTTGGAATAATCATTACAAGAGTAAGAAAAAATAAATATGAACTTTCTCCAGAGATAGTTAAAGAAATGCTTGAAATTCCTATTTTAGGGATGATCCCAGAAGACATTTTAGTCCAGGATGCACTTAGAAAAAAAAATCCTTTAGTCTGTGTTCATCCAAAATCAAAATCGGCAAGAGCTTACAAAGAAATTGCAGCAAAAATTTTAGAAGAAGAATATGATTCAGATCAGGATAAAGAGACTATTATAGAATTGTTAAAAAAACTTTTCACAAGAAATTAATTTTTCAAATTATCTCTTTTTATTAAAAAATCTTCATGTTTTTTGTAATATTCAAGATATTCTTTAAAAATTTTTTGATATTCTCGTTTAACTTGTAGATGGTCTAAATCAATTACTGGAAATCTCTCATAATTTTTACCTTTAATTTGAAAAGTTGATCTTTCCAACCAAAAAGGATCATTTTGAAAAACTTTTTTTAAAACCGAATTTAAATTAGAATAAAAATTAAAACTAAAAACTGCACGATGATAATTGCAAGTTAAATCTTCGCTTAAAATCCCTTTACGGGACTCAAGCAAAAAATATGCTTTTGGCAAATCAATTTCACCATTGGATTCTTCGTGAAGAATCCTCATTTTAGATAATATTTCTTCAAAAAAAGAAATGTGCCTCCTAGAAGGATCAATTCCAAGCGGAAAAGGTTTGTTCACTTCTAAAAAATAATAGCCATCCAAACTAGTAGAAGGGATTAAACTTAAATCCTCTGAAAAGGAGAAGATCTTTGAGATTAAATTTTTATCTTTTTGAATTTTTTCCTTGACCAATCTAAATCTTTCATTAAAGTTTGTCATAAAGTTTAGAATTAAATCTTATTATAAACTTTATTATTTTCTTTAAGTTATATTTTATCAAAAACAATCAAA
>PCVV01000041.1:21972-40000 GCA_002762735.1 Candidatus Pacearchaeota archaeon CG11_big_fil_rev_8_21_14_0_20_30_13
AAATAGATTATCTTTTTTCCTTTAAGTTTCTCTTTGGCATAAAATTGCTTTAGTCCTGCACAGATAATCCTTGTTCCTAGTTCTCCAACGTCTAGAGTGAGCTTGTACAATTTATCTGCCCCTTCAACATCTTCAACCTTTTCTATTTTTGCAACCCTCAAATCAAGTTTTTCCCAATCTGAGAATTCAACTTCTTTCGTATCCATAATCCCTTGAATTTTCAAAACTTTATTAGTCTTTTCATTAATTGGTACATCAATTTTTGAAAATAAAGATTCACTTTTCTTTATTTTAGCTTGATTGAATTGTTTTTTAATCTTCTCTGAACTTTCAGGAATAAAAGGATAAAGTAATTCTGAAATTTTTAAGATGGATTCTTTCAATTCAAAAAGTATTTTTTTATCCCCCGTTTCCCAAGGCTTTTTATCTTGAACATATTCATTACATCTATCAATAAAAGCAAAAATTTCATTTAGAGCCTTATCGAGTTCTAATTTTTCAATAAATGAGTTTACCTTTTTTTCATTTAATTTTTTTATCAACTTATTTTCAGTTTTTGATATTCCGTTTTTTTCAATCAATCCTGAAACACGACTAACTAAATTTCCCAATTTATTTGCAAGTTCATTATTATATCTTTTAATCAAAAGGTCTTCGGAATAATCTGAATCCTCAAAAATTGAAGAACGAAGTAAAGAATATCTCACTGAATCTGCACCATAGTTCTCTATCAATCCAATCGGATCAATTACATTTCCCAAACTCTTTGACATTTTTTTACCATCCGTATTTAGATATCCATGAACAACAAGTTTTTTTGGGAGTTCATACTCCGCAGAGAGTAATAGTGCCGGCCAAATAACGGAATGGAACCAATTAATTCCTTTACCAATAATGTGAACATCTGCAGGCCAATTTCCAGACGCTCCAGAAACATAATTGATTAGTGCATCAATCCAAACCCAAATTGTATACTGAGGATCATTGGGAAATTTTATTCCCCATTCTGAATCTTTTCTACTCACGCAAACATCCTTCAATCCCTCATTTATTCTTGATAAAACTTCATTAGCTCTAAATTTTGGAACAACATATTTAGGAATTATTTTTTTTAGATTTTTTTCATACTTACTTAATCTAAAAAAATAAGCTTCTTCACTTCTAAGCTCAGGAATTTTATTATGCTCTGGACATTTCCCATCTACCAAATCTTTTTCAGTGTAATATGCCTCACAACCTACACAATAAAGTCCTTCATATGTTCCCTTATATATGTCACCTTTCTTTATAATTTTTTCAACGATCTCTTTAACAACTAGAGAATGTTCTTTATCTGTAGTTCTAATAAACTTTGAATGAGATAAATTCAATTTTTGGCAAAGTTCCAAAAAAGAAGCTGAATTTCCATCCACAAAATCTTTTATGGGAATTCCCGCTTTTTCGGCCGCTTGAACATTTTTTTGAGCATTTTCATCAACTCCAGTTAAAAAGAAAACTTCTTTTCCTTGCTGCCTATTCCATCTTGCAAAAACATCTGCTAAAACCTTTTCAAAAGCGTGACCAATGTGAGGTTTTGCATTAACATAATCTATAGCGGTAGTAATATAAAATTTCTTTTTCATGTAAAAACCAAAGAGATTACATATAAAAAACCTATTATTTCTATTTTTAATCCACAAAGTTTTAAAATACAGCTCTATTAAGAAAGAAAAATCATTTAAAAAGAAGATTCTTAATAATTAAATGCTAAGTAGAAAAAAATGTAAAATTTGTAAAGAGAAAGTTAAAAGAAGTCATAACTTCTGTCCCAATTGCGGATCTCAAATAAAAGAGAATGAGAATTCTTGGGGCCTTTTAGGAAAAAATGATTCGATTGAAGAAAAACCAGGAATTATTGAAGGATTTGGAGATAAAATAATCAACAAAATGATCTCCAGTACATTCAAAATGCTTGAAAAAGAAATGACAAAAAATTTTCAGCAGGGACAAAAGGTCCCAATGGGAAATATGAGACTAATGATCAATGGAAAAGAAATTAATTCAACTCAAATTAAACCTTCTAAAAAAGATCCAAATGTGAAATTTCTTCCAATTGATTTTTCAGAAGAAAACCTTGAAAAGTGGAAAAAAATAAAAAAGAAGGAACCAAAATCAAAATTAAAAAGAGTCGAAGACAAAATTGAGTACGAAGTAGAAATTCCAGGAGTAAAATCAATTAAGGATATCTCAATTATAAAACTTGAAAACAGCCTAGAAATTAAAGCAGTTTCGGAAAAAACAGGATACATAAAAAGAATTCCTATCGACCTTCCATTAAAAAAATATTCATTGGTAAAGGGTATTTTAACTCTTGAACTCGATGTTTTGAATTAATTCTGCATTGATAAATTTTATAAACGAAGAAATTTTAACTTTTGAGTATCAGATGATCCTGTAGCTCAGCCTGGTAGAGCGCTGCTCTGATAAGGCAGAGGTCCACGGTTCAAATCCGTGCAGGATCATTTTTTCTACAAAAACCTTTAAAAACCAAATCTTTCTCTAACTTCCATGGTACACGGATTATATTATTATATAAAACAAGCTTGGAAAAAGCCAGATGCTAAAACTCTTAGAGATAGAATGACTGAATGGAGGGCAGGAAATGTTTTTACAATCGTCGAAAAACCATTAAGATTAGATCGGGCAAGAGGACTTGGTTATAAAGATAAAAAGGGATTTGTGATTGTTCGAATTAGAGTTAAAAGAGGCGGACATAAAAGATCAAGACCAAACAAAGGAAGAAGAAGTAAGAGACTCCACACAAGAAAAAATTTAACTATGAGTTATAAGTGGATTGCTGAACAAAGAGTTTCAAAAAAATTCTCTAATCTTGAAGTTTTAAATTCTTATGAAATTGGAAAAGATGGAATGAATTATTTTTATGAAGTTATTTGTGTTGATCCAAGCAAAGCTGAAATTAAGTCCGATAAAAATATAAACTGGATAACAAAACCAGAAAATCAGAATAGACCTGAAAGAGGATTAACTTCTGCTGCTAAAAAATCAAGGGGATTAAGAGATAAAAGCCCAACTTCAAATGTAAGACCTTCAATTGGTGCAGGAAAGAGAAGAAAATCAAGAAATGAAGGCGTAAGAAAAAAAAATAAATTGTAAAAATTTCTCTAATAATTTTAAAAAAAGATGAAAATCTTCCGAAAACTATTTAAACATATGAATCTTTTTTCATATATCTAATAAAAATGATATATCAATTAAAACCCCTTGGTTATGCGTATGATTCACTTGAACCCTATATAGATAAAGAGACTATGGAGATTCACCATTCAAAGCACCATCAAGGATATGTAAATAAACTTAATCTTGCACTTGAAAAAAATCTAAATTTACAAGAAAAACCAATTAGTGAAATTTTAAAAGATTTAAATTCAATTCCAGAAAATATAAGATCCTCCGTTATGAATAATGGTGGAGGAGTTTATAATCACGATTTTTTTTGGTCAATTTTAAAAAAGAAAATTGCTCCAAAAGGAGAAATCATTGAAGAGTTAAACAAAAAATTTGGATCCTTTGAAGAATTTAAAAATCAATTTACAAATTCTGCAACAACCCTTTTTGGAAGTGGTTGGACATGGTTAGTTTTGGAAAATAATGAACTAAAAATAATTCAAACAAAAAATCAAGATTCCCCTATTTCAAAAAATCAAATCCCATTAATTGCAATTGACGTTTGGGAACATGCTTATTACTTAAAATATCAAAATAAACGGCCAGAATACATTGAAAATTTTTTTAATATAATCAATTGGGAAAAAGTGAATCATCTATTTTTAGAATCTAAAAAATAAAACCCAAACATTAAAAACATCATTTAAGTTAGATGAATTATGAGGTATGAAAAGCTTGCAAAGGTTTACGAAGAACTTTCACAAACCACCAAAAGATTAGAGAAAATTGATATTCTTTCAAAATTTTTAGAAACAGTTTCCATAGAAGATTCAGATATATTATATCTTTTGCAGGGAGATATTTATCCAACTTATGACGAAAGAAAAATAGGGATTTCTAATCAAATAGCAATTAAAGCAATTTCAAAAGCTACAGGAACTGATTCAAAAAAAGTAGTTTTATCATGGAAAAAAATTGGAGACATTGGAGAAGTTGCAAAAGATTTAACAAAAGGAAAGAAGCAAACAACTCTCGCAACTCACCTTTTAACCACAAAAAAAGTAATTGAAAATTTGAGAAAACTTCCCGAGCTTATAGGAAAAGGAACTGTTGATAAAAAGCTATCCTTGATTACTGAACTTTTAACTTCAGCAAACCCCACTGAATCACTCTACTTGGTAAGAACTTTAATTGGAGATTTGAGAATAGGAGTTCAAGAATCAACAATAAAATATTCTATATTAAAAGCTTTTTTCAAAAATAATAAAGAATACGAAGAAGAAATTCAAAAAGCAATTGATAGATCTAATGACTTGAAAGAAGTTTTCGAAGCTTCAAAAAATGGAAAATTAGAAGATTTGGAACAAATAAAATTGCAAGTAGGAAAACCTATTAAAGCAATGCTTGCCCAAAAAGCAAATAGTATCGAAGATGCATTTAAACATCTTGGAAAACCATTGGCAATTGAATATAAATACGACGGATTCAGGCTTTTAATTCATAAAAAAGGAAATGAGATTAGCCTCTTCACAAGGAGTTTAGAAAATGTAACAAATCAGTTTCCAGAAGTTATTTCATACATAAAAGAATTTGTAAAAGGAGACTCTTTTATTTTAGATTCTGAAGCAGTGGGATACGACAAAAAAACAAAAAGGTATACTGATTTTCAGGCAATTTCTCAAAGAATAAAAAGAAAGTATGAAATCAAAAAATTATCTGAAAAATTACCTGTTGAAGTAAATGTTTTTGATATTTTATATTATAATGGAAAAAATGAACTTGAAACGCCATTCCAAAAAAGAGCCGAATTGATTAGAAAAATAATTACTGAACACCCATACAAACTTATTGTTTCAAAAATGAAGATTACTTCTAATGAAAAAGAAGTAAAAGAATTTTATAAAAAAGCATTAAAAGATAATCAAGAAGGAATTATGTTCAAAAATCTTGAAGCTCCTTACAAACCTGGAAGAAGGGTTGGGAATATGCTAAAACTAAAACCTGAAACAAATGATCTTGATTTGGTCATAACTGGGGCAGAATGGGGAACTGGAAAAAGAGCGGGATGGCTTTCATCATTTATTCTTTCATGTAAAAACGAAAATGAATTTTTAGAAATCGGAAAAGTTGGAACAGGAGTAAAAGAAAAATCTAAAGAAGGGGTTGGATTCGACGAACTAAACGAAAAATTAAAACCATTAATTATAAAAGAAAGCGGAAAAGAAGTGAAACTAAAACCTAGCATTGTGGTTTCTATCCATTATCAAGATATTCAAAAATCCCCTAATTATGCTTCCGGGTGGGCTCTTAGGTTTCCAAGAATAACTGCTCTTAGGAATGATCGGGGAACACATGATATTGCAACTCTTGAAGAAATAGAAAAAGACTTTATTACCCAAAGATCAAAAAATTATAAATATAACTAAGATAAATCAATATTTTTCTTAAAAAAACCTTTATAAACCTCTTTTTTCTTTAAAAAGGATGTCCGAGAAAAATCAGTCAAAGTCTAAAAAAACTTCTGAATATAAAATTCAAAATATTGTTGCTACAACTTCTCTTGAAAAACCAGTTCCATTAACTAAACTTGCAAGAACTCAACCAAATACTGAATACAATCCAGAAACTTTTCCGGGATTAGTTTTAAGAATTAAAGAACCTAAATCAGCAGTTTTAGTTTTTTCATCAGGAAATTTAGTTTGTACTGGAACAAAATCTCTTTCACAAGTTAGAAAAGTAATTGATGAAGTAATAAAACAATTAAAAAAAGTAAATGTTAAAATTACAATTGTTCCAAAAATAACAGTTCAAAATATAGTTGCATCTGGAACAATTAATCTTCAGCTTAATTTAAATTATCTTGCATTGGAAATGGAAAATACTGAATACGAACCTGAACAATTTCCAGGATTAGTTTACAAACTTGAAGATTCAAATGCAACATTTCTCCTTTTTTCAAATGGAAAATTAGTTTGTACTGGAACAAAGAACAAACAACAATTAGAAGATTCTATGACTCAACTTCTAAAAAACATAAAGGCAATTCTTAAGAATTATAAAAAATGAGTTTAGTCTGCTAGAGATAAATAATCATTAAAACCACTTCTTAGTCCACAATTATTTTTATAAACAAAACATCCATTTCTTTTGCATGGATGAAATAGATTTTACTCAAGAACCAGATGAAGGAATTATGGAACAAAAAAGACCTGAACAAAGTTCAAAGCAAGAAGAGCTTATTCTAGAGTCAAAAAGATTTATTGATTCTTATAAAAAAGAATTAAAATCCTCTTTAAGAGATGAAAATAATGTAGTTTATGTAGACTTTATGGAAATTGCAGAAGAATCTCCCATGCTTTCCGAAGAATTAATGAAAAATCCAGAAGAGGCCCTTAGAATTTTGGAGATCGCAATTGAAGAAATGGGTTTAATTGAAAATGTTAGAGTCAGACTTTTTAATCTTCAAAAATCAGATGAAGTTTTAGTTAGAAACATAAGATCAAAACACCTAAATGAATTAATTTTAATTGAAGGAATAATTCGTCAATCATCAGATGTTAGACCACAAGTGGTAAACGCAAAATTTGAATGTCCAAGCTGTGGAACAGTTATTTCTGTATTACAAATAGAAAAAAAATTTCGTGAGCCTAGTCGGTGTTCCTGTGGTAGAAGAGGAGGATTTAAATTAATTTCAAAAGAAATGGTCGACACACAAAGACTTATTATCGAAGAAGCTCCAGACATGCTACATGGAGGAGAACAACCAAAGAGAATTAATGTTTTTGTAAAAGAAGATTTAGTTGAACCAAAAATGGAAGAGAGAACAACTCCTGGAGCACGTGTTAAGGTAATTGGGATTTTGAAAGAAGTACCAGTTCCACTTTCAACAGGAGGAATGTCAACTCGTTTTGAATTGGCAATTGAAGTAAATAACATTATTCCCATGGAAGAAACTTTTGAAGAATTGGACATTTCAGAAGAAGATGAACAACAAATTCAAGAATTAGCTGCAGATCCAAAATTAAGAGAAAAACTTAGAGATAGTATTGCTCCGAGCGTTTGGGGTTATGAAGAAATAAAAGAATCTTTACTTTTACAACTTTTTGGAGGAGTTCAAAAACAAAAAACAGATGGACAGAAAACAAGAGGAGATATTCATATTATGATGATTGGTGATCCAGGAGTTGCAAAATCCGTGATATTAAACTTTATGGCAAACGTTTCTCCAAAAGGAAGATATATTGTAGGGAAGTCTACTTCAGGCGCAGGATTGACTGCAAGCGTTGTGAGAGATGAGTATTTGAAGGGATGGTCATTAGAAGCAGGAGCTATGGTTCTTGCAAATAAAGGATTGGTTTGCATAGATGAACTAGAAAAAATGGATCCCACAGATCAATCTGCAATGCATGAAGCAATGGAACAACAAACAGTAACAATCTCAAAAGCAAATGTTCAGGCAACTCTTAAAGCGCAAACCTCTGTTCTTGCAGCGGCAAATCCAAAATTTGGAAGATTTGACCCTTCTCAGGGAATAGCTCAGCAAATCAATCTTCCTCCAGCATTAATTAATAGATTTGATATTATTTTTACCATGAGAGATATCCCAAATGTAGGAAATGATACCAAAGTTGCAGACCACATTTTAGAAGAACATCAAAGAGAGGCAAAGGAGATGATAATAGATAAAAATTTGTTTAGGAAATATATTGCATATGCAAGACAAAGAATAAAACCAAAATTAACTGACGAAGCAGTAAATAAAATGAAAGAGTTTTATGTAGGACTTAGAAATAGACCCATGATTGAAGGACAAGAAATGAAATCAATTCCGATTTCGGCAAGACAACTAAATTCATTAATTAGAATGGCAGAAGCCACAGCAAAATTGAGAATGTCTGAAAAAGTCGAAGAAGAAGATGCAAAAATTGCAATTGATTTATTAAAATATTATTTAATGCAAGTTGGATTTGATGAAGAAACTGGAGAAATTGATATTGACAAAATTTCTGGAAAAATGAAATCAAGCCAAAGAAATAAAATTTTTCTAGTGAGAGATACAATACATAATTTAACAAAAGAATTTGGAGAATTAGTTTCCATTGAAAAAATTGAAGAAAGACTTGAAGGCAAATCTACTCCTGAAGAAATAGAAGATGCAATTGAAAGACTTGCAAAAGAAGGAACTATCTTTAAACCCCGAAGGGGATTTGTCCAGAAATTATAAAGGGGATTGAAATAATTATTAAGAAACCTCCTCATTTAAAAAATTTAGAAAAAATGGAATTGCATTAGAAATTTTTAACAATTCAAGAATTTACATAAATATTTAAAAACCGTTTTTGATTTTCAACCCTATGACTGATCAGTATAAAAGAAATATTGCTTACAAATTAAGGATAGGAGATCTTCTTTTAGGGAAACCAATTTTTGATAATGAAAAATTTATATATATTGAATTAGGCACAAAAAAAATATCCAGAGTGAATATTGTGGGAAATATTGTAGATAAGTATGAAAGTGAAGGAGATAAAAAGTACCTTTTTTTTACCTTGGATGATGGTTCAGGACAAATTAAATTAAAGATTTTCGGCGAAGAAGATTCTGAAAAATTTAAAGGAATCACTCAAGGAGAAACAGTTGTAATAATAGGGGTTGCTAGAAATTGGAATAATGAAACATACATCCAACCAGAAATAATCTCCCAAAAAGATTCAAAATATCTTCTTGTAAGAAAACTTGAACTTGAAAAACACAAAAAGGAAAATTCTAAACCCGTTAAAGATAAAAAAGAGGTTCAAGCAATAAAAGACAAAATTTTAGATAAGATAAAGGTAGCAGAATCTGAAGGGGGAATTGACTCAGAAAAAATACTTCTTGAATTTAGAGAAATTTCAACTGAAACTATAAATGAAGAAATTCAAAGACTTCTTGAAGAAGGAATAATCTTCGAACCAAGACCAGGAAGATTAAGATATCTAGGATAGATTTTTATCAAGCTCCCAGATAAAACTAGTTCTCAAGCATACATAAAAGATTTTATAAACCTAATTCAATAATCAAATTTATGGAATCTTATGAAGAACTTCTTAATCGAGCATATAAGGATGTAAAAATAATTGAAGGAACTGGGGAAAGATTTGAGATTCCAAAAGTTGAAGGGATGTTTATAGGTAAAAAAACGGCTCTAACAAATTTTTTTCAAATCGCTTCAAAATTAAGAAGAGATAAAGATCATTTCTTAAAATTTTTGACTAAAGAACTTGCAGCAAAGGCCACAATAGAAGGAGATAGAGTAATTTTAAACATGAAAGTTTCAAGTAAAAAAATAAATCCTAAAATTGAACAATATGTAGATGAATTCGTATTATGTAGAGAATGTAAAAAACCAGACACTGAACTAGTTAAAGAAGGGAAGTTTACTCTGATCCGTTGTCTTGCGTGCGGAGCAAAACACCCGATTAGATCAAAGATTTAATGAAATCATAACTTTTCATTAGTGCCAGAACCTTTAAAAAATAAATTTTACTCTTAGGAGAATAAGAAAAGTTACAAGGAGGTAAAAAAAATGACAGTAAAAGGATATTGCGTTAAATGTAAAAAAAAGGACCATCCCATGAAAGATGTACAAATGCACCAAACTCCTAAAGGAGGATTTATGGCAAAAGGAAAGTGCACTGACTGTGGATGTGGAATGTGTGCAATGATGTCAAAGGATAATGCTGAGAAAGCAGTTAAATCCGGAGATGCCAAAAAGGCATACTAAATAAGTAAATTTTTATTTTATTTTTTATTAATTAAATTGGGATCTAAAGAAATGTTTGTAAACATAATAGAATCATATAGAAACGTCATTGCAATTGCAGATGAAGAGCTAATTGGAAAACAATTTTTTGAAGGTAAAAAACAACTAGACATAAAGGAATCCTTTTATAAAGGGGAGAATGAAAAAACTCTTCCTGAGGAAGAAGTAAAAGAAATTATGATTAATCTTTCAAGAGAAGATGCAACATTTAATCTTGTTGGAGAACATTCAATAAGATGTGCAATTGAAGTTGGAATAATCACTGAAGATCAGATTTTAAAGATAGATGAAATTCCTTACAGTTTAGTTTTGTTATAAAAATTAATCTTCAATTAAATCAATTAGATAATCATACTTATATTCTTCAAGTACCATTGCCATATCTACTTCTTTTACAATTTGATTAAATTCGGTTTTAAAGTCTCCAACGATTTTTGTAAATTGGGTTAAATTTTTTGCAACAACACTTATCGCAAAATCATATTTTCCTGCAATTTTTGCGGCATAAGCTAAATAAGGATGATTTTGGACATAATTCATTAATTTCTTTTCTTGCTCTTTATCAAAATTTACTAATTGTAAAAAAAGGGTGTTGAAAATAGGATAACCTATTTTTAATGGATTTAAAATAACTGCATAACTAAAAACTTCATTCTTTTCCATTCTTTTAATTCTATACTTAACACTATCAATTGGAATTCCGGTTTTGTTAGAAATCTCTACTAAAGTTATACGACAATTTTTATTTAATAATTTTAAAATCTTTTTGTCTTTAATATCTAATTTGACCTTTTCTACCTCAAAATCTTGGTATTTTTGCATATTATACCTATATTTCTAAAGAATTATATAAATCTTTCTAAATATTCTAACTTTTCCAAGAATAAAGATATAAAGCAAGTAAAATTAACTAATTTATGAAAAAAGAATTAGAAAGCTCACAAGGAGGTAAAAATAAAATGGAAAATGAAACAAAAACAAATAAACTAGAAGAAACAGTTGGAACAGCCCTAAATGTTTTAGATAAAGTATTGGCTAGAACAATAAAGTATGCTATACCGGGGAGTTTATTTTACGAACTTGGAAAACAAGTAGAAAAAAATAATCCTGTTATAAATAACAAGGGAGAATGGTATCTTGGAGCCTTAGTTGGAGAAACTTTAAAGGGAATAATTTATTATAATTTAATCAAATAAAATTATTTTTAATTCTAAAATTCAACCCCAAAACCCTTATAAACAAATTTCTTATCTTTTTATTATGGCATATCATAAAAACAGCTCTAATCAGGACGTAGAAGAACCTTCAATAATGAGGGCCCCACTTCCAAAAGGAAGAGAAGTAATTGGAATTATTGAGCAAAGGTATGGAGGAAATAAAATGAAAGTAAATTGCCTTGATAAAAAAGATCGTCTCGGAAGAGTTCCTGGAAGATTGAAAAGACATTTATGGCTTAGACCAGGAGATGTAATCATTATCGAACCGTGGGAACTCGATGACAACAAAGGAGAAATCCTCTTAAAGTACAAACCTAGTCAAATCGCTTGGTTAAATAAAAACGGATATCTTGAAAAAGAAAACGAAGAATTTTAATATTTCTCAAATCAAAAACCTTATAATTATTAGTTCTCTTCAAAAAACATGGCAACAATTATTTCGGATAAATTAGTAAGAATCATAAAAAACAAAAAAAGACTTGAAAAGTTGTTAAACATAAAAATTACTAACAATGGGCGAGAAATTACTTTTGAAGGTGCACCAGAAGAAGAATTTTTTGCAACAAAAGTTTTAGATGCTTTAGAAATGGGATTCAGTTTTTCAGATGCAACCTCCATAAAAGAAAATGAACTTGAATTTGATGTAATAAATATAAAAGAATTTGTAAGAAGAGGAAATTTGGAAAAAATAAGAGGAAGATTAATTGGAAAAGATGGAAGAGTTTTAAAAGCACTATCAGAATTAACAAAATGTTCTCTTGAAATGAAAGGGAATGAAATTGGAATTATTGGGGATTCGGAAAACATCAAACCAGCAATCGATGCAATAATTCAGATAATTCAAGGGTCAAAACACGCCAATGTTTACAAAGGTCTCGAAAAAAGGAAAGAAGATCCTCTTTTGGATTTAGGTCTAAAAGAAAAGAAAAAATAAGCGTCCCGGGTAGGACTCGAACCTACGACCTATCGGTTAACAGCCGATCGCTCTACCAACTGAGCTACCAGGACATACTAATCCTTAAGAAATTTCTTATTTAAAGGTTTCCAAACTGATTTAATTAAAGGTTGGAGATAAAAGGGAGTCTCCATTTATACAAATAAATTTAAACAAAAAAAGATTAAAATTCTAATGATATTTGGAGCAGCAATAGGAAATGTAGTTTACAGAAGTAAACAAGAGATATATGAAAAAGTAGGAAAAGCATATTTTAAGTTAGAAGAAAAAGATCCAAAAAATGAATTACTTAATTTAATTAACATAAACAAAAAAGATCCAATTAAGCATATTAAAATAACAAAAGAATTAGAAGAAAAGTATCCTTTTACCCCTGAAGAAAAAGAAAAAATTAGTTTTTATCTTTTTGAAAGTGTTAATTTATTAGAAAAGTATCTTTCTGATTTGGAAAAAAGTTTATTAGATTAATCTTAAAAAATCAAAACTCTTTTAACCAATATATCCCAAATAGATTTATGCAAAAAGTCAAACAAAAAGTTCTTCTCGCAATGTCTGGAGGAGTTGATTCATCTGTAGCAGCACTTTTATTACAAAAAAAAGGATATGATGTTTATGGTGCCTTCATGAAAAATTGGTCAGACACCAAGAATAAAATAACTGGGGAGTGTGCATGGGTTGAAGAAAGAAATCACGCGATAAAAATTGCCACAAAATTAGGAATTCCTTTTGCAACACTTGACTTTGAAAAAGAGTATAAAGAGTTAGTGATAGACGAAATGTTCAAGAAATATAAATCGGGAATAACTCCTAATCCCGATATAGACTGCAATGAAAAAATAAAATTTCCTTTGCTAATCAAAGCTGCAAAAAAGATAGGAATCAATTTAATTGCAACAGGGCATTATGCTCGAATAAAAAAGAAAGGAAAATTTTTTGAACTACATCGGGGAAAAGATGAATCAAAAGATCAATCTTATTTTTTGTATAGGCAAAGTCAAAACGATTTATCCCATACCCTTTTTCCGATCGGAGAATTTACAAAAATAAAAGTCAGAAAAATTGCAGAAAAAAATGGATTTCAAAACGCACAAAAAAAGGGAACGGTAGGAATTTGTTTTATTGGAAAAATAAACTTAAAAGATTTTTTAAGCAAAAAAATAAAATCAAAAAAAGGAAATATTTTGGATCCAAATGGAAAACTGATTGGGAAACACGATGGAGTCTACTTTTACACGATCGGGCAAAGACTTGGACCTAGATATGGATTTGAAATTGAAAGAAAAAATGAAAAAACAAAGAGAATGGATCGATGGTATGTTGCTAAAAAGGATGTTAAAAAAAATGTTTTGATCGCCGCACCAGAAGGGCACCATCTTCTATTAAGGAAAGAAATTATCATTGACAATCTACATTTAATCGACGAAACAAAAACCGAATTTCTAAAACATAAAAAAGTTTTTTCCAGAATAAGACAAGTAGGAGAATTAATCTCTTCAAAAATAAAAAAAAGAGGAGATAAAATTATCATCGAATTGGATAAACCTCTAACTGGAATTTCTGAAGGCCAAGCAATAGTTCTCTATGAAAAGACTAAATGTCTTGGTGGAGGAGTTATCAGTTTCTAAGGAATAAGTTTATAAATGTAAAATAAATAATTCTCGAATGAAAAATTTCGCACCAGATATCCATAGACAAAGATTAGTAATTGAAGGAATCTATTCTGTAAAAATGACCCCGAAATTATTGAAAAGTTGCATGAACGAGCTCTCAATAAAGTTGGGCATAAAAATTATCTATGGGCCAATCATAAAGAATATTGCTTACAAGGTAAATCCCAATCATGGAGGGTACGAATCTATTCTGATCTGGGCAGAATCTGGAGCTTCAATCTACACTTGGAATAGAAACAATTTTTTCACTGTAGATATTTATACTTGCCGTAAATTTAATCCAAAAGATGCAGTAGAACACATTAAAGAGTATTTTAATGCACAAAAGATAGATTACAAAGAATTTTAACCCTCCTAGGGCATAAAAACTTAAAAATCCTAGTATCGTCTAGATTAGATGGATTTACAAGAATCAATAAAATCTCGAAGAAGTATTAGAGAGTTTACAGATAAAAAGCCAGATTGGAGAGAGATCATTGAAGCAATTCATTCTGCACAATATGCTCCAATGGTAGGAAATCTTTTTCCAATGAAATTTTTAATTGTGGATGATGAAAAGATTATCGCAGAGATTGCAAAATGGTCAGAACAAGAGTTCATAAATCAGGCAAAATACGTTATTGTTCTTATTTCGGATGAAGGCATTGTTACAACACCCTTTCCAGATAAAGGGGAAGTTTTCCTAAGACAAGAAGCAGGAGCAGCAATAGAAAATTTCCTCTTAAGTTTAACAGAGTATGGACTTTCTACATGCTGGATTGGACATTTTAATGAAGAAAAAGTAAGAAAATCGCTAAAAGTTCCGGAAGCTTATACTATTGAAGCAATTTTTCCAATAGGATACTCTAAAGAAAAACCGAAAAAATCCAAACCAAAATCAGATATTTATAATCTTTTATATTTCAATCAATGGGAAAACAATAGAATGAGAAAAATTGAAAAGATTGATTCTCGTGCTCCAGAAGGATATTAAAAACAAATTCTTAGAAAATGATTTCTTAATAAAAAATGAAAATCCTGGAAGACCCCTATCCTCCAGGATTAATTCAAAATAAAAAATAAAAAGGGATTTATTAACTTAACCGTAAATATCAATCCCTAAGTCAGACATTCCTTTAGAAGTTGGCATTGAGTGTTCCTCAAAATCTTTTCCTAATACATAAGGAGATTTAACTCCAGTCATTATTGTAATCACTCTAACTTTTCCAACAAAGTCCTTTGCGATTCTAGCACCAATAATAACTTGTGCATCATTACTCAAATTTTCTGAAACAGTTCTACCAATCACATCGAATTCTTCTAATTTTAAATCAGGACCACATGTTATGTGCACTAAAGCTCCGCTTGCACCTTTGTAATCCACATCAAGTAGAGGATGAGTAAGGGCTTGCTTTACCGATTCGTGTACACGATCTGTAGCATCTGATTCACCAATTCCAATAACTGCAACTCCACCGTTTTTCATAATAGATGAAACATCAGCGTAATCTAAGTTAATTAAAGAAGGCAAAGTAATTGTTTCCACAATACCTTTTACCATTGTACTAACAAGTTCGTTAGCAACAGCAAAAGCCTGTTCTAAGGGAAGTTGACCTGCAATGTCTACTAATCTATTGTTATCAAGAACAATACAAGTATCAGTAGATTCTCTTAATTCTTGCAATCCAAATTCGGCTTTATCAATTCTAGCTTTTTCAGATTCGAAAGGCATTGTAACAACTCCGATAACAACTGCTCCTGTTTCTTTAGCTAATTGAGCTACTACTGGAGCTGCACCAGTTCCTGTTCCTCCACCTTCACCAGCGAGAACAAAAACCATATCTGAATTGCCCACAGCTTTCTTCAAATCAACTAAAGATTCTTTAGCAGCTTCTCTACCTTTCATAGGTTTTCCACCAGCACCAAGACCTCTAGTCAACTCTTTACCTAAAAGAATTTTTTCATCAGCTTTAGCAACACTTAAGTGTAAAGCATCTGTGTTAGCAGCATAAACTGTTGCACCATTAATTCCTTTATTAAAAAGCCACGTAACCATATTACTTCCACAACCACCACAACCAATTACTTTAATTGAAGCTTTTCCAGCTTTTAATTCATCAAAGTTAATGCTGTGTGTAGATGCATTTTGAATTGCTTCTTTTGCAAAATCAAGTACCATTTTTTTTATTTTATGACCTCCTTTTTTTGTTATTTTTCAACTCTGCTTATGCAAAGTTCCTATCTTGAGTTGATAAATTGAGTTTTATTTAAATATCTTTATATATAAGAGGAGATATTTTGAAATTTATCACAATAATTTTTATAAATTAGATAAAATCAAAAAAGGGGTAGAATGTGAAAAAAACTTTTTAGAGATTCCCTCTTTGAAAGGATTAGAAAAGTATATTAAAGAAGAATTTGGAAAGAAAGGACTAAAAAAATTTAAAGATTCTAATTTAAAATTAAAAATAGAGCTCATTTCAAAAAATCTTGATTTTTTTGATTACTCTTTTTCAGAATTGTATTGTAGAACAAAGGAAAAGACCTATAAAGAAATAGGAAAAAAAATTAATTTGAATTCCGAAGAGAATATTAAAGGATATTCGGTTAAAAATGCAGAAGTTTTTGCAGAAAAAGTTGAAAATGTTTGCAAAATTTTTATCGATTTCGAATTGCAAAAAGAGAAATTTTTAAGAATAGCTTTTAATCTGAGCAATTAATCTTTTGAAAAATCTTTATCCCATCCTTCAATGGATTCAATTTTTTTAATCGGAACTTTTTCCCCTCTCTTTTTGGAAAATTCTCTTAAATTCAATTTAGAAATTGCTTCTCTTATATCATAATCAAAAAAACCTTGGGAAAGAAGATGTTGTTTTATCTCCTCAATTTTAAGTCCCCTTCTAAGATTAGAACTGATAAATTTACCAAGCTCACTTTTATCCATCATTTTTATAGTAATTCCAATTATAAAAAAGTTACTAAATCAATTTCTCTAAAGAAACAATTTTATCCCACCCTTTTTCAAGTTTTTTATTACTTTTTTCAACAATTAACTTCAAAAATTGATCTTCCACTAAAATTTTTCCATCTTTGAGAATGGGAAATTCTAATTTTTCAGTTCCATGTAATTCAAGGACTATATTTTTCCTTAAGCTAATAATTCCAGATTTTTTCCAGCCAGATTTAAATCCTTTTTCCAAAAGTTCTTCTGCATCGTTAATAGTTTTGCATACAACATGAAGAATTGGAGGTTCACACTTAAATTTGATGGGAGATTTTCCTTTAAAAGATTCAAAAAATTTTCTGAATACAGATAGATCTATCTTTTCATGGCTTTTCCATAAAAAAAGTCCAGAACCTTTTTTATCTTGATCTATCATTAAAAGAATCCTTCCTGAACAAGAAGAAGTGGTATAATAATTTTCCTTTGAATTTATTTTATTACACAACTTAACAATATGCTCATCCCAGGTGCCTTCATGAGACTTATCAAATTTTTTCAGGACATCTCTTTTTCTTTGAAGAAAATTATATTCTGCCATAAAAAAAGCAGACTTCCTAATCTTAAAAAGATATCCAAAAATGAAGTACATTGTAACGTAAGCGGGAGTTATTGGACTCAAAAAAATTATTTCTTTTTTCTGGCTGGTTTATCCCAATAAGCAGATTTACAATTTGGACAAAGAATAGGATATTCTTTTTTCCTTGGAATCCATTCATGTCCACAACGTTCACATTTATATCCTTTAACCTGTATTTTTATCTCAGCCATAATTAAATATAGAAATTTGTTCTTTATAAAACTTACTTTTTAAAGTATTAACTATATAGTTGCTAATTAACTAGAGAAACATTTATATAATTTAACCTACTTATATAATTAGTAATTAGTTAAGTAAATATGAAGAGGGCTTTATGCCCTCTAGATTCCAAATCGGCTACCAACCAAAATGAAATCCAAAGATATAATTCAGCAGAAGTATAAGAATGTAACCTGTCCTAAATGTAATTCTAATCAGATTAAAAAAGATGGTAAAAGAAAAACGCAGAACAGAGGAAAAATACAAAGATACAGATGTAATGAATGTAACTTCAGATTTGTCATAGATGACGGATTTTACCGAATGAGAAATAGTGAGAACAAAATTACTGCTGGAATTGATTTATATTATAAAGGAGTTTCTTTAAGAAAAGTGCAGGAACATTTTCAAGCTTTTTATCCCCACAATTCAAGCCATAT
>PCVV01000027.1 GCA_002762735.1 Candidatus Pacearchaeota archaeon CG11_big_fil_rev_8_21_14_0_20_30_13
GAGCTAGCCTAAAATCTTCTCTGAGAACTAATCTCTTTACTCCTTTTGATTTTCCTTTTTCTGCTTCAGAAAAAAGTTTTCTTAAATATTTATAAAAACTTTCTAGGGTTTGTGTTTCAAGTAAATCCATAGCATGAGATAATTTTATTGCTTGAGAGACGAGAGAAATAGCAAAATAACTTGAAGGATGAGATAGATTTTTGCTTAATTGAATTCCAATTCTTCTCTGAAGTTCAATTAGAGAAATCTTACTTACTGGGCCAAAGAGAAAATTTTTCATTTTTAGTTCATCAGTGTATTCATCAAAAATTTTTTTTAAAATATTTTTTATTTCAATAAATTCTTTAGGAAGGTCTACTTCTCTTTTTTCAAATTCAAGTTCTTGAAGATATTTTTTAACATCAGGAGACTCTCTAGTTCTCAGTTCTACTTCTTCAATTGAAAGATTTTTACAAATTTCTCTAATCTTACTTTGGTCACTTCCAGGAGAGGCAGTTAGGCCAATAATTCTTGGGTTTTTGGATTGTGACTGAAATTTTTCCGAAATAAAGTTATAATCATAATTTTTTACACATCGATGTGCCTCATCTTCTATTAATAGGCAAACTTCAGATAGAGAATAAAGTCTTTTTTTTAAATCGTTTGCAATGCATTGGGGTGTTGAAAAGATTATATCTCCTTTTTCCCAAATTTTTTTTCTTTTTGTTGGAGAAACTGCTCCTGTAAAAAGGTCCATTCCTCCAAAAAGTTCAGGAAGATTTTTTTTAAAATAATTCAAGTGTTGTTCAGCAAGTGGTTTTGTTGGCGCCAAAAAAAGAACTTTCTTTCCTGGAAATTTTTTCATCCGATCTATAGAAATCATGAGTGCAATTAAGGTTTTTCCTAATCCAGTAGGTAACACTATCAAACAATTCTTTTCAATGCATGTCTTAAAAATTTCTTCTTGATATTCTCTGGGAATTATCTTTTCTAGGAATTCCATTCTTTGAAAAAAGGGTTGAAGATTATAAAGTTTCTTTGAATCTTTCCAAAAAGTATTCAAAAGTAGCCAATTTCTTCACAATTAGTTTCTAGCTTTTTTAAGCCTTAATATACCCTTTTTTGTGGAATTTCCTTTGGAAAAGGTCAAAAATGGCGATTTTAAGAATTCTCTTCGTCGAGGGTGAAAAGTTTATAAACCGACGGTAAATTATTTAATTAACTAAAATCTTTAAACACACTAAAATGCCACTAACAAACAATTCATTGGTTCCCCCCCTTTTTTATAGAAAGGGAATGGAAAGAGCAGACCATTGTGGAAATAGTGCAGGAAGAATAGTTTTGAAAAAATTGAAAGGAGTTGAATTTTCAGAAAAGCAATTTTCAAGAAAATTAATGAAATTATATAATCAAAATAAAACCTCCTCTAAAAATGATAAGTACTATAATGTTGAAGAAAATGGAATAGATACTCTTCATTGGATTAATCTTGCAAGACATTATAATTTAGGACTTTTTGTGGGGAATTATTCAAATCTAAAAGCTGTTTCCGGAATTCTTGATTCAGGGGGAGTTGTGATTTTACATCGACCATATAAGAGAGGGGGGAGTTACAAAAATGATGATGGACATTACGTTGTTCCCTATGGGCATTTTAAGAAAGAAAAATTCTTTTTAATCTTTGATCCCGGTAGAAAATATATAACTGAAAGGGTTAGAATTCATAATGGAATACATCTTTTAGAATCTTACTCAGAATTTAATAAAAATTGGAAATTTAAAGATTTTCCTAAACATAAAGAGATCCTTGTTTTTTATAAGAAACCAAAGAAGTTTAAAATTCCTTGTAAAGGGAAATATGTAGTCTGATCTAAACTAATTTTAAATTAAATAATCAAAATTGTTGCAAATACCCCTATTAGGGTAATTATTGCCAAGAATGACCAAAAGGTAATGTTTCCGAAAAATATCTTTGCCCCATCAAAATCAAATAATGGGAGCATGTTGTAAAATGCATACATTATGCTCAATTTGGCAAATGTTTCTTGTCCAATCACGTATCCTATAACTGCAAAAATTAATGTTGCAATTATTCCTGCTCCTGCGATCCAACCCATTTCTTCTTCAGTTACTTCAGAAAAAGAATAAATTCCGTGTCTTCTTGCTGCTCGATATGTTTTTCCTGAAGCTTCAAAAGTTAAGCATGCCATCCAATTAATTAATCCAACTGAAAGAAATTTTATAATTAGTGGAGTGAAGATTCCTGCTTGAATATTTTCCTTGAAATGTAAATGTTTTTGGTATCCAAATTGTTTTACTTCCCATATTTTTGTTTCAATGTCCGTGTCGAGGTAAAAAGCCAAAATCTTTTTTGCCGCAATGTTTATAAAAATTATTAAAAAAATAATTAGAAAAGTAACTAAGAATAAATTTAAACTTTCCAAAAGAGAAATTATTACCCCTAGAAGAAGCGTGACTATAATTATTGAAAAAAATTCTTTTTTGGTTAACATACTTTTTCTAGAGTTCTATTTTTTATAAAGGTTATTAGACTGAACTTTCTATTTATTCTAGTATGGAAAACTATTTAAATAAAACTCTCCATTTTTTGTAATGAGAGTTAAAAAAATTACGGAAGTATTGGGTAAAAAAGTTTACACTGATTCAGGAGATTTCTTTGGAGAAATCGAAGAAGCTAATTTGTATGAAAATAAAATTGATGGATGGAGAATTAAAGTTGGTGCTCATTTGGCTTCTCTTTTGGGTGGCGCAAGGGGAGTTGTAATTCCTCATCAATTTGTGAAGGCAGTTAGTGATGTTTTCATTATAAATAAAGCTGCACTCCCAAGTCAAGAAATGGATATGGATGAAAGTGCTGAATTGATGTAATAATCAAAAATGTCAAATATTTTACAAGCTTCGTTGTTTACGGATTTTTTATATCCTTTTTTGTTAATGTTTTTTATAGTTTATGCTCTTTTAGAAAAATCTAAACTTTTGGGGGCTGATCAAAAACAGATTAATGCATTTGTTTCTTTGGTAGTTTCTTTAATTTTTGTTTCCGTTGTTTTTCCAGTGATGGTAGTAAATAATTTAATTTTATTTATGACTGTCGGAATTGTTGTTATTTTTGTAGGTTTTATGATTTGGGGGTTTATTAGCAATGGGAATATTACTCTTAGTGAAGGAGTTTTGAAAGGGTTAGGAGTTTTAACATTTATAGTGTTAATAATTGCTGTTCTTTGGGCAACAGGTTCATTTCCTGAATTTTGGAGTTTGTTAGAAAGGCTTTTCAATTTTGCATTTAGATCTAATGGAAGTGAAAGCTTTTGGACAAATTTCCTTATTGTGGTTTTAGTTGTTGCTGCAGTTGCTGCTGTTTTGAAAGCAGGTAAGACGGTTAAAGGTGACTGAAAATAAATAACAGAAATCTATATAAACAATATTTCTTTTAATTTCTTAAGATGATGATTGGTGTGATAAATCTGGTTTCTTATGGCATTTCTTCCGGTGGAGCC
This sequence comes from Candidatus Pacearchaeota archaeon CG11_big_fil_rev_8_21_14_0_20_30_13, assembly GCA_002762735.1. Classification (GTDB taxonomy): domain Archaea; phylum Nanobdellota; class Nanobdellia; order Pacearchaeales; family GW2011-AR1; genus GW2011-AR1. The sequence goes on from PCVV01000027.1 coordinate 3,498, forward strand.
GTTGGAAATTTATTATATCAATTGGAAACAATGGGAGTCTTTAGTTATGTTCTCCCTTTCTTAATGATTTTTGCTTTGGTTTATGCTATTTTAAATAAGGCAAAATTCCTTGGAAATAACAATGCAGTAAATGTAGTTTTATCTTTAGCAGTTGGATTGATGGCCTTACAATTTCAGTTTGTTTCATATTTCTTTTCAGAAATTTTTCCCAGATTGGGTGTTCTTTTGTCGATACTCTTAGTTTTAATTATTCTAATGAGTCTCTTTGTGGACTTTAATGGGAAAACAGCAAGAATAGGATTTGGTCTTTTCGCAGGAATTGCCGGAATCATAATTATCTTTC
>PCVV01000059.1 GCA_002762735.1 Candidatus Pacearchaeota archaeon CG11_big_fil_rev_8_21_14_0_20_30_13
ATTTTTCAAATTCAAAACCCTCAATTTTTGATATCCGTATTTTGTTAAAACATTATCAAGAATTTCTTTTCTTTCCTTGTCTTCACAGAATTTTTCTCTTAATAAATCAATTTTTGTGATAACATTAGTAATTAGTGTCATAGTTTCATTTAGTTTTTCTTCAGCAATTTCAAAAGAATCAAATTTGTCACCGTAACTTTCAGCGATTAATTTTGGTATCTTTTCGGAGATTTGCTTTATTTCATCTTTTTCATCTTTCAAAAAATCCAAATTTGCTAATAGATTAGATAATTTTATTGTTACCTGATAAACTTCTAAATCTCTGAAAGTTTTTACAGGGCTTCTAATTCTGAAATTATCCCGATTATATTCATATTTTTTATTCCCAAAGTTTTCATAATTTTTTTTATATTCCATCTTATTTCAATTTTTGTTCATCCATTTTATTTTCTTCCAATTTTGCATTAGAAAAGTCTTCTCCCGTTAATTTTACGTACCTAGAAACAACATTCATAAGATGAGTACTTCTAGAAAAATTAGTATCTCTTCTTTTTGTAAAATAAGTATAGAGAATTATCTTTAACCCAAACTCCCTTAGTTCTTTTATTGCGGGAACAAAATCCGAGTCACATGCAAGAAGAATTATTTTTTTTATATTAGGAAACTTAATCGGAACTGACATTAAGTCTATTGTCATCAAAGTATCAACTCCCTTCTGAGTAAATTTTGGTTTTCCCCCTAATTCAACAATTTTTTGGCATCTTCCCTCCCTCAAAATAAAATTACCCTTTTCTGACAATTTTTTCATGAATTTGTCATATTTGTCCTTTCTACTTTTTTCTTCAGTTGACGGATTATTTGACTGATAAGGAGGAGAAGTATAATAAAAAATCTTATCACATTTTAAATTTTGTTTCCTACTTATAATTTCTGAAAACTTTATAATATCATAAACCAAATATTTTCCTTTACCAAAATATCTTGACAGTTTAGATAAAAAACCAGCATCAATAAAAACAAAAGTATCTTCAAGCAAAGAATCATCTAGTGACCCCGAAAGATCACTAGGGAGCATGTTACTATTTTTAGCTTTCTTGAGTTTATAAATTTTATCTTTTATCATTTTTTACCTCCATTTCCTGAATTTTCATGCTCCAAACCGTTAAAATGCGAAAAAATTGTGATTTTTGGAAGCAAAAGGTTTATAAATTTTGAATCATTCCGAGACCAGTATAGGGAAATAGGACCTGACGAACTCCGTGCTTTGATGCGGTTATTAGGATTGACTGACCTCCTTACCCTATCATTTATTTTATTATTTTCTGTCATCTTTTAACCTTTCAATATTTAATAAAGTGTCAATTGCCATATACCCCAAAAAGTTTTCTGAATAATCTATAAAAATGTAATAATCAAATTCTTTCATATTGATTTCCTCCAAAATTCTTTATAATTTCCATGCCACGCATTTGACTGGAAAAATGCCACGGATTTTTTCGAAAATGGCATTTTTTCCATATTTTCGTGGCTTTTTCCAAAGGAAATTAAGGTTAAATTTTTATTATGATAATTTTCTCTAAATTGTTCTTCTGGGTGGGCGGGAGGGGAAAAAATAAAAGAATTTAAATTTCCAATATTCCAAAAATTCCAGCTTTCTCCTTCTAATTTGACCATATTTTTTATTTTAGTTTTCATTTTATAATCCAATTTTGATATTCCCTTTTTTATTTATAGTAAAAATTCTCTCAAGAGATTTATCTGAAGTTGCTCGCATTTCTTCATTGGATAAATAATTTTTTTTGGAAATTATACTCTCTTTATTTTCCTCTTCTAATTTTATTCTAGCGTCTCCTGCAATTTTTCCTCCCTTAAGGGAAGCAATTTTATGTTCTTCAAAACTTTTTGGATCCTGGACTCTTTCAATTTCAGTAGTTGAAGCCTCTCCTAACATAGAAAAAATAAGCTCTAAATCAGTCATATGATCTCTTAAATTTTCCCTGTCTAATTGTTTCAGTTTTTTATATTCATTAGGATACAATCCAAAAGTAGCCTTGGAAATCTCCGCAGTTAAAATAGAAAAATCACTTTGTTCATTTATTCCTCTTTTTTTCCATTCATCTGTTAAATCTTGTCTTACGGCAATTCCTCTTAACCTTTTATCAATCCATGATTTAGAATACCCTTTTTTCTCATAAAGATTTTTCATTCTTTCTTGCGCTAATTCTGGATTTTCAATTTCGTCAATTCTTTCAGAACCGACCTTTGCAAGCCATAATTTAAAGGGTTCAGCTTTTTTTGAAGGAATTGACTGGATGATTCTAAATATTCCTTCTTTATTCAAAGAATCTGTCAAACGATTTTTTCCATCTTCTGCTTCCATTTTCAACCCGTGACATTTTGTCACGGTTTCATTTCCTTCTTCGATCAAACGCTGTTTCAATTTTCTCCAATAAGATGGAGAGTCTATACTTCCAGACAAAATTCCTACAACATCCACAACTGAATAATACCAATCTTCATTATACCAAACACGCCTAATTCTTTTATTTTCAAAAATAATCACCTTTTTTATCATTTTATAATCCTATATTTACATTTCCCGATGAATCAACTTGTAAAGTTCCTCCATTAGATGTTGCATTAAATGTTCCTGCAACTTCAAGTTTAGAAGTTGGGATTGTTGTTCCAATCCCTATATTAGAACCATTTTGAAAAATAACTGAATTATTCAAACTAGTAGTTCCATTCCACATTGGGATATACCAAGCTGTTCCTGAACCTGAAACTCTCGAAGGAAGTGTTGTTGAATTATAATAACTAAATCCTAAAATATCTGATTTTGTAAAGTAATTTCCAAATGTTGAGTTCAAAGCAAGTGTTCCGTTCATCACATTTGCCCAAGTTATATGGGTCAAAAATGTAGAATAATTTGCATTCCAATTCGTCTCAGATGTTAAAGCCGAAGTTCCGTTTATTTTAAAATCATAAGCATTTGCCGTTCCATTCACATCTAACTTGTAATTTGGTCCCGTCGTCCCGATGCCGACGTTGCCGGTGCTTAAAAACGACATTACATCATTTCCAAGAGTTGTGCTCCATATTCCCATTTGGTTAACATTACCTTTTACATAAAATTGCCAAGATTGAGAATTAGCATTTAACTCTAATGATGATTGGTCAGAAACCAATGTTCCAGTATTTGTAATTTTTAATCTATTAGTTCCAGACGTAGCTGATAATTCTAGTTTCGCCCCTGGTGCCGTCGTCCCGATGCCGACGTTGCCACCGTTTTTGATTGTCATATAGTTATTAATTTCCCCTGTTGACAAATATCGCCCAAAAGTTAAATCTATTTCATTATTTGTTGTAGCTTTACTTTGGATAAATGAACCATCATGAGAAGATAAAACACCAGATGCACCCCAAGTTCCTAACCTTATCAAAGAATATGTATTTGCTGTTCCAACTCCGTTGTTCAAAATGTCCAGCCCACCAGTATAAGTCCTAACATCAACCGCACTATTATCCGTATTATCATATAAAGACA
>PCVV01000042.1 GCA_002762735.1 Candidatus Pacearchaeota archaeon CG11_big_fil_rev_8_21_14_0_20_30_13
CCCATGGTGGCAGATCCAACCCATGAGATTTCATATAAATATCAAACTCTTATTTCTGAAGAAGGAGTTGCTCTAAGAGGTTCATTTTTAATTGATCCTGATGGAATTTTGAAAGCTTATGAAGTTCATGACAATTCTCTTGGAAGAAACGTAGAAGAATTACTTAGAAAACTTGAAGCTGCAATATTTGTGAGAAATAACGGAGGAGAAGTTTGCCCTGCAAATTGGAAACCCGGATCAAAAACATTAAAACCCGGACTTGACCTAGTTGGAAAGATTTAAGATTAATCCCCTCCAAAAACAAACATAGATTCCAAAAAAGACCTTCTCTTCATAAAAAATTGTTATAATTAAAATTTATAAAATTAATTCTTTTTGAAAATATTCTTTCTAACTAAAGAACTTATCCCGTAACCTTTAAATATGAACCGCTTTTCATATGTTTAATAGGAGGTTTAAGGAAAAATGCCAAAAATAAAGATGAAAGGAAAGGAAGTCACAATTCCAAAAGATGGAAACTCCTCTTCTAAATTCGAAGAATTGGGAATCGCTCTTAGTTGTTGTGGAGGAATTTGCGGAACATGCAAGATAAAAGTTTTAAAAGGCATAGAAAATATTAATCCAAAAACTGAAGAGGAAATGGAATTTCAACTAGAAAAAAATGAAAGACTAGCATGCCAATGCCACAAAATAAAAGGAGATATTGAAATAGATTATGAAGAGTGGTAAACTTAAAGAAATTTATTCTAAATCGAATAAAGAAGATTTAAAATTCAAAAGTCCAGAAGGATTAACTAAAGAATTAGTTATACAAATTTCAAAAGACAAAAAAGAACCTGAATGGATGTTAAAAAAAAGGCTCGAATGTTTTAAAATTTTTAAAGAAAAAAAGCTACCTGCTTGGGGGCCAGATTTGACAAATTTGGATTTAAATAAAATTCATTATTACATCAAACCAAATGCCAAAAATAACTCACGTTCATGGGATGATGTTCCAAAAGAGATATATGATACATTTAATCGTCTTGGAATTCCTAAAGCCGAAAAAAATGCCTTGGGAGGAGTTGGAGCACAATATGAAAGCGAAACAATCTATCACAATTTAAAAAAAGATTTAAAAGAAAAGGGGGTAATCTTTACTGACTGCGATACTGCCTTAAAAGAAAATGAAGAATTGATGAAAAAATATTTTATGACTACTTGTATTTCCCCTAATCTTCATAAATTTTCAGCACTCCACGGAGCAGTTTGGAGTGGAGGAACTTTTATCTATATTCCAAAAAATCTGAAAGTAGAAATTCCCTTACAAGCATATTTTAGAATGAATTCAAAAAAAGGCGGACAATTCGAACACACTTTAATAATTGCTGATGAAGGAAGTGAACTACATTATATTGAAGGTTGCTCCGCTCCAAAATATGAAGAAAATTCCTTACATGCCGGAGGAGTTGAAATTCATGTATTAAAAAATGCAAGAGTTAGATATTCCAGTATTGAAAATTGGTCCAAGAATACTTACAACTTAAACACAAAACGAGCATTGGTCCACGAAAATGGAATAATTGAATGGGTAAATGGGAATCTCGGAAGCAAAATCACTATGCTTTATCCTTGCAGCGTATTAGTGGGGAAAAATTCAAAATCAGACTATATTGGAATTGCCTATGCTGGTAAAGATCAATATCAAGATACTGGATGTAAAGTTTATCATTTGAACAAAAATACCTCTTCAACAATTCTTTCAAAAGGGATAAGTTTAGATGGAGGAACAAGTTCTTATCGGGGATTGGTAAGAATAAATAAAGGATCAATAAATTCAAAATCAAACGTAAAATGCGATGGACTTATGTTAGATGGTAAAAGTAAAGCAATGACTTTTCCCTCAATGGATATCCGTGAAAATCAAGTAGAAGTTTCACATGAAGCGACAGTAGGAAAAATCGGTGAAGAAGATCTATTTTACCTAATGTCAAGAGGGCTATCTGAACACGAGGCAACAAAACTTATCGTTGCAGGATTTATCGAACCCGTTGTAAAAGCACTTCCATTGGAATATGCTGTAGAATTAAATAAATTAATTGAGTTAGAAATAGAAAATTCTGTTTGTTGATTAGAAAATGAAATCTAAAGAAGTAAAAGCAATTGCAAACGATTTGGTTCATTTAATTAGTTGGAAAAGTCCACTCGTCCTCCTTCCAATTCAGCCAGATAAGAAATATGAAATCAACCTTTTAACTGGAAAATTGAATGTTAATTTTAAAGACAGCATAACAGAATACTTAATTGAAAAACATAAATGGTTTTTGAATAGAATTAAAGATCTAAATGGTAAATTGGAAGATTTCAAAGAAGCACTAATTACTATATTAATAAGAAAAGAAAAAGTAACAATCAATTACAAAACTAAAAAATTTGAATCTGAAAGGATTTACTAAAAATGAAAACAGATTCAATATACAAAGAAGAATTGATGGATATTTATAGTGAAAAATTAAATTTTGGAAAATTAAAAAATAAGACAAATTCTGGAACTTTAAAAAATCCTGGATGTGAAGATGAATTCACTCTTGAATTAGATATTAAAAAAGGAAAAATTAATGATGCAAAATTTCACGGAACAGGGTGTGTTATAAGTACGGTCTCTGTATCAGTTTTGACTGAAAAAATAAAGGGAATGGATTTGGAGAATGCAAAAAAACTAACAAAGAAAGATCTAGATCATCTTCTAGGAATAGAAATAATTCCGACACGAATTAAATGTGAACTTCTAAGTTTAGAAATTTTAAAAAGAATAAAATGAAAAAGAAACTCCTTGAAATAAAAAATCTTCACGTTGAAGTAGAAGGAAAAGAAATTTTGAAAGGAATAAATTTGAACCTAGATTTAGGAAAAATAAATGCCTTGATGGGCCCTAATGGTTCAGGAAAATCAACCCTAGTAAATACAATTATGGGACATCCAAGGTATAAGATCACCCAAGGAAAAATTGTATTTAAAGGAAAAGAAATCTCAAAATTCTCTCCAGATAAAAGAGCAAAATTAGGAATATTTCTTTCATTTCAATATCCTAGAGAAATTTCAGGAATAAGCGTATCAAAATTTTTAAAAACGGCTTCAAAAGAGTTAAACCAAAAATTTTCTATCTTTGACTTCAAAAAAAATTTGAAAGAAAAAACGAATCTTCTAGGAATATCCAATGAGATGACTGAAAGATACTTGAATGAGGGATTTTCTGGCGGAGAAAAAAAGAAAAATGAAATATTACAAATGCTTGTATTAAATCCCAATTTAATTATGTTAGATGAAACAGATTCGGGATTAGATGTAGATTCTCTAAAGATAGTAGCAAAAGGGGTTAATGAAATTATGAATCAAAAAAAATGCACTTTAATTATCACACATTATAAAAGAATTTTGGAACACATAAAACCAAATAAAATTTTCATAATGCTAAATGGAAAAATTGTATTAGAAGGTGGCAAAGAGATAGTTGATCAACTTGAAGAAAAAGGATATAACTGGATAGAGGAAAATTAGTTCTCAGGATTCGTTGAAAAAATATTTAGATATGAATTTTTACTTAATTGTAATTATTTCCAGATTAATTTAGAAAAGATTACTAAAGTAAATACTTTCTTGAAAAAAATGACAAAATTAATTTAAAATATATTGAAAAGATTGTTAAAAATGATTAAGGATTTGAAGAAGTAAAATCATATCTATGACATCCTCCGTGCCCTAAAGGGCACGGCGTCCCATCGTCTTCAATGAAATGAATGATGCAACTCTTGATTTTTTATGTATTCAAAAACAGTTTCGTAATTTGAACCTATTGAGCAACAGAAATAACCCTCATTCCAAAAGTGTCCCTTTGGATATCTCTTCCTCAAATTAGGACACAACCTGAAAACTAAATAACTTGAACCGCCCTTTATTATCTGCAAAAGTTTTGAGTCGCTCATTGTCCTAGGGCAATCAACAATCATGTGCACATGATTATTCATGACTTTCAAGATATTTATCTCAATTTTATGGTTTTTGAAAGATTCCTTTATTGCAACCTCGCAATAAGTTTTTATCAAATCTTTTCCCATCATCTTGTATCTGTACTTCGTCGTTATCTGAACATGCTTGTAGTTATTACCGACGCTGTGACCATATGAATTATACATTTTAGCCCTCCGAAAGATTTATTTATTTAGATAAAGTATCCACTAAGTGGATATACATTCAAGTAGCCGACAATCACGGCTACTCTTTTTTTAGTGAATCAAAATAGAAAAATGTTTTTCATCAGACGCCATTCATCCTTCAGCTAAAGCAGAAGGATTTCTGGCTAAACTTTAAAATTTCTGGAAATAGTGAAGAAACAATAACAAGAACTCAAATGGAAAAAAGATTTTATAATAAGATTTTATATGAATCATTAAAGTAATGCAAAATATGAAAAAATAATTCATAAGTCCACAAGGTTTATTAAAGAACCTTTAACTAAATTAATTATGGCAAAAGTTTCAGTTATATTAGGTTCTGTTCGTGAAGGACGAGAAGGAATTAAAGCAGCAAAATTTATAGTGAAAAGACTAAAAGAAAGAGGCCATGAAGCAATATTAATTGACCCCTTAGAATATGAACTTCCGCTACTAAAAAATAAATTTGCGTACCTTGAAGACGAAGAAAAAACTGAAAATATGGAAAAACTTCAAGAAATTTTTTCTTCTTCGGAAGGCTTCGTAATTGTAAGTGCTGAATACAATCACGGAGTCCCGCCAGCACTAAAAAACATTGTTGACTACTTTATGAATGAATTCTTTTTCAAACCTTCAGCAATAGTAACTTACTCGATGGGCCCGTTTGGAGGAGTAAGAGTGATGATGCAATGGCGACCTATTTTAGCTGAACTTGGAATGCCTTCAATTCCAACAACACTTCCAATTCCATCAATTCAGAATACATTTGACGAAGAAGGAAATCCAAAAGACTCTTCATATAACGAGAAAACAAAAAAATTCTTTGATGAATTCGATTGGTATATTGACACTTTCAAAGCTGGCCGTGAAAACGGAATTCCTTATTAATTAAATCTTCGCTCTTCTTAACAAATTAGCATTTGTAACGACGGTTATTGATGAAAGTGCCATTGCAATCTCTGCAAAGACTGGGTGTAAAACTCCGCCGACAGCAAGGGGAATTGCAACTATATTATAAGCGAAAGCCCAGAATAAATTTTGCTTTATTTTTGAAAATGTTGCCTTGCTTAATTCTATTGCCTGACAAACTCCCATTAAAGAGCCGTTTGTTAAAACAATATCTCCAGCTTCTATCGCAATATCCGTCCCAGTTCCCATAGCAACCCCAACATTTGCTTGTTTTAATGCTGGAGCATCATTAATGCCATCTCCAACAAAAGAAACATTCTCTCCATTTTTTGCCTGAAGTTCTTTGACTTTTTCAGATTTGTCTTCAGGCAAAACATTAGCAATAACCTTCTTAATTCCAACTTCTTTTGCAATTGCTTCAGCTGTTCTTTCATTGTCGCCAGTAATCATAACCGTATAATATCCCTTTTTATGAAGGTATTCTAAAGCCTTTACAGAATCTTCTTTTATTGAATCAGCAACAGCAATAATCCCTAAAACCTTTTTATTTTTTTCAGAAGATAAAATCATAACTGTCTTTCCATCATTTTCAAGATTTTCAATTTTTTTAATAAATCCCTTAAGACTGACTTTGTTTTCATCCATCAACCTCCTATTTCCAATTAAATACTTCTTTCCTAAAATATTTCCTTCAATTCCACGTCCACGAAGAACCTTAAAATTTTTAACAGGCTTGTAGTTTCTTAAATTTGAATATATAACAATTGCTCTAGATAACGGGTGCTCCGACAATTTTTCCAAACTTCCCGCAATTTCTAAAAACGCTTTTTCCTTTACCTCTTTTGATACCCCAATATTTGTAACTTCAGGTTTTCCTTTTGTTATTGTTCCTGTTTTATCAAACACAATAACCTTCACATTCTTCATTGTTTGAATTGCTTCCCCTTTTCTTATCAAAATTCCTCTTTTTGCACCCATTCCTGAACCAACAGTAAGAGCTATCGGAGTCGCCAAACCCAAAGCACACGGACAGGATATAACTAAAACAGCTATGCTTGCTCCAAATGCAGAACTAAAATTTCCAAAAATACTCCAACCTATAAATGTCAGAATAGCCAACCCCAAAACAGAAGGAACAAAAATATTTGTAATTTTATCTGCAAGTTTTTGAATTGGAACTTTACTTCCCTGTGCTTCTTCAACAAGATTGACGATATGAGCCAAGAACGTATCAGAACCCACTTTTGTTGCTTTAATATATAAAATTCCATCCTGATTTATTGTAGCTCCAATAACATTACTTCCTTTATTTTTGTCTGTGGGTAAACTTTCTCCTGTAACCATTGATTCATCAACCGAACTTTCTCCCTTAACAACAACACCATCGGTAGGAATTTTTTCTCCTGGTTTAACAACAATTATATCTCCCACTTTAACTTCTAAAATAGGAATTTCAATTTCCTCTTTTCCCCTAATAACTCTTGCGTTTTTCGCACCTAACTCTAAAAGTTTTCTTATTTCTTGCCCCGCCCTACCACGAGCCTTAGCTTCAATATACTTCCCTGTAACAAAAATTGACATTATCATTGCAGAAATTCCAGAATAATCTTGAAATCCAAAAAATAAACTTAAAAATCCTGTAAAGTAAGCAGCAAATGTTCCCAATCCGATTAAAGAGTCCATATTAAAATAAAAACTTATAAAACCCCTAAATCCTGATTTTAAAGTTGAGAAACCTACTATAAAAATAACTGGAAAAGCAAATAAAAGTGAAAGCCAGATCATTGACTCTTTAGAAAAAATCATAACATCAAAAACAAAAGGCAAGACATACATTAAAATAATAATTGGAATGGTTAAAATCCATCCCCAAGTAAGCCTTTTTTTCCACATAGATATTTCTTTTTCTTCAGGGCTTTCACTATAATCATGATTATTCATATTACTCATTTCATGTTTCATTTTTTTATTCATTTTAATTTTATATCTATTCAATTGAAATTGTTTTATATCCTGCACGAGAAACCGCTTTCTTCAAATCTTCATCGGAAATTTTCACTTTATCATTAATTTCAACAATTGCTTTCCGCGTCATCATACTTACAGCAACAGATTCAACTCCAGAAATTTTTTTTAAACTTCTTTCAATGTTTGTTGCACACGAAGCACAATACATTCCATCAATAGTTATTTTTTTCTTCATTTTTATTTTACCTCCTGCAATTTATTTAGTTTTATACATACTTTTGAAATTAAATAATTACATGAATTATTTTTATTGCACCAGTTTTCACATTTTTTTGCAACTCCCTTGTTTCTATAAAACAATCCGCACCTTTCACATTTGAAAACTATTTCTCCCTCTAAATTTGTTTTCTTAACCATTATTTTTTCTTTCCTAAATTTTCCAATTGTCTGATTAACCAGACTATAAATAAAACAAGTGCAACAATTACAAGAATCCAAATTGTACTCATAAAAATCCACATAAATGAAAAACCACTGCCAAACATCCAATTCATCATCCCATAATTGTTAAAGCCCATCATTTCAAATCCACTAAAGAGGAAAATTGCAAGAAACACAGCAATAATTACTATTTCTTTATTTTTCATTTTTTCTTATTTTTGATTTTTTAGAATATGAATACAAAATTCAGTCATATGTTTATCAATTAGTTCCATTAGTGGCAAGATTGTTTTTTCATTTAATTTATAATTTCTAAACTTTCCATTAATTTCTGAAACAACGAAACCACAATTTTTCAATCGAGCAAGATCATGTGACACTACAGTTTGGTCTGCACCAATAATTTCAACAATTTCAGAAACGTTTCTCATTTTTTTTCGTAATAAATTTATTATTTTTAATCTAGATTCTGAGAATAAAGTTCCAAAAAAGATTTTATAGGCTCCATAAATTTCATTCTCTTCAAATCCTTCAGAGTGGCATGATTTTAATATGTTTTTATTTATCATATGAAGATTAAATACATACCCTATTTAAACTTTTCGATAAAATTTCATTTGTGTTACCCCAAACATATTTCACCCCATAAAATAACAATCTAAAATAATTATAAATTTCATTGAGAATTTTGTTATTTCAAATTGGATATAATCTAAAATGATTGTCCCCAGTATTCTTAGTTTAAAGTTTTTTTCCTATTTCCTTTTTTTCATACAAACCTAATAAATTATATAAGAATTAATTTTCGGTTCTTACAACATATGCCACTTGGCCGCACACAATAAAATTTTATCTAATTCCCAGAAATCTGCCTATAACTAATAAAAAGAATCAACGCAATTAAAACCTGTATTTCAATTCCCTGAAAAGGCAAAGTTCCAAAACTAAAGCTTATTCCTATAAGTCCAAATATCAATGGGAAAATTCCTGTAATACATAATGGACAAACACCAACAATCAAACCTCCAATTGTTCCGACACTTGATGTTCCCGCACCTTTGCACTTTTTTCTTTCTTTATATTTTATATAAATTAAAATTCCATTAACAGAAACCAAAAAACCAATTACTAGTGTTAAAGATAATGAAATTCCAAGTTTGAACCAATTAACACTACTAAAATAAATCGCAATTAATGGAATTGTATTATAAAATCCGCTTAACAAAATATTTAAAATTAAATAAAATATAAATATACTAATTAACCAATAAATATAAGGTTTTTTAAAAATTTCTTTCATTTTACTTGACAATTAACTTACCATAACCCATCCCCATTGAACAAGCAAAATTATAAATTCCTTTGGAAAGTGCGGGTAGTTCTAAAGTATCTTTTGGGGTTTTTAAATATTTAACATATCTTTTTCCATCAAGATTGAAAACTACAGACCTCAAACAACCAGTAACAGAACTGTCAGCACTTAGAGAAATAGGTTTTCCTGCCTCTACAAAAGCATCTTTATAATTATATCTATCCTGATTTAAAACAACTTTTTGAATTTCTCCTGAACCAAAATTTCCACCATCTACCTTATTTGAAACACCAGAATCTCTAATTAAAAAAGATCCTAACCCAAATACTAAAAGAACAATCATAAAGATTGTAAAACCATTTTTCATCCGAATAAAATGCTCCTTGGTCCGTAAACCATAAAAAATATTGTTATTGCCGTAAGAATTAAACTAATGAAAATGATCAAACTATAATCTTCTTTAACTTGCCTTTCGCTTTCTTTAGTTTCCTTGTAAATCATAAAATTTAATAAGAAAATAATCACTGAAGAAATTAAAAATACAATTAATCCCGCAACTTTTAAATTATCATTTATCATCATAACAGCAGTCATCGCACCCATTATTCCCCCCATAAACCCCGCCATCAATCCTTCCATAATTCCCATTATTCCGCAGCACTTTCCGTTCCACACACCAATAAAAATTCCAATTCCCATTCCAAAAACACTTCCCCATAACATTCCGTTAGTAGATCCTATAAAAAATCCGGGAAGAAACCCTGCAATCATTCCCGTCGTCATTCCAACCATCATTCCAGACATGCAAGTGAGATTTTTGTAAGCTCTGACTTGTCTAATCGAAGGCAAAACAATTGCATAACTTAATATTGCAAAAAAAAGATAAAAACTATATTTGGAAATAAAGTTTTCAATATATTGTAACTTAAAATAATAAAGCAAAATAAACAACCCAAATGAAAAAAAAAGCGAATAAAATATTGCTTTGATTAGTTCACCTTCAACTCGGTTATTTCCATTAAGTTCTTTTGTAAATTCTTTTAAAGTCATTTTTGTTTAATCCAAATTATATTTATAAATCCTTTGGTAGAATTAGTTTCTCGTATGAAATTTGATTCATATTTAAATTTATCTAATCAGGCTAAAAACCAACAATCCAACTACGATTAATACAATTATCCAAACTAACCATGAAGATTTTTTATTATCATGATTTCCACAACAACTCATTTTATTTTTACCTCCCTATAATTTTTCACTAAATTTAAAACATTTCTTAATTTGTTTTTAACTTTTTTTGTTATTTTTTTAAGTTCCTTATTTTTAATTAAATTCATTAATTTTACTGGATCAATTATCGAGATAATTGTTTTTTTATTTAAGACGTAAACAATTAAATTGCAAGGCAAAAATAATCCAATTTCTTTTTCTGCCTGCAATGCATTATAAGCAAAAGGGGGGTTACAAACACCTAAAATAACATATTCACTATAATCAACATTCAACTTATTTTTTAGAGTATCTTTAACATTAATTTCTGTTAAAACTCCAAAACCCTCTTTTTCAAGATTTTCTTTAACTATTTTAACTGCTTTTTCAAATTCCAAATTAACTTCAGTTCTAAATCCATAATTCATTTTAATTTACATCTTCCAAAAATTGATTTACTTGTAAAATAGAGTGAAGTTATCAAAACCAGAATTCCTAAGGATTGCAATTCTAATCCCTTAAATGGGAAATATGTTAATGCCAAAGGTAAACCTATCAACCCAAACAAAAATGCTCCACACGTAGGACATCCAACACCAAACGCAGCAATTCCTGAACCTATAAAGCCAAAAAACCCTTTTTTATTTGACTTTTTAAAATTATTAAACTGAAATAAAATCATTGAAAATAAAATTGCGGATAAAAAACTCATTAAAATTATACTTACTATACTTAAAGTGACAAATAACGCTCCAGACATCATAATTGAAATCCAAATGTTCTGATTTGCAACTTGAACAACTAAAAGATAATATAAAATTCCAAAAGAGATAATTCCAAAAACCGAAGAAATCCAAACATAATTCCAATTATTAAAAACAAATTTTATACTTTCAAAAGTTTTCTTGGCTTCAATTTTAAAACCCATTTTATTTCAAACACTTCGCATAGATATTTGGATGGTGACTCATATGTTCATACCATGATTCCGGAGTATACCCTGATTCTGGAGAACAAATATCTTCCCCTATTTTCCCTGAATCCCGAATTGCATAGGTTATTCCTGGAAAAAATGTTAAAACCAAAAGTCCTAAAACCAAAATTCCTACAACAACATACAAAATTATTTTTTTATTCATTATTTAAAAACCTCCTTTCTTTCATCCCATTTTTATGTTTAACCATCAAAGTTATTCCTAAAACATTGGAAAGAATTCCAAAAACCAAAAACCAAGATTGATATTTAACTAAAAAAATTGCTAAACCTGAAACTCCTGCGATTGGGATTATATTCAATAAAAAATGACTGCAACATGCAATCATGCTTCCTCCAGAAATCCCTCCAGTTGCCGCAACAGTTCCAGTCATTTTTGCATGAGTTTTAATTGAAACGAAAAAACCAATTTGAGTTCCAAAGCCTATGACTAACGGAAAAATAAGATACCACAAACTTCTCAGGTTCATTAAAGCAAAGTTAAAACCCTGAAAAATTGAAATTATCCCAAGATAAAACCCGATTAACCCCAGACCTGCTAAAACTCCCAATAAAACAGATTTTTCTTTAGGAGACATTTCATGAACTTCTTTATTTTTATCACTTTTTTTATTTCCGCAACAATCCATCTTAAAAATTCCTACAACACTCCACCAATTTATTTGCAAATTTTCTAAAGGTTATGTTTTTCCTAAAAAAGAAGATAAATCCAAAAAAAAGCCAAAGAATTCCAAGAAAAATCAAAACTTCATTTGAATAAGTAAATCCTTCCAAAAGAGTATATCCAAGAACAATTAGAGTTAAAATTAAAGGTAACTTAAAAATTTCCATAGCTTTAAATTTTTTATTAATTAAATAAAATAATCCTAAAGTGCTTTCTCCAATTAAAATCGCAATGATAATTTTATTCTGAAATAAATTTAAAGAGTTTAAAATCAAAAGTAAAACCCAGGTTAAAAAAATAGATGCGCATACTACACAAAATTCTTTTTTTGAATTTTTAGAAACTAATTCTTTAATTCCAAGAAAAATAAAAAATAAAAAAGAAATTCCTAAAACAACTAAAAATAATAAATCCATTTTAAACAATTAATTGAATAATTCCTCCAAATATTATTAAAAGTGAAACTGTGACAATTGAACCTTGAAAAGAAATTTTCTTTCCCTTTCTCATTGAAGTTATTTTTTTACTTAAAGTTGGACTTAAAAACACTAAAAGCCCTCCAAAAAAACCACTACCAAGAGAATAGTTAACTGCAAATGTTCTTCCATAATCCCCAATAAAAGGGAGATAAAGTGGACCTATTGCAGTAAAAATTGGAAGTAAAGGAATAAAGGTTAATAAAAAAACTAAAATAATAACTAAAGCGTCCTGAAACTTGAAATATTTTTTCTTGATTATTCTCGCAAACCACAATCCCATTGACATAGCAAATCCTCCAATAAGTAAGGCAACAACAACTTTACTAAACCCTAATGAAACTGCCCCATAAGCTGCAGCTCCAGCACCAATTGTACAAAGGGGACAATGTGCACTTACGAATTCAGAAAAAGAGAGCACAAACAAAAAACCAAAAAAAAACAAAGAGATTTTTTTTGTTTGTGATGGAATAAATCTATTTTCCATTTTAAATCCTCATAAATTCAAATGTGCTACCATCATTATTTACTCCATAAACTACAAAATCTCCAATTTTTGAACCGGGCATTCCAGGACTTCCAGTAGGCATTCCGGGCATTCCAATCCCTAAAATATTAGGTTGTTCAGTTAAAAGTTTGTTAATAGCTTCAACTGGAACGTGCCCCTCAACAAAATATTTTCCCACAATCGTTGTGTGACAACTTTCTAAAAATGAGGGAATTTTATGCTCTTCCATAAATCTAGTATTGTCTGGAATAGTTATCACATTTACATTTGAACTTCCCTTACTTTTGAAATATGAAGTATAGACTTCGCAACATCCACAAGTAGATGTTTTGTAAATAGTCATTTCTTCTCCAAACTTATCAAGACTTTGGGATCCTTTAACTGCGCTTGTTAAGAAAAAAACAACTAAAACTACAAATAAGATTCCTCCAACTAAATATAAATTTTTTTTCTTCATTTTATTTATTAAAATAGGTAAAATCTAACAACCCCCGACCATTCCTCCAGAGGAAACTGCTGCTGTTTTTGCTGCTTGAGCTGTAGCTCCAACTGCTTGAACACTTCCTGAAGCACCAGCTTGAAAAACTAAGAACAAAGCTACAATAAACAGAACTCCAATCATTCCCCACAAAAAAAGTTTTCTATCCATTTTATTTTTTACCTCCTTTTAAATTTTTAATCATCCACACAATAAACAAAATTAATGAAATTACAACTAAAACATAAATTAACAAAGGATAGAAACCCATTCCATATCCATTCATCATGTTTCCCTCATAAACTGCATTAGCATTAATAGGAGCCAAATTAGTCTGGGTTACTTCATCATGACCTGAACCACAAGCTAAAGTAAAGGGCAAAAATGCCAAGACGAATAAAATAATAAAAAAAGATTTCATCTTAGCATCCTCCGACCATAGAACCTCCTGAAGTTTGACCTTGTTCAATTCCCCTATAGAGATTTGAAGCAAGATTTATGTAATTAGTTGAATCAATTCCATTTGCTTCTAAAGCTTGTGCTTTTTGTTCATGAATATCTGGAAAAAATAAAACTTTCCATTTTCCAAGTTCAGATAGAATAGCATCATTTGTCATATCTGGATGATTTCTCAAAAGATATTTTGCTAATCCTCTCATTGCAAAACTATGTGCACATCCGCACGCTCTTTCTCCATTATTAAATATTATCGAATTTGCACCACAGCAATATTCACAGCTAATAGATCCAGCAATTGTTATGTATCTTGCCATCTCTTCTGAGCTTAATTCCATATCTTCGTATTGAGCGAGTTTTCGAATTGTTGTATCAGCTAATTTTGGATTGCTAGCACTAACATCATTATAACTAACTCCCATATCATTTCCATAAATAGCAGGAATCCCTGTTGGAATAATTTCAGAAGCAGAAACAGTTCCGATTCCTCCACTAGTTCCAGAAGAAACCTTTCCAAGATTAAATCCAATTACTAAAACCAGAATTACGATTAATCCGATCTGGATATAAAGTTCTTTATCGATTTGCCCTCCTTTTCTTTTTTCTGTTTTGGTTTTGTTTGCCATGAAAAATCAAAAGAAAGGTTTTATTTAACCGCTTTGGAGAAACTAGTTTCACATCCACAATATATAAAAACCCATAAAATTTCTTTTATCGATGGAAAACAAAAAAGTTGGATGGTTAATTCTTGGAATTGCCGTTGTTATGGGAATTGTTTCTTGGATTTTTAATCAATCCCTAAATAGCATAATTGCACAAACTTGTCTTGAAGGCCCAAGTTGTATTATGCATCAAACTTCCAACACTCAACTTGCACTAAGTCTTGCAATAGTTTTGGTTATTGCAGTGATTGGATTATATATAATGTTTTCAAAACCCGATGAAAGAATTGTAATAAAGAAAATAAAAGGAAAGGAAAAGAAAAAAGTTTTTGATTTATCAAAATTAGACAAAGATGAAAAAAATGTTGTTGAAATTTTAATTAATGAAGAAAATGCAATGTTTCAAAAAGATTTAATGGAAAAATTAGAAATTGGAAAAGTTAAAATGACTCGTTTACTTGACAAACTTGAAGCAAAACAATTTATTATAAGAAAGAGACGGGGAATGAATAATCTAGTTGTTTTAAAAGAAGAGTAATCAGTTTCAACAAACCTTTTATAATAAACAATCTCCTCAAAAAGTTATATAAACAACAATTTAAAAAAGTTTAACTCGAAGTCCATTAACTTTAAATATTGAAAAAAATTCACAAGTTTATAAAAATAAAAAGGAGGAAAATATAAATGAGCGACAAAATCGAAATAAAAAAAGACACTTTTTTTAAAGGAACAATTGCGGTTCTAGCTATTATTTTGATAATCTCTATTTTCACAGGAGGTTTTGGATTTGAGACAAGCCCAAAAGAGATCATAACAGATGATGGAGGAAACACTGCACAACCAGTTAATATGAATGTTTTCTTATCTAATTCGGATTTATACCCCTCCATAGGACCATCAAATGCTAAAGTTACTGTAGTTGAATTTGCAGACTTTCAATGTATTTGGTGTGCATTTGCCTCTGGACTCCCAAATTGGGCTACTCCTAGCACAACAAACCCAACTGCAAAACAAATGATAGGACAAGGAGGAGACATGTTGGGATCGATGGGAAAAGTTGAAGATTTAGCAAAACAAGGAAAAATAAGATTTGTATATATTCCTGTGAGTTTTTTTGGAGAAGAATCTACTTATACTGCTCAAGCAGGATATTGTGCAGCTGACCAAGAAAAGTTCTGGGAAATGCATGATGCAATTTACAAGGCGAGTGGAGATGGACCTACCGAAAATGATGGAAAATATAGCAAAGCAAATCTTATAAAAATTGCAAAAGAAATCTCTGGATTAGATAACACAAAATTTAGTGAATGTCTAAACAACGATGCAACATTAGAAAAAGTTCAACAGTCTATGACTGATGTAAGAAGTTTTGGGGTAAAAGGAACACCAACAGTTTATGTCAACGGACAATCAATTTCCCCTTCATGGGCTTCAATACAATCAGCAATAAATTCCGCATAGATTTATTTTTAATTTTTTAATTTTTTTTATTAACTTCTTGAAATGAGATAAAAATCTTTTCAAGCAGAAATTATTTTCACTTCTTCTAAAACTTTAACCGCATCTTTTTCATTTAAGCTAGTTTTCTTAGCAAGTTCTGAAGGAGAAAAGTCAAGTAAATCTTTTGCCACAACAATTTTTAATTGATAAATTTCATTGAGAACTCTTTCAGAAAGATTTTTCAAAATTGTAATTGGATAAAGTTTCTTTTCTTCAATTAATTTTTCAAGATTTTCATCTTTTGGAAATTTCCATGCAGTCACTCTAAGACCAACTCCTTTTGCGTATTCAATTGCATCTTCTGAGCATCTTGTATTAGTAACTAACCACGGACTATCAAAATGATGTTTCCCTAAATCCAAAAATCTTGCATAAGTATACATTGCGGGATGGAGCTTTGTTATAGTTCCAGCCTCGTTATGATATTTGCATTCAATCATCCATTTTTTATCCTTAATTGCAACAATGTCCACTTCATGAATTATTCTCTTTCCTCTGATTTTATTTCCGGTGGTCGTCTTAAATCCATAATATTCTAAAACTCTAGCAAAAAAGCTTTCAAAGGGAAATCCAGAAGGACCAAGAGACAAAATTGCTCGCTTAAGACCATAACGCTGTGAAACTCCTGGTTCTTTTTTCAAAAAATTTA
>PCVV01000014.1:0-15653 GCA_002762735.1 Candidatus Pacearchaeota archaeon CG11_big_fil_rev_8_21_14_0_20_30_13
GTCTGTCTGTCTGTCTTAACCCCATCATTTCCATTGGAAATCCTTGATATTTTGCCTTTTCCAAGCTTAAAAAATGAATTCTCTGTTGGATTTTCATTTAAAGGAATATAAAATTTTTCTTCTTTTGTCTTATTTAACTCTAAAGATAAATCTTCTACTTTTTCTGTTAAATAATAAAGAGATTCTCCAATTTCAATTATTCCTTCTTTAAGATCAAAAAAACTTTCTTTTAAAGTAGACATTTCTTTTTCTAATGAAGAAATTTCAATTTTTACTTTATTAAATGCCTCTTTAATTTCGTCCATTACTTAAAATAAATTTTGGAGTTTAAAAGAATTAAGATAATTTAAAAGAACCTTTTTCTTGCTTTTTTGAGTATAATTCATAAATTAAGGGAGATAATTTCCATCTTGATCGTTTTAAATAATTAATTCCTTCTTTGTTCTTTTTTATTTCAATAATAAAATCTTTTTCTTTAAGCTCTTTTAGAATCCTTTTTATAAATTCTTCATCTCTTGCAATCTCTTTAGCTATATGGGCTGTAAAGATGGATTTGGGATTCTCTTGAAAGAGATAAAGAAGAATCTGTTCATAAATTTTTTCTTTTTTTTGATTAGAAATTTTCATAAAATAGAAATACCCTCTAAGTTAATAAACTTTTTAACCTTAATCTTTTTTTTGAGGGACCAGAGAAGGAAGTCTGAAATGAGGAGGAAGATTTAATTCATCTTCAATTTCAAGAGATTTTATATTTGTTTTATTTAAAATTCCATTGAAAACTGCTAATCTAAATTCTTCTTTTAATTCTTTCTTTTTCCAGTTTTTTAAGACTTCATCTGCAACTTTTGAATCTACTGAAAGAACCATTTTTCCGCTTAATTCTATTTTTGCAATATTCTTTGAATAATTTATTGATGAGGTGAAATTAAAATCAAGGAGTGTTATTTTTTTATCTGGTAATTTTGAAGAGTTCTCTTCGATAGAATCAATGTTTAGTGAAGTTTCAATTTTTAAGTCCTTAAAATCATTTGTATACTTCTCTGCAAAAATTTTTGTATAATTAAAACCAACTACTCTCATCTTAATTTTAAGATAAATTCTTTGTTTTTAAAGATTTGTATTTTTAAAGAAAATTAAATTAAGTCTTCTTCAGAAACAATTACAAAGTCTCCAATTGCAATAATTGAAGAATAAGGAATTAATAATTCATTCTCACTTGATCTTTCAAGATTTAAATTTTTTGTATAGATAGTTGAATCCTTTACAACAAGGTTAATTAATTCCCCTGATTTTGTTTCGAATGAGACATCTTTTACAAATCCTAATCTTTTACCTTCTTTTGTTACGATCATCTTCCCCAAAAGGGTATTGAATGGTAGTTTTTCTGATTGCATGTCTTTCTTAAATAGAGTTAATTTATAAATTTATCTCTAAACAAGAATATGCTTTAATTATTTTTAAAAGTATCTTTCATCTCCTAGATTTTTTATATTAAACTGTTTTGAATTATAATTTTCATGAGAGATTCATTTTTTTATTTTGTTTTAATAAATAAATTGTAACTTTTAAATTAATTAAAAGGTATATAAACTATATTGAATTCTGATAAAAGTAAACTAAAAAAGTTGGATGAAGACACTCACCCCCTTATTTCTTTTGGAGATTTATTTTTCACTCTTTTTTGAATTTTTTGTTATATAATTTATTTAAAAAAATTTATATTATATATAATATATATACTATTTACTCTTTTTATATTATATATCCTCTTTTAATAAGAAAATAAATTAATTGAAATACTTTTGATTATTTTAATGCTTAAAATTAATTTTCCATAAGAAATAAAGGTGTCTTTCTTTGACAGTAGTTATAATCCTTTATATAATTAATTTCTTTTTTTCCGTTGAGTTAATCCAAATAGAATCATTCTCCATAAGAAATGAACGTGTCAGACTTTGGATTTTTTAAATTAAATGAAACACAACAAAAATGAACAACGAATTAGATAAAATCTTCGATTCTTTTGACAAAAACAGCATTTTTAAAGATAAATCTTTTTTACAATCAAACTATAAGCCAGAAGCAATTCCCCATAGAGAAAAAGAAATTAATCAGATTGCTTCTATTTTAGCTCCTGTTTTAAGAGGAGAAAAAACAAGTAATCTATTTTTATATGGAAATACTGGAACTGGAAAAACGCTTTCTATATTTAAAGTTCAAGAAGCGCTAGAAAAAAGAATGCAACAATCAGTTAATTCTGGATTTGAATTAAAAATTCAATATATTAATTGTAAACTCAAACAAGTAGCAGACACTGAATATAGAATTCTTGCCGAAATAATTCGTCAATTGGGGGGAGAAGTTCCTGCAACTGGACTTCCAACTCAAGCGGTTTATAGTAAGTTTATAGAAATGATTGATGGAAAAAAACAACTCTTAGTCTTAATTTTAGATGAAGTTGACCAACTCGTAAAAAAAATTTCAAATAATTTTTTATACAATTTAACAAGACTTAACTCAGAACTTTCAAAATCCCAAATTTCATTAGTTGGAATTTCAAATGATTTAACTTTTTTAGAGAATATTGATCCAAGAGTAAAAAGTTCCTTATCTGAAGAAGAAATCATTTTTTCTCCTTATAATGCTCTTCAGATACAGGACATTCTTTTGAAAAGGGTTGAAGGTGCATTTAAAGAGAAGGTTTTAGATGCAGGGGTAGTTGCAAAATGTGGTGCTTATGCTGCAAGAGAATCTGGAGATGTAAGAAGAGCATTAGACCTCCTAAGAGTTGCTGGAGAATTAGCAGAAAGAGAAAATTCAAAAAAAGTAACAGTAAATCACATAGACGAGGCAAAAAGAAAAATAGAAAGAGACAAAATCTTAGATATAGTAAGTAATCATCCAAAACAATTTCAAGTGGTTTTAAATTCAATAATCCTTCTTTCAGAAGAAAAAAAAAGCATCCCTTTATTTACTGGAGATATATACCATCATTATCACAAATATTGTACCTCTAATAAAATCGAACCCCTTACTCAAAGAAGAGTTGGCGATATAATTCAGGAATTTGATATGCTTGGAATAATCAATGTACGAGTCATTTCCAAAGGAAGAGGAGGAAGGATGAGGGAAATAAAGTTAGTTATTTCAGATGGAGTTTTAAAAAAAGCGAAAGAAATTATTAATTCATCTGTAAATTATGATTAATATAAATTACTCTTTAAATGTAAAAAATGAATCAAGAAGAAATTCAGAAAATTTGTATAGAGAAAAATGTTCTTTTAGAAGATTCTCTCATAAAGAATCTTTCTTCTCTTGAAGATCCTCTTCTTTTCGGATTTTTACTTGATAAACTTAAATCTCTCTCCGGAAAAAAGTTTATAACAAATAATCTTTTTGAGAAAAATGAAAAAATTATAAAGAAATTTTTTGGAAAACTTGCTTTAAAAAAGGGTGTTAATGAAATTGAATTTTATAAGTTTCCTAAAGAATTTTCCATTAAAAATCTCAAAAAAATAGAAAAGTCAATTAATTCATATGAAGAAGGAGCTGTTAAGGTCCTTGCTTCCTCTTTTTCTATGGGTAAAAAATTAGAAGTTAAAGATTTCGTTTATCATTTTAGAAATCGTTATGAAGATTTAAAAGAGATTTTAAATGAAAAAGAGGAACTTGAGAATCTTGTTTCAATCAATAAACTTTCAAATGAAAAACAAAAATTTTCGGTTATTGGAATGGTTTATAGCAAAAAAATAACTAAAAATAAAAATATTCTCTTGGAAATAGAAGACTTAACCGGAAAATTAAACGTTTTAATAAGCTCTTCAAAAGAAGGTTTGCTTAAAGAATCAGAAGATATTACTTTAGATTCTGTTATTGGATTTAAAGGTGTTGGAAATTCAGAAATCCTTTTTGCAAATGAAATCTTCTTTCCTGAGGCTTATCTTTCAGAAAGGAAAAAAAGTCTATCCGAAGAGTATGCTCTTTTTATAGGAGATATTCATTATGGGAGTAAAAATTTTCTCGAAAAAGATTTTTTAAATTTTTTAAATTTTTTAAATGAAGAAACTCCGGAATCTAGAAAAATAAAATATCTCTTTATTGTAGGGGATCTTGTAACAGGTATTGGAAATTATCCTAATCAAGAACCAGACCTTAAAATTAAAGATCTTGAGGGGCAATTTCAAAAGATTGCAGAACTTTTAGGAAAAATTAGAAAAGATATTAAAATAATTATTTCTCCAGGAAATCATGATTGTGTTCGACTTATGGAACCTCAACCTCTTTTAGATGAAAAATATGCTTGGCCACTTTATGAGCTTGAAAATGTTATTCTTTTAGGAAATCCTTCGATGGTGAACATTGGAGAAATGGAAGGGTTTGAGGGTTTTAATGTTTTGATATATCATGGGTTTTCCTTTCCATTTTATGCAAATAATATCCCAAAATTAATAGAAGAAAAAACAATGAATCAACCAGAAAAAATTATGGGTTATCTTTTAAAAAATAGGCATTTAGCTCCTACACACGCTTCTACACAATTTTTTCCTTCAGAAAAAGATGGTCTTTTAATCAAAAAGACTCCAGATATCTTTGTATCTGGCCATACTCATAAAAGTGGAGCAGCTTATTTTAACAATGTGCTTGCTTTATCTGTTTCAAGTTGGGAAGGTCTAACTCCTTATCAGGAAAAATTTGGGAACAAACCGGATCATTGTAAGGTTCCAATGTTTAATCTCAAAACAAGACAAATAAAAATTCTTGATTTTGAAACTGGTCAGGATGGGATAAAACTCTCCTCGGAAGAACTAAAATGAAAACAGAAGAATATTTTAAAAATTTAAAAGAAGGGGTAGATGAAATTTATTCCTTAACAAATCAAGCAAGAGGGAAAGGTTTTGATCCTGTCGATTCAGTCGAAATTCCTCTTGCAATGAGTATGGCAGAAAAGGTAGTTGGATTAATTTCTACTATTTATCCGCAAATGATGCATTCAGGTATAACTGAAAGAATTCTTGAATTTGAATCTGAATATGGAAAGCTTGATCCCACCGTTGTTTTTAAAATTGCTGATGAGATTTCTGATCAAAAATTTTGTAAATTTTCTAGCATTTTAAAGTCTATAGATGCTGGAATTAGGGTTGGGATGGCTTATTCTACCTTAGGAGTTGTTTCAAGTCCAATTGAAGGATATACCGGAATAGAAATTGGAAAAACTCAAGATAAAAAAGACTACCTTGTTGCAAATTTTTCTGGACCAATTCGTTCTGCAGGAACAACTGCTTCTTGTCTCGCATTAATTTTAATAGACTTTCTGAGAGAAAAATTTGGATTTGCTAAATATGATCCAACAGAAAAAGAAATTAAAAGAGTCTGGTCAGAATTATCCGATTTCCATGAAAGGATAACTAATTTACAATATATGCCTACTGAAGAAGAAACCCTTTTTCTTGCAAAACACATGCCCATTCAAGTTGCAGGAGATCCTTCAGAAAAATTAGAAGTTTCTAATTATAAAAATTTAGATAGGGTTAATACAAACTATCTTAGAAGTGGTTTTTGTCTGGTTATGGCTGAGGGTCTTGCTCAAAAGGCCGCAAAAGGATATCGTTTATTAGATCAAGCGAGAAAGAATGGGATAAAATGTACCGGTTTTGATTTTTTACCAGAGTATATAGAAATCCATGAAAAAAGAACTTTAGGAAAAGATAAAAAAAGCGGTCCTCCTACTTATATCAAAGATCTTGTGGCTGGAAGACCGATCTATGGTCATCCTTCTAGATCTGGAGGATTTAGATTTAGATATGGGCGTGGACGTTCATCAGGATTTAGTGCAGTTTCTGTTCATCCCGCAACAATGGCAGTAACCGACGGATTTCTTGCAATCGGAACTCAATTAAAGATAGAAAAACCGACTAAAGGATGTGCAGTTACTACATGTGATGAAATAGAAGGACCAATTGTAAAGTTAAAAAACGGAAGTGTAATTCAACTTAAAGATAGTTTTAAAGTAAAAAAACTTTATTCCGAAATAGAAGAAATTCTTTATTTGGGAGACCTTCTTTTTCCTTTCTCTGATCTCTTAAATCGTAATGCAAATCTAATTGTTCCAGGATATGTTGAGGAATGGTGGAATTTGGAATTAATAAAAAAGGGGTTCAATAAAACTTTAAATTATTATGAAGTTCCTTTTGAAAGTGCGGTTGAGTTAAGTGAAAAATATGGGGTGCCTTTACACCCAAAGTATATTTATTATTGGACACAAATTTCTATTGAAGAATTTTCTAATTTATATAATTGGATTAAATCTTCTTGGGTGGATGAAAAACTTGTTCTTCCCTTTTCAAAAAAAGAAAAAGAAATTTTTTCACTTGGAAAAAGAGCTTTAGAACTTTTAGGAATTCCTCATCAGGTAATCATTGAAAATGTAGTCTTAGATAAAGAATCAAGCAAAGCAATTCTTTTTAATTTGGGTTTAGAATCTTTTCCTTTAGAAAAAACTTTCTTAAAAGAATTTTTTAGCAAAGAGCTTCCAAAATCTGAAAATGTTTTAGAAATTGTGAATTCCCTTTCAAAATTTGAAATAAAAGATAAGGCAGGAGAATTTATTGGGGCAAGAATGGGTAGGCCAGAGAAAGCAAAATTAAGAAAGCTTATTGGAAGTCCAAATGTACTTTTTCCTGTTGGAAACCAAGGAGGAAGACTTAGAAGTGTTGAAGCAGCTTGCGAGGTAGGGTATGTGAAAGGGACTTTTCCTCTTTTTTATTGTGAAAATTGTGCACAGGAAACAGTCTATCGAAAATGTGAGAAATGTTTCTCAAAAACAAAACAAAAATATTACTTTTCAGATATCAAAGAAAAATCTTTTAGTGAAAAAGTGGAATACTCTCAAAAAGTTGGTCAACCCTATTTAACTCAAAAAATTAATATTCAGGATTATTTTAATTCTGCAAAAGATTTGATTTCATTTACAAGAGAGGATTTGCCTCCTTTGATTAAAGGAGTTCGTGGACTTAGTTCTGAATCAAAAATTCCGGAGCACTTATCTAAGGGAATTCTTAGAGCCAAATATAATTTACAAGTCAATAAAGATGGGACTATAAGAATGGATGCAACAGAGCTACCACTTGTTTCATTTAGACCAAGAGAAATTGGAACGAGTGTCTCAAAACTTAGAGATTTAGGTTATGATGAAGATATAGAAGGAAATCCTCTTGAAAACGAAAATCAGATAATTGAGCTTATGCCACATGATGTTCTAATTCCAAGTGCAGTAGAAACTCCAGATGAAAAAGGGGAAGATATTTTTAAGAATATTTGTAATTTTATTGATGAACTTTTACAAAAAGTTTATTCTCTCCCAGCATATTATAAAATTAAAACAAAAGAAGATTTAATTGGAAAACTTGGTGTGTGTATGGCTCCTCATAATTGTGCGGGAGTGATTTGTAGGTTTATTGGGTTTTCGAAGACCCTTGGCCTTTTAGCGAGTCCCTATATGCATGCAGCAATTAGAAGAGACTGTGATGGAGATGAAGCTGCAATTATGTTACTAGGAGATGTTTTACTAAATTTTTCAAGAAAATTTTTACCAAGTCATAGGGGAGGAACCCAAGATGCACCTTTAGTTTTAAATGCAAAAATTGATGCAGGAGAAGTCGATGATCAAATTTTAGATTTTGAAGTTACAAGAGGGTATCCTTTAGAACTTTATAATTTAGCTGAAAAAAGAGTACATTCTTCAAAAGTGAATATCACAACTATAAGAAAAATTTTGAAGGAAGGAAAAGATCCATTTAGAAATTTAGGATTTACCCATAATACAAGAGATATCAATGAAGGGGTAGTTTGTTCATCTTACAAGCTTTTAGAAAACATGGAAGAAAAAGTAAAACATCAAATGGAATTAGTTGAGAAACTCCGTTCGGTAGATACTGCTGATACTGCACGTCTTATCATTGATAGACATTTTATTAGAGATATGAGGGGTAATTTAAGGAAGTTTTCTATGCAAGAATTTAGGTGTGTAAAATGTAATGAGATAATGAGGCGTCCACCTTTAAGTGGAAAATGTGTTGCTTGTGGTGGAAAAATAATTTTTACGATTCATGAAGGAGGAATTAAGAAATATCTTGAACCTGCACTGAATCTTGCAAAAAAATATAATTTAAGTCCTTATCTGCAACAAAATCTTTCTTTGATTAAAGGATACATAGATAGCATTTTTGGAAAAGAACTTGAGAAGCAAAAAGCTATTTCAGATTTTTTATAAAATAATTTTCAAAAAGTTATCCTAATCCAAAATAAAATAAAATTGTTGGAAGAATTAAACTTCCCATCATGTTGGTTCTTTTCACGTTTAAAGAAATACAATAAATTCCAGTGAAAGTTGATGCGATTAAAATTAAAATTCCCATAAATCCGCTAACTAGAAAAACAACTATTAAAAGAATTACTAATATAGCATAAGAAGTTTTTTCGTAATTTATTTTTTCAATTTTCTCGGATATCTTTTTTCCAAAAAAATTAGTAAGCTTAAATGCAATTAGTCCAGAAATTATAACCGTGATAAGAATTAAAATAATCTCACTAGAAGAAATTTCTCCTAAAAATTGTTGTATTGTGGCAGCAGCTCCTGTTCTTGTTTTTCCAATTGCATAAAGTGAAATGAATGAAAATCCCATAACAAGGGTATTTATTATTCCAAGTAAAACTAAAAATTCTTTTTGATCTTGTTTTATTATGGTATTTCCTATAACTGCTGCTTGTCCAGATCCTACTCCTGGCAAAAAACTGCAAAGAGGCGCTGAAAGAATTGCTCCAAAAATCGGTTTTTTCAAATTTATTTTAGGTTTAGTAATTTTTTGAGGAGGAATCTTTGTTTTATTCTTTATTGAAAGCAAGATATTTGAGGAACCAAAAAGACCAGTCAAAAGGGGAAGAAGAGGTTGATTTATTTCTAATGTGAGAAGGGAGTATCCCAAAAAACCAGTTAGTAAAAAAACGATTAAAGAATTTATTTTATTTTTCTCAGTAAAAATTACAATTATTAAAACTAAAATTAATATATAAGGAATCACGGAAGAGATTAATTCATAGAAATCTTTCATAAGAAAAATAGAAGGGATTGAAATTATCACTAGAAGAAATATTGCAAGAAGACTTCCTATATTTGAAAGATATACTGCTTCAAATCCCCTGGCATCCTTTAGAAGCTGGTGTCCTGGAAGAATTGAAAGTTCTGTGTCGGTGTCTGGGCAGCCCAAAAAAACAGAAGGGACAAAATCAAGAAAAGTATGTGTTATTGCCATTGCAGTTACAAAAATAACAAAATAAATTGGGTTTAAATTGAGAAGTGGAAGAGAAATTAATAGCCCTCCAATTAAATTAATATGAATTCCAGGGGTTAGGCCTGTGAATGTTCCAAAGAAAATTCCTGCCAATAGGAAGAAAATAAATTCCAGTAACATCTCTAAAAAAAGAAAAATTAATTTAAAACTTTTTATGAGATGGAAGGCCAAGATCTAAAATGACTTTGGCCTCCCTTAGAGTTAGTTATAAAGAGCTAACTTGTGAGTCGACATTAAAGTCTCTCTTTCTAACCAACCGAAGTTGGAGAGAGTCTGTACTAGACAGACTCTCTAATTCTTTCTTTTTTATTATTAAACATTTATCTAAATTTTCTCGTAGTGTACGAAATATTTAATAAGAAGTTTTTGTTTTATTCTTTATGGAACTTAAAGAAAAATTAGAATTAATAAAAAGAAATACAGAAGAAATTTTGACTGAAGAATCTATAAAAAATTTAATTAAAAAGAAAAAACAACCAACGGTTTATTGTGGATATGAACCAAATGGTCCCATGCATTTAGGTCATTTTGTTACTATAACTAAACTTATGGATTTGGAAAAAGTTGGATTCAAGGTGGTGCTCCTTCTTGCTGATATTCATGCGTTACTTAACAGAAAAGGAACAGAAGAAGAAATAAAGAAAGAAGTTGAAAACTGGAAAAAGACTATAAAAGCAATTGGAATAAATGCAGAAATTGTTTTAGGAAGTTCCTTTCAATTTACAAAAAAATATCAATTAGATGTTATGAGTCTCGCACAAAATTCTACAATTCAAAGAGGTCTGAGAAGTATGCAAGAAATTGCGAGAGATGCTGAAAATGCGACAATCTCTCAGCTTTGGTACCCGCTTATGCAAGTAGTAGATATAAAACATCTAAAGGTAGATGTTGCACTTGGAGGAATGGAACAAAGGAAAGTTCATATGATTGGAAAAGATTTAACAAAGATATTAAATTATAATTTTGAAGTAATTCATACCCCCCTAATTACTTCTCTAAAGGGTCCGGGTCAAAAAATGTCAAAGTCTATTCCCGGAAGTGGAATTTCTATTACCGATTCTTATGAGGAAATTAAAAAAACAATTAATGGGGCATATTGTCCTGAAAAGGAAATAAAAGAAAATCCCCTCCTTCAAATTTCTGAATTGATTATCTTCCCAAGAATCAATTCAGTTTTTATTGAAAGACCAGAAAAATTTGGAGGAAATCTGGAGATAGAAAATTATTCTTCTCTTGAAAAAATATACTCTGAGGGGAAGCTTCATCCAATGGATTTAAAAAAAATGGTAGCAGAATATTTAGAAAAAATTATTGCTCCAATAAGAAAAGCATATAGGTAATTATCTTGTCTTAAATTCTATAATGTCCATATCTTTTAGTTCATGATTTAATCCAACAATTTGTCCACCAAATTTTGAGGAAGGTCCCCAAATTTTTGTTTCTACAACCTTTCTTGAAAATCCCTTTAAAATTTTTTCAGCTGCATCCTTTATAGTGGATTTTGGTTTCATGATCATGGGCCTTTCTTTTTTTTCTTTTCCTGGTTCTTTGGTAAAAATTCTTATGATATTAAATGTTTCAAAAATTTTTTTCTTTAATTCTTCTATCAAATCATCTTTCAAGTGAGCCAAAGAGGAAATAATTACAAAATTATATTTTTTACTTTGCATTTTTGCAAAAAGTTTTCTCTTTTCTTCGAAATTTAGTAAATCTGATTTATTTAAGACGTAAATTTTTTTTGCTGAATTTCGTGGAAGAAGGGTCTCTATTTCTTTAAATTCTTCAAATTTTTTTGCAAGAAGAATAATAGTATCTGCAGTATGAACGATTCCTCTTTCGAAATTTTCTCCTTCTATTGCAGGAAGTTCTATCAACTGTAACTGAGTTTCTTGATAATTCATAATTCCGACTATCGGTTCTTTAGTTGTAAATGAAATAGGAGAAATTTTCGTTCCGACGTTTGTTAAAAGATTAATTAAAGAAGATTTTCCAGAATTGGACTTTCCTATAATTACTGCCTGCAAATCTCCTTTCTTTATTCCTATTTTTGTTCCTTTCTTTCTTTTTTGTTTTTTATCAATTTCTTCTTCAATTTTTTTCCTTCTTTGGGTAAGTTGTTGACGAAGATTTTCCCCCCCTTTATGTTTTGGAGCATGAGAAATCATTTTGTTTAAGGCAGTTAATTTTTCTTCATTCGTTTTTGATTCAAAATATTCTCTTTCTGACTTCAAATATTCAGGATCATTTACATTTATTGGCATTCTTTGTTAAATTCTATGAATTTTATAAGCTTGGTGGGAGTTTTTGGAAAAACCCAAAATTCTTTCTTAAGGATATCTCTAGGAAAGGCTTAAATTTTGATTTTCTCTTTTATATGAAAGGGGTTTATTAAAAATGAATAAGAAAAATCTTTTTGAAAAAATTATCTCTAAGAAAGAATTCTCTGATCTTCCAAAAGAAGATGTGAAATTAGTTTTTCAAAAATTTGATAAACCAGAATATTTAGATGAAGAGAAATTAAAACTTACGCGAGATTTATTAAGGAAGATGTATACCGTCTTTTTATCTGGTAAACTTTTAAATTTTAAGTCTAAAGAACCTTTCTGGTTCTTAAGTAAGCATCTTTCAACTAGAGAAAGACTTTCCTTTTATCCAGAACTTTATAAAAAGATTTTTCAATTTACTGAAGGAGAATGGATCTTATTTGATTTGGGTTCTGGAGTAAATGGATTTAGTTCATTTTTTTTCCCTAAAAAAAACTTAAAACTTAAATATCTTGGAATTGAAGCTGTTGGGCAACTTATTGAGATTCAAAATAAATTTTTTCATGGAAATAAAAACTTTGAATTTTTTCATGAAAGTCTTTTCGATTTAGAAAAAATAAAAACTCTTTTTAAAAAAGAAAAAGGCAAAAAAATAGTTTTTCTCTTCAAGGTTTTGGATAGTCTTGAAATGCTAAAAAAAGATTACTCTAAAACATTTCTAACAGAAATTTCTCCTTTAGCAGATTTATTTGTGGTAAGTTTTGCTACAAGAAGTATTTTTAGTAAAAAGAAATTTTTTGTAGAGAGAAGGTGGATTTATGATTTTTTGGATAAAAATTTCTTGGTTTTGAATAAATTTGAATTAGGAAATGAAGAGTATACTATTTTTTCAAAAAAAGATTTATAATCTTTGAAATGTCTTATCTTAAATGGAAGAATATGGGGATCTTACCTTGCCTGATGATAAAACCAAAACAGATTCAAAAATTTCTTTTGAAGAACAAAGGGAGATGAGTTCTAGGCAAAAGAAATTGCTTAAACGACAGAAAGAATTTGAGTTTAATGAGGTTGAAGGAAGAAAATTTAGAAAAGAAGATGATTTAAAAGAGAAGAAAAAAGAAACACTTTTTACTTGGATTATAAGTATTGCTTCACTTCTTTTGTTAGTTGGACTTTATTTTTGGTTGATTTATTAAGTTAAATTTATATATTCTTAAAATTTTATATTCTAATGAATTTAAGGAAAAATTTTAGACGGGAAGTTTTAGATAACGGGGTGACTCTCTTATTTGAAAAGAGGGTTTTTCCTATTGTTTCTATGTCTATTACTTCCAAGATCGGAGCGATGTATGAATCTGAAAAAGAAAGAGGATTGGCCCACTTTGTAGAACATCTTTTGTTTCAAGGGACAAAATCAAAATCCAAAGAAGAAATAAATCTTGAGGTAGATGAGGCAGGAGGAGAATTTAATGCACAGACTTCCGATGTTGATGTGAATATCAGTATTAAATGCCCAGATGATTTTGCAGAGAAATCAATAGAAATTTTAATTGATATAGTAAAAAATGCTCTTTTCAATGAGGAAGATATAGAAAAGGAGAGAAAAATAATCTTTGAAGAAATTGACTCAGATAAAGATAATCCTGAGGAATATTGCAATGATAAATTGGCTAGCACAATCTATTCAGGAAGTATTTCAGTTCCTGTCTTTGGAACAAAAGAAAATGTAAAAAGATTCAAAAGAAAAGATTTAGTCAAAAAATATCATGAACTCTTTTTACCGGAAAATTTAATCGTGACTGTGGTGGGAAATTATTCTTTTGAAAAATTAAAAAACAAAATAAATTTATCTTTTGAGAAAGGAAAAAGAAAAGAAAAGGATTTTCCAAAAATTGTGAAAAAAATTTCAAAAAAGATTGAATGCAGAAAAGGGCTAGATCAAGCGAGATTAGTTTTTTGTTATTATTCAATACCCTCTTCTAAAAAAAATTATAGAATAAATGATGTTCTTTATACAATTTTAAATAATGGAGACTCTTCTAGATTATATAAAAAATTAAGAGATGAGAAAGGGGTTTCTTACGATCTTATTGGAAATTTTGTTTTTACAAAATTTTATTCATATGGCTTTTTGAATATTGGATGTTCAAAAATCAAAATAAAAAAAATTGAAGAAATGATTGTTGAGGAGTTTTTAAATATAGCAAATAATCTTGGAGAAAAAGAATTTAAATCCGCAAAGAAGAAACTTCTTGGATGGGAAAAAATTGGTCAAGAGTCTTGTGAGGATGTTAATGAGGGGTTAGCCTTTTCCGAACTTACTGATAAAAATGCAGAAATATTTTACGATTATTCAAAAATTATCCATAAAGTGGGAATTGAAGATGTGAAAAAACTTGCAAGAAAGGTTGCTGATGGAAATTATGGAACATTTACCCTCACTCCAAAGTAATTTCACTTTAAGAATATTTTCTTTTTATTATCTCTAAAAAATTTTTAGAATTGTTTCCTAAAATATAAGACAAATCTTTTTCAGAAGAAGAAAAGATCTTTTTCAATGTTTTAAATTTTTCAAGAAGAGATCTAGCCTTAATTGGTCCTACTCCCGAAAAAGATTCTAATATAAATTGGAGTTCTTCATTTTGAGAAAGGTCTTTCTTTTTCTGATTTAATGAGAATCCTCTTTTTTCTTTTTTTGCAATGAGTGAGATATATATAGAAGTTTCTTCCTCATTTTTTGTGAAAATAATTGGGACTTTGTAGTTTAATCCAATAGAAAGCAAAAGTCCCCTTAAGGCATTTTCATGCATACGGGAGTCTTTGTTTAAATTTCCTTCCACAATTAAAAGATTTTTTTCATATTGTTTTAGGTTTTCTAATTGATTAAATAATCTTTTATCAAACACTGAGGAAAAAAAATCACTTACACTTTTTCTTTCAATAACAACTCCTTTTACAATATAATCTCCTGTTTTTAGTTGTTTAAAATTTATAGTTAATCCTTGTTTTATAATCTCCGAGGGAACAAGGGAGTTTTTCTCTCTAAAGTCTACTTCAATAACTTCTTTTAGATCGTTTTCCTTTTTTAGAACTTTTTCTTTTGAAAAGATGTCATACATTTTTTATCTCATAAAGGATCTTTTCCAAAACTTCATTGGGAGAAATTTTTGTTGTGTCTATTACTAAATCATAATTTGATTTTTTCAAGAATCTTATCCCATAACATTTGTAAAATTGTTCATCAGAAATTTTTAATCTTTCTTCTAACATTTTTTTCACTTCTTCTCTTGTATCACATTTTTTTTCATCCTCTCTTTGATCTTTGAAAACTCTTTCTGCAGAAACTTCATCTTGAACATCCAAAAAAATCTTAAAAGAATTTGGAATGAAGTGGTAAGCAAGCCAGCCCTCAATTATAAATTCTTTTTTAGTTTTACCAATATTTTTTTGATAATCATCCACCTTTTGATGGACCTCTTCTGGAGAACATTTTCTCATAAACTCATCTATAGTCATTCCTTTCTCTTTTGCAAATTGACCCTTTAAGTCACCCACAGAAATAAATTCGTAGTTTAATTTTTTAGAAAGCTTTTTTGCAACTGTTGTTTTTCCAGAGCCAGGCAATCCCGAGATTGTAATAATCATCCCTTAAATAATTTTTTTTAATTAATAAATATTTGTAGATTTCAAAATAGGCTTTCTTGAGAAACTTTTTTTTCTTTTGAATAATTTTTATTTAGTTCTTCTTTTATTTCTTTAATTGATTTTTCCATTTTTTTTTCACGGGCTCTTGAAGTGTAATATGCAAATTCATCTTTTGTTCCTTTTGTAATCAAAATTATTAATTTGCCTTTAGAAAGTCTTGCTGTTCTTCCCCTTCTTTGAATTGAACGGATTGCAGAGGACACTGGTTCATAAAAAATAACAGAATCTACTTCAGGAATATCCAAGCCTTCTTCTGCGATGCAGGTAGCGCAAAGAACATTTGTCTCTCCATTTGAAAAATTATCAATTATCTCTTTCTGTTCTTTTTGATTTAATC
>PCVV01000014.1:15665-15811 GCA_002762735.1 Candidatus Pacearchaeota archaeon CG11_big_fil_rev_8_21_14_0_20_30_13
GTTTATTTATATTTTTTGAAATTAATGAGGCAGTTTCTCTAAATTGTGTAAAAATTATTGTTTTTGGAGATTTTGAATTTTTCTTTTCATCTCTCACCAGGCGTATGATTTCTTGCAATTTTGGATGTTCTTCTCCCCTTTCGAGA
>PCVV01000001.1 GCA_002762735.1 Candidatus Pacearchaeota archaeon CG11_big_fil_rev_8_21_14_0_20_30_13
GGGCCGGTGTTTCCATCAAATGAAATGGATTCCTTAGGATTAAATAACATGTCTTTTTTTGAATCAACTTTTAATAAAAAATATTTTATTGCTGCAAGTGAAATTAGGTGGCTTCTTTTTTCAAGCTCTTTTTTTGAAATTTTTCCTCTTTTTATAATTTCTTTTTCTGCTAATTTTTTCATCTTCTGAAGAAGGTCATCTGCATCTACAACTATTCCTTCACGGGATTTCATTTTACCTTCAGGGAGATTTACCATTCCATAAGACACATGTTTCAATCCGTTTAATGTAATTTCAAGTTTTTTCAAAACGTTAAACAAAACATCAAAATGATAATTTTGTTCATTTCCGACAACATAATAGCTTTTTGTTAAATGAAATTCTTTTTGTTTAAGATAAGCAAGATAAATGTCTTGAGTGATATAAAGTGAAGTTCCGTCCGCTCGTAGAAGATATTTCTCACCAAGTCCTTCTTTCTTTAAATCTAACTTAACGGATCCATCTTCAATTTTTTCGAAGATTCCTTTTTCTACGCCTTTCAAAATGATTTCCCTCCCTTTAGTATAAATATTGCTCTCAAAGTATTCTTTATCGTGTTTTATTCCAAAATTTTTGTAAGTTTCTTTAAACCCATCAAGTGCCCATTTGTTCATTTTTTTCCAAAGAAGAATGGTCTCTTTATCCCCACTTTCCCATTTTCCAAGCATATCATGTGCTTCTTTTTCTATTTTAGGATCAACTTTTTCCTTTTTTGAATACTTAACATAAAAATCTCCAACAAGATGATCCGATTTAATCTTTTTAGAAGGTTTTTTTCCTTTGCCCCATTTTTTGTATGCTAACATAGATTTGCATATGTGAATTCCTCTATCATTGTTTAAATTAGTTCTAATAATTTTTTCGCCATTGAATTCAGAAATTCTTGAAATGCTTTCTCCAATAGACATATTTCTTAGATGCCCCAAATGAAGAGGTTTGTTTGTATTTGGAGAAGGAAACTCAACCATCACTTTTTCCTTTTTTCCAAAATCACTTTTTCCAAAATTTGATCCTAATCTTTTTATTTTACTAATAATTCTTAATGCGAGGATTTTTCTATTCGAAAAAAAGTTTATGTAAGCACCTTCGGTTTCTATGGATTCAAAATCTAAAGGAGGATTTCCAATAGCTTCTCTAATCTGGATGGCAATTTCATGAGGAGGCATTTTCATTGTACTAGCAAGAACAAAACATGGAAAAGCAAAATCTCCTTTAGAATAATCTTTTGGTACTTCAATAGAAGATTTTATTTTATCTTCTTCAAATTTTACCTCTATTTTTTTCAATGCTTCCTTTAGAATTCCAAATACCATCTCTTTCATGGCAGAATTAAGAAAGAGTGATTAATAAAGTTTTCAGATTATTCCCAAAAAACTATTTTAGCCCAAGAATTTTTAATAATTCTTTATGAACTTCTTTGATGCTTTTTGAACCATCAAGTTCATAAAATTCAAAATTTTTTCTCAAATAGTCCAAAACTGGTTCAGTTTTTTCTCTGTACTCTAAAAATCGTTTTTTTATTGAAGAAGGATTGTCATCTGCCCGACCTTCGTTTCGGCTTAAGATTCTTTTTATTGCAGTTTTTTCATCGACAGAAAAATAGAATACCAAGTTCACCAAATCTTTCCTTTTGGCATATTCTGCCTGAGGAAGAGTTCTAATGAAACCATCCAAGATATATTTTGAAGACTTTTTTGGAATGTTTTTTTCTACAAGATTAAAAAGGAGACCATCGGAGAGTAATTTTCCCTTGGAATATTCAATATCACGATATTTTACAATTATTGGATCATTAGAATTTCTTATTAAATCTCCGCTACTTAAATGAGAAAATTTATATTTTTTTAAAAGTTCTGCCTGAGTTCCTTTTCCAGATCCAGGGGGGCCTATGAACAAAATTTTAGTCATATTCTTAATTGTAAAAGCGAGTTTTTATATTTTTATTGTTTTAAAAAAATTAATAGTAAACTGCAAAAATTCCACAGTATTTTTCAATTCTAACAAACTTATTTAAACAAATCTTTCTTAAATGAACAATGGAGAAATTAATCATTATTGGGGGAGGAGTTTCAGGTTGGACTGCTGCAATTTATGCAGCAAGAGCAAATTTAGAACCCCTTATATTCACTGGCCTTGAAATTGGTGGGCAATTAATGTTAACAACGGAAGTTGAAAATTTTCCAGGTTTTCCCGAAGGAATTAAAGGTCCAGAACTGATGCAGAATTTAAAAAAGCAAGCTGAGAAATTTGGAGCAAGGGTTGTTCCAAAAAGTGTAACAGGATTTAAAAAAATAAAAGAAGGATATGAAGTCCTTGTTGGAAAAGAAAAATTTTCTTCTAAGATTGTAATTATTTCAACAGGAGCATCTGCAAGATGGCTTGGAATTCCTGGAGAAAAAAAGTACCAAGGAAGAGGCCTTCACACTTGTGCAACTTGTGATGGATTTTTTTATAAAAATAAGGAAATTCTCGTGGTAGGCGGAGGAGATAGCGCATGTGAAGAAGCAAATTTTTTAACTAAGTTTGCAAAAAAAGTTACAATTGTGCACAGAAAAGATAATCTAAGGGCAAGTAAGATAATGCGTGAAAGAGTTGAAAAAAATCCAAAAATAGAATTTATGTGGGATTCAGAAATTGTTGAATTTAAGGGAGAAAAATCAGTTGAAAAAGTTTTAATAAAAAATTTAAAGACGGGAGAGAAAAAGGAACTAAAAATAGATGGAATTTTTTTAGCAATAGGTCACATTCCAAACACCAAAATTTTTGAAGGGTTAGTAAATTTAGACGAGCACGGTTTCATTATTACAAATGAAAGAAGAAAAACAAATCTACCAGGAGTTTTTGCGGCAGGGGATGTGCAAGATACAATCTACAAACAAGCCATAACCGCCGCTGGAACAGGATGCCAAGCCGCTTTGGAAGCCGAAAAATATTACGAAGAAATTAAAGGAAAATAGTTCCTAAATTTTTAAAAACCCAAATTTAGTTTTATTTCAATGATTAGTTTCCAAAAACTTTTAATTTTTTATTTAATTTTTGCGGATTCTAGCGATTTTAGATTTCTATTAAATTTTCCAGTTATTGGAAATTCTAAAAATCCATTATATAAAAAAAATTTTAGTCTCCAAAAATACTCTATTGATTATAAAGGAGAAAATTGTTCTAAAAAAACTTTTTTTCCATATTATGCAAAAACCTCTAAATTAATTAACAGAAATAGGCATGGA
The DNA here is from genome assembly GCA_002762735.1 of Candidatus Pacearchaeota archaeon CG11_big_fil_rev_8_21_14_0_20_30_13. Classification (GTDB taxonomy): domain Archaea; phylum Nanobdellota; class Nanobdellia; order Pacearchaeales; family GW2011-AR1; genus GW2011-AR1. The sequence goes on from PCVV01000001.1 coordinate 3,267, forward strand.
AAACATTCCAAATTAGAGAGAAACTTAAATAAATGTTAAATTAATTTTAATTTCGTCTATAGAAGTATTTAAATAATTCGTTTTTTTTCCTTTAAAATGAAGAGGGAGAAAAAT
>PCVV01000046.1:0-223 GCA_002762735.1 Candidatus Pacearchaeota archaeon CG11_big_fil_rev_8_21_14_0_20_30_13
GTTATAATTCTGGAACCGAAGGTGCTGCTTATTCTGGAGGAAAATGTGCAGAATTCAAAAATGGTCAATGGCTTCTTTATCAAAGTAATACAATGATGGATGTAAGTTGTTCTAATGAAGAAAAGGTTTCTGGTTGTGAATCAATAGGTACTTCTGAAATTTCAAAATGTAAACTTTTTGAAAAAGATTCACTCGACGGAGTTTTTTTTATTAATTATTTTAG
>PCVV01000046.1:320-3440 GCA_002762735.1 Candidatus Pacearchaeota archaeon CG11_big_fil_rev_8_21_14_0_20_30_13
ATGATCTTGATTTTAGATTAACTCTTAATTTTATTGGGTCAGATTTTGTTCTTTTTACTGTGGAACCAATTGATAAACTAGTTGGGTGTTCATTTCCCATTTGTAGCATTGGAGAAAAATCTGTTTCGACTGGAAAAATAGATCTAAACGGATGTAAAATTTATCTTTGCCAAAAAGAAGAACTGACTCATCCAACTTATCAAGGGCAACCATTATGTAAAACTTCAGAAACTGCACAAGCGTATTGTGAAACTCAAGGTTATAATTCTGGAACTGAAGGTGCTGCTTATTCGGGAGGAAAATGTGCAGAATTCAAAAATGGTCAATGGCTTCTTTATCAAAGTAATACAAGGATGGATGTAAGTTGTTCTAATAAAAAAAGTACCTTATCTCAATGTATTCCTTCAAATAATCCCAATTACCTTAAAAATTGCACCCTTTATGCATTTGAAGATTTTATGATTTTTCCAAATATTAAGATAAGTTACTTTTTTGATGAAGAATTCAATCTATCTTATTTTTTTCTTCCAGACTATGACATTGAAATCAAAAATCCTCTTTTTGGAGAAAGAATTTTTATCTATAATCCTCGAAGTAATCATGTGGATTCTTTTTGGATAAAGTTTTCTTCTTTTGATAGTCAATCTAAAAGTTTTTCTTTCTTGATTTCAGATCCGTCAAAACCAGAATCATTTTGTATCAATTCCTCTTCTTCCTCTTATTCTACCATAAAGTTTGGGTCCTCTTGGGGGCACTCAAAGTTATGTTTTATATATGAAAATCAATCCATTGAGGAAATTTTTTATAATCTATCAGAAGAAAAATTGGAAAATAGCTCCATTATAAAATACTCTTTAACAATAAAAAATGAATCAACCCATTTTTTTAAACCGTCTTATCACCTCCATCTTTATGATTTTGGAAACGGAGAAATAGTTCAATTTTCCAGCCTCATTAATAGATCTCCTTTTGGGATTGAGAAGATGATTGGATTAAAGATAGGTTTTTTAGATTTTGAGAATTATCTTCAGAATTGCCAATCTTGGTGTTTTTCAGATATTGAAAATCTAGATTTTGTTTACGTATTCAAGAATTTTTGGAAAAGATCAAACTTAAATTTTTATATTGAAAAACACCAATTAAATATAAATAAAAAACCTTTTTTTGGATATGGTTTTTGGTACCCTGCTTCAATAGATTTTATTGAAAAAAAAGTGCCCTACAATAATTTATTTCCACTATTTAATTTCCTTTATATAAAAGGGAAATTAAATAGTAATAATCTTTTCTTTTTTGATCTAACTAATTTTGGAGAGGGTTTAAGTAGTGATTTTATTGGAATACTTTTCAATTCATTTATGGTTTTTGAAAAAAATAATCCTTCTGTAAATAAGGCCTACTATATTGCAGATGAACCAGGATGGAATGGTCAATCTGTAGAGGAGGTTAATGAAAAATATGATTTAGTTGATAAATATGATCCAGGAGCGTTGAAATGGACAAATTTTGCTTGTGCAGACACCCAAGATAGTTTAGAACATTATATCTCCACATTGAAAGATTATGGAATGAGGGCAGACATAATTAGTTTAGATTATTATGCTGATAATGGAGTTCCTGCGGATATACGAGTGATAGATAATCCAACAGTTAGTGGAATTGGAGAGTATGTAGATATTTTGAGAGATACATTTGAAAAAGAAGGAAAAGTAATTTGGTTTATCGCTCAAGGATTTTCTAGAAAATCTGTTTCCGAAGAAGTAAATAAATGGGTATTAAAATTTGGACCATATCAGGCAATTGTTCATGGAGCAAAAGGAATTAGTTTTTATGGATTTCATTATAAGGATTACCCTTCATTTAATTTTGGAGGCAAAGAAATTGATAGGGCTGCAAGACCTGATATTATCTTTCCAATTTTGAAGGAATTAAAAGAATCCGAAGAATTTTTAGCAGAAAATCCAATAAAGAGAGTCATTGCTCCCGTAGATGAGAAGTATAATCTAATCGGTTCATTCGATGGAATAGAATATTCTGTTTTCAAAAAAGGTTCTGAGATTAGAATAGTTCTTGTAAATAGGTATAATTACTCTGTTGAAAAATCATTTGATTCAATGTCCTTTGGAATTAAGCCTCCAAAAATAGAATTGCTCACGGAATGGAAGTATTTATTCCCGGAAGATGGAGTTTATAACAGCGAAGAGGATTTAATCTTAGATCAGAAAGAAATTTCTTTAGATGAAGAGGGGTCATTCAATCTTCATTTTGAACCTTATCAAGTGTATTTATTGAAAGGAAAATTACCTAACAACTCAATTGGAGACATTTCACAAAATTTCATAGAATGGATTAGTAATTTTTTTGGTTTTTAAGGGAGTCTTTTTGGTAACCAGGTATTTTTTTCATTTATTTCTTTTTCAATACTTTCTTTAGGAGTTTCTTCTAAAAGTTCTTCTTCAATCTCTTTTTTTTCAAGTTTCTCTTTTATTTTTTGAAGATCTTCTACGGAGAGAATTTTTCTTTTTGAATCGATTGTCTCATTGTCATAAATTGGAAGAAGATTTAGGATTTCATGTCCCATTATATTTGAAGAGACTCTCTCTACTCTTTTTGGATTAAAAGTAGCTTTTAAATTTTGTTCAATTTCTAATGCCAGTTTTTCAACTTCTTCCGAAAGTTTTTCTTTTGAAGTTATATGCTCCTTGGGTAAAATAAGTGAATGTCCTAATGAAACAGGTTTTACCTCCAAAATTGCAATTGCTTTTTTATTTTCTCCAATTTTTGTAGAGGGGATATCTCCAAAAACAATCGAACAGAATATACATTGGGATTTTTGATTCTTTTCTCCTCCTAATAATCCCTGCTCTTTTAAAAAAGCTAAAAATTCTTCATCGTTCATAGAATTTATGTTTTCTATAAAATTTTTTGCTTGATCTTTTTCATAATTTGCATTAATGTGTTCAATCAGCTTTAATTTGATATTTTCAAGATCTTTTTTTGGTTGTTCCATCTGTTTTTAGCTGTTTCATATATTTACTTTTTGGAGTTATTTTCTCTTTTTGGAGATAATTGTACATTTTGATATATCCCCCAGATAAAAGAGGAGAAATTTGATAAATC
>PCVV01000028.1:0-4451 GCA_002762735.1 Candidatus Pacearchaeota archaeon CG11_big_fil_rev_8_21_14_0_20_30_13
TTTTCACCTTTACATTTTATTTTATTTGTTAATTAAAAGAAGCCAGCCAACAAGAAATTTCATTGACTGGCACCGGGAAATTTAGTTTAGAGGTTCCTTTAAATCTAAAGTTAGACATATTTCTCGGAGATTAGACTTTTTGTACTCCATAGCAAGGGTATATACATTTAGTTGTCCTTCGAGATAGACTTTTTTAATAGCGACACCTTTTCCAACTAGAATCCCTAAGTTTCTGCTCACAGTTCTTTTTGATGCAGGTTTTAGATCTACACAAATTTCTTTACGGATTGACCCGATGGTTCCAGTGTTTCCGTCAAGAAGGTAAGAAATTAATTGAGCCATTCTTCCTGAACATTCTTTTTGAACTGACTTTGATATAATTTGCTTTTTCATAAAATTCTCCTATTTTAATTTGATATTAGTTTAGTTAATGGAACATGAACAATTACCCCCTAGGACCTTCTTAATTTTTGCACTGATTTTTTACTTTTTGTTTTATTGATATATAATCTTCAAGATCGGACGTTTTGAACTTTCTGGGTAATCGCTACTATAAATCCATGCAGAAACTGTATTCTCTTCTGTCCTTAATCCAAATCCATAATTTGTTTCACCATTCACCCAATTTTGAATCGTCGAAGTAACATCAAATTCGTACCAGGATGGTTCTCCCTCATAAACCAGCTCTTTCTCCAGAAGTTGTACGTAACTTGGTTTATTTGTCCATGTGACTGTATTTTCATTCCAACTTCCAGTTAACTTTACTAAAGAGATTTTAGGAATTAAACTTGAATAATTTATTACTCCGAATCCCCACAGGTTTAACTTTGCAGATTTAATATTAGAATTTTGAGAAATTTGTGAAATGTTGAATTTTAATAAAGCCTCACGTTTAGTGATACTTTGTCCAAAATTATAAATATCACAAACAATCCTAATACTATCTCCATCTGGAACTCCTTGAAAAGATTCAAATCCGCTATCATATCTGAAGTATTTTACCTCTGCATCTTCTCCTTCAGTTGAATCCGGTTGAAGAATTAACATTTTATCAGTTCCATCAGACTTCACAGTGAAATTATAGAGGCTGCTTTCCATAGACCCCCCTTTATTATCTTTAGCTTTAACTCTCCAATATATTTTCTTCCCGGGGTAGAAGTGAGAGACGAAGTTAAAATAGGGGTTAATCAAATTAGAAAATATTTCTGGTGAAGAGATGTTTTCTCCTATGCTGAGATCGTAAGTGAGGGGATCTCCATCTGGATCACTCGCGAACCATGAAACGGTTTGATTAACTTTATCAAAATCCTTTGAAAAATTTAGAGGAACAAATTTTGAATAATCAAATACCGGATTATGATTTTGGCTGGCCTGAGAGACATTCACTGTTTTTGTGAAAACATTTGTAAGCCCTCCTTCATCTTTGACTTCCATTTTAACAGTATAAGTTCCTAAGGAGGAATATTTATGACTAAACAATCCGAGAGGAGAATAATCAATGTCCCATAGCCCATCACTTTCGAAGTCCCATCTTCCAACTAATTTCGATTGGGGAGTTATATCATCAACCGAGGAAAGATTAGAAAATTGAACATTTGTTTCTGTAGTTATCCCTACTGCAGGAGTTACCACAATCATCCCATATGGAGCTTTATTAACTGGTGCCGAATCTGCTTGTGCAATTAATTTTTTCGTATCCAAGAGAGAAGTTGAATAATCTGAAAGTACAGAAGCTATTCCTCTTGTATTTACCACAAAATTCCCCTCTGCACCTGCGTACAATGACCACCAAGGAGATTTATGAACATCTGCTTCCATTTCAAGATACGGACTAAGAGTTACTCCGGGCCCTATTGATTCATAGAAGTATAGAGCTAATTCAACAATTAGTGTTCCTTTGATTTTTCCGTTTAAAGAAACTTCTACCGGTTTCGCTAGGAAGACATTCTTTAATTCTACATTTTTGTTCCAACCAGAATAATAAATAATTGAGGAGTTTAGTGTTATTTTGTCATTTATTCCCGTTTCTGCTTCGCCGTATATTTCAACTTCTGGTTTGAATTTGAATGAGACTTCCGGTGTTAAAATAATTCCTCCTACGACAACTGGAGTTCCACCCGCAATGAAGAGAGTTTTTTCTGTTGAATATCTTAAGGTCCCTGTTGCGACAAGATTGAGATCCAACTCGTTTGAAAAACTAAAATTAGAAATAATCTTGAATGGGGGAAATGAAACTTCACCGGAGATAGAACCATCTAATTTAAATTGACCTGTGAGTTTTAATTGGTCGTCACTGGTAGCTGAATTTCCATCAACGTCATAAATAGTATAATTCAAATTGTAAGTTTTACTATTCGGACTATTCGTTTTTTCAAAAACTCCTTCTTGAACAACTTTTTTGAGCTGTGAAGGAAGAATTGAAAATTTCACTTCTCCTTTTTTGAAGGCTTCATCTAAAGAGGCCATTCTAGTTGAGATATTTTTTCCATCTGAAGAAACCGAAAGGACCTTCCGCAACATTCCTTTCGGAATTTTTGAATTGGGATTCGCAATAATAACTGTACCAGATGTTACTGGAACTGATGAACTGAATGAAACTGAACTAGATGTTGTACTGACGATCTTATTTGAAGTTTGATCGTCGAATTTCATTGCACCAATTTGAAGATTTTGATTTGAATTGTCTGGAGGAGTATAGGGTAATGAAGTAGGAGTATCATCCTTACAAGAATTTAAAGCAAGGATAAAAATCCCGAACAAGATTAAAAATATTTTTTTCACATTTTCACCTTTAACATTTTGTTTTTATTTTGTTAATTAATTATTGAACATGAACAATTACCACCTAGGGACTTCTGGACTTTTGCACTTTGAATCCTTCATTAGAAATCGAAATTTACAAAAAAGGAGCCCCGAGTACTATCCCGATTATAGATTCCAAACTGAAAACCGTTTAGGTCCTCTACTACATTCAATAACCCCAATTGAACACCATTCATAATGAAATATGGTTTTTGATAACCTCCTGTTTGAACGACCGCAATAGAAATTCCATTTGATTCTGATTCTCCCATTAGGGTGTAACTATTTTCCTTTTTTTCTAATTCCCAGAAATGTAGTACATTTAAATTCAATCAGGTTATAGAAGTTTCTTCTTGTTGAAGAGTTATGAAAGAGAGATTTAATCCATAGTGGTTTGCACCGGGAGAGAGCTCTGAAAGGAATGCAAGATTAATTCCATAAGTTGTTCCAGTTTTATTGACATAAAATGGCCAAACACTTCCGTTTCTAGTTTGAATAGAACCGGCGAAGATGAGAATTACTAATTCTAAAAGAAAGAGTTTTTGAAGAAGCGTGAATTTTTTTATTTGATCGATGAGTTCCATGATAACACCTTTTATTTTGTTGATAATACTTTATTTTTAGTAGTAAGATTCATAACCCCCAGGATAAGAAATTCAGAACAACAATTATTATTGTTGAAAGGAAAAAGCTTTCCTTAGATAAGCCTTCTGAATAAACGAAAAAACAAAAGAATATCCAATAAAAATTCGCTAAGGAAACGATCAATATCTCTAACTTATGATTAAGAAAGGGCATCCAATTGGTCACAAGCAAAACAAGACAAATAAACAGAAACTCCCAAAAATAATCAAAGAGAGAATAAATTAAAGGAATAAAAGAAACTATAATGATCCCACTGATAATTGTGAGGGTCAATCCTATTCCAATTCTTTTTCTCCATGGAAGTAAAAGAGAGATTAAACTGAACATTCCTACGATAGAGATTAAAGGGTAGTTTTTTCCCATATTCTCAGATGGCAGTTCTTCAACCTTCTTTTGAATACGATTGCCTCCATAGACAATATATGAGACAGCCTCCATCTTTTAAAGATCTAAAAAGAATTTTTCCTTTGATGAGCTATTGAAATAAGATTTAACTGAATCGATCTTTTTTCCGGGATGATGATATGCTTTCAAAGCCGAATCTAAAGAGATATTCTTTTCTATCCAAATTGGACCGCTGGTTTTTTTTAATTCAAAAACAGAATAACTTCCATCGGAATTTTTAACAAGTCTTCTATCTTGAGCAAGTCTTCTATCTTGAGCATTTGAAATAAAAATTAGAGAAAAGAACACGATGAATACTAAGAACTTTTTCATTTTTTTCACCTTTAATTTAATTTATTATTTTTTGTTTTATAGAACCCCATTTCTGTGACAAGAAAAAGAATTGCCAAGAAGAAAAATAAACTAGTTCCCCCAATTAAAATTAATGTTCCTCGATTAAACGGGCCATTTTCTAATACTAAAAAATGTTCTAAGAACAACCCACCTTGAAAAAGAGATGCAATAAGAACGGGCCATTTTCTCCATTCCCTTTTTCCAATTCCAATAAAGAAGAAAATAATCGAATATGAAAGAAGAATCCAGGAAAGAGAATAAATAAC
>PCVV01000028.1:4483-14707 GCA_002762735.1 Candidatus Pacearchaeota archaeon CG11_big_fil_rev_8_21_14_0_20_30_13
ATTCCTCGCTTGGAAAAATATAAGAGAGACTTCCCAAAAAAAGGATTAATGACACAATAAGGAAAATCCCCCGTTCGAAAGAAGATAATTTTTTCATGAGTACACCTTTTAGATTAATTAAACATAAAATAAATTAAATTGTAAAGACCGATTAATATTAGTCCCAAAACTGAAAGAATGATTGAGTAAAGAGGAAGAAATGATAATTTCGAAAATGCCGTTGCTTTGGACATATAAGAATTAGTTCCTATTAGATCTTTGTTTGAAGAAAAACTTGGAGAGAACACAATATAAAAAAGACCTACAAGGAAAATTAAAACGGACTGCAAAAAGAGAAGCCCTAAGAAAGAAGTGATGGCTTTAAGAATTACCTCCGGAGGATGAATCAAAGAAAATGTTGTTTTCATAATTGCATTTGAAAGAACAATACTTAAGATAGACAGTTTGAAATAGTTCCTCCCTAACTCTAATTGAAACGGATTTTTTATTTTTCGGTTGATTAGGAAAAAAATCAGAAAAAAAAGAAGAAGATTTCCGATTATAATTAGGAAAATTGATAGATTGTTCATGATTGCACCTTAGATTAATTTATAATTAGTTATTTTAGATATTTCATACTTAAATTTTGGAAGAATAGGGTATTCCAAGGGTATTTCACACTATGAAATATGTGAAACTAGAAGTTTGTTTGTTTGAAACTTACGCGTTCAAAGGTATTTCTTTGGACCTTAAGCGGTTCAAAGGGGTTTTTCTTCAGGTCTTGTTCGACATGAAGAGATATTTCAAAAGGAAGTAAATAAAATCTTTTGACAAGTGAAGGAAATTTAGGAATATCCTTGTTTTGTGCGTTTAATTTTATTTTTGTTTTTTGAAATTTTGTGTGTTTATAGTGAATATGAATTTGATAATTTGATTAATTTTCTCCAACCTTTTTCATTCCTTTCTTCTTCAATTTTAAGAATTCCTTTTTGGAATAATTTTTCCTTTATTACGTTTCCCTTTCTTGATGAAAGACCCATAGATTTGTAGAGTTCAACTGTAGACATGCAATGATTAGAATTTCCCATTAAAAAATTGACAAATGAAAGCTCTTCTTTTGTGAGATTTTCAGAGAGAGTTTTTTTAATTTCTACTGATTCTGCCTTTCTCACAGAAGGTTTACTTTTATTGAAATTTAATTTCCATGAAAGAGCGATATTTATTACAACCAAAACATCTTTTTTAGAGTAATAACCTGAATCAATTCCTGAATCTAAAAGTTTTTCAATTTCATTTAATTTTTTGTCTTCAGATAATTTTGATTTAACAAATTCTAAAAGAACTTTTTGGGTTTGATTTAATTCTTCAACAAGAATTTCTTCTTTTTTTGGTTTAATCGAACTCGTTACAAGTGGTTTCTTTGCTGTTAAATTTTCCTTGTAAATAATCTTTTCTTTAAATTCGGGATCATTCTTTTCTATTTCATACCCTTCAATAACACAGTTCATCTTTGTTTTAACCTTTGAATCTTCAACACTCAAATCTCTCAAATCGGTAAATGGGACCTCTATCAAAAAAGGCGAAGTGTGCCTTTCCGAGAGCTTCACGATTGCTGATCCCACTGGAAGTTGTGTAAAGATTTCCTTTTTATCTCTTAATTGCATCAAAGAACTAATTTCTTCCAAGTCTTGCGGAAGTTGCTGTTGAAATGCAACATGGCAAGCACTATTTCCAATAACTGTATCACTTAATTTTGAAGCATGCTGGTCTAAACAGATCAAACTTGTTCCATACTCTCGCATTTCCCTGTAAATCATATCCGTTACGGATTCGCTCATAAATTTAGTTTCTTTTTTCAGAAAGATATTATGGGCCTCGTCAACTAAAATTGCATGATTAAATTCTTGGCTTGCTTTTTCATTTCCTGCTTTTTTTAATTTGTAAATGTAAGTTAAGATAAATTCACAGAAGAATTTTTTCTCTATGTTTGAAAGAGAGTTTAATTCAAAAATTACTTTTTTATCAAAGAGATCTTCAAAAGATAAACTTTTCTTTCCGTCGTAATTTACAACTTTTCCAAATTCTCCAAAAGTTAAAACAGTTGCAATTCTCAAAGCACTTTCATACCATCCAGTTTCTCTTCCTTTTGAATCTCTTGCTTTTACTTCTAACATTCTTTTTATGTGCTCCCAATTTGGGTAAAGATTTGAATTTTCATAAACCCCCCATCCTTGAAAAGTCTCATCAAGAGTTTCAAGTAAAATTTTATGAACTCCGAATGAAACATTAAAACTTTCCGTTAAAAGATCACAAAGAGTATTTATCCATTCTTTAGGATTTACCCCTTTTGGAGGTCTGTTAATATTAGTCTTAAACAAATTACTAATTGCCCCGTTCCCTACGGTAAAACACATTACATTTGGATCTTCTTTCATTAAAGGCCTGAAACTTTTTTTCCAATCAAAGACTAAAAAAGGTTTATCTTTTTTTATAAAATTTTTCAAAATGTTTAATGCAAAAGTTGTTTTTCCACTTCCACTCATCCCAGTTATACAGACATGTCTTGGCCAGTCTTTTCCTCTTAAATTAAAATCAAATAATGTTTTTCCAGCGTAAGCAACTTTTGCCAAAGGATATTCTCCTTTAAGAGAATCTTCTTTTGGAGGTTCGAGAGAAAAATCTTTATCTAAAAGTTTACTCAAGTGTTTTTGGTAAAGTCCTGCTAAAAGTTGCAAGATTTCACTTTTTTCTTCTAAACTTCCAGCATTTAGATATCTAAAATAAATTTCATCTATTCTCTTTCCAAGTATCGGCTTTAACTTTCTTGCCAAATCTTCGACGGTTATTTGATTTTGATTCATTTTAATTCTCCTTCTTTTTCTAAAATTTTTTGCAATTTTGAAGGAATATAATATTTTACTTCATCACCTTTTTCTCCCAAAAAGTACCTCTCATCAATTTCTGTAGATAATTTACTTGGATTAAATGGTCCTTCACACCCATCTCTCTCTGCAATCTTTAAAGGAGTTTTATTTACCACAACTCCAAGATGAAAGGTCTTCCCCTTGCGTTCCCATGAAACAAGATAGCCTAATTCTGGGGAGTTTGCTGGAGTTAATTTCCTTAAAATTTTTTGACGCTCCTTCCATAAATATTCATCCTTTTCTTTTTCTCCAACTAGATATAACGCAGTTCCTATACAATTTGAAAAAATTCCTTCTTCTTGAACATTCTTCCTACGATTATGATTTAAATTTGAATAAAAATCTTTTTTATTTTCCATCTTTAATCTTCAGCCCCCATTATTTTTTCAAACATTTTCATTCGATCTTCTTTTTCGGTTAATTCTCTTTCATATTCACGAAGTTCCTTTTTCAAAAAGGCAATGTCTTTCCAACACCCAATTTTCTCATTCATTTGAAGCTCCGAAATTTCAATTTTTTTATGTCTTAGATCATTTTTTTCTCTTGTTGGATCACTTGAAGCAATTTGCATTTTTTCATTTTCAGAAAGATAACCTTTTATTTCGGATTTTAAATTCTCTCCTTCTTCATGAATCTTCCTACTTAGACGTTCTCTACTTTGAATCATCTCATGAATCTCTGAAATTGAATTTTTTAAAGCATCAATCTTTGACTTTCCAACTTCTCCAAAAAGGTCTTCATTTGTAGATATTTCATGGTTTTTCGGGATTTCAAACTCTGAAAAACCCTGTTTCAGAAGCTCTTTTGCTTTTAATTCCATGATTTTACTACTAAATAATTACTTATAAACTTTTCTCTTTTGTTATAACTGTTAAAAGGTAAAAAGATTAAGATTTTAGAAATATGTGGATACTAGGATTCGAACCTAGGTAAGCATAAGCTAACGGATCTTGAGTCCGTCCCGTTTGACCACTCCGGCATATCCACTTGTGAAAAATAAATGAAGAAACTCTATATAAAGTTTAGTGAAACCAAAAGTTTATAAAAGAAGATAAGCTAAAAAATTTACCTGCGAGTAAAAAGCGTAGAGCGGGAAATTTATTTCTCGTAATTTAAAAAATGAAATCCAAAACAAAAGTTGAATCACAATTAGGCAGAAAGACTAATCCTGAATTAGTTGAAACAATAATCCTTGCAAAGAAAAATCCAAAATGGTTAGAAGTTGCAGGAATTCTTGCTGGACCAAGAAAGAAAAGAAAGGACGTTAATCTTTGTCAACTCGAAGCATCTCCTTCAGAATCAATTCTTATTTGCGGCAAAGTTTTAAGTGAGGGAGAAATTTCAAAAAAAATGAAAGTTATTGCATTAAGTTTCTCTGAAAAGGCAAAAGAAAAGTTAAAGAAAGCCGGATGCGAATTAAATACAATTATGGAAGAAATAAAATCAAATAAAGACGCAAAGGGGATTAAAATTTTAAAATGAAATTAGTTGAAGGAAAAGGAGCTGTTCTCGGAAGACTTGCCGTTTTTGCAGCAAAGGAAGCACTTCGTGGAGAAGAGGTTGTTATATTAAATTGCGATCAAGTGATAATTACTGGAAACAAAAAATCCATTGAAGAAGAATTCAAAATACTAAGGGGAAGAACAGGGTCTGCTCAAAAAGGTCCAAAACACCCCGCAACTAGCGAAAAGATTGTCAAGAGAGCAATTAGAGGAATGGTCCCAAATTATAGAGAAGGAAGAGGACGAATTGCATTCAAGAAGATAAGATGTTTTGTAGGAGTCCCAAAAGAATATGAAGGTAAAAAACCGATTGCCTTTGAAAAAGTTAAAAAAATAAAATTCGTACAAGTAAAGGAGTTTACAAAATAAAATGGAAGGCCTTGAAAAAAAATATAAAAAAGAATATTATTCTGGAAAAAGAAAAGCTGCAATTGCCAGGGCTCTTATAAAATCCGGAGATGGAAATGTTCATTTCAACAAAAAAGATTACAAAACACTTCAAATGTTTGATAGATTAAAATTAGAAGAACCTTTGAGAATTGCAGAAAAGGTCCTTGGAAAACTTGATTTTGATATAGAAGTGAATGTTCTTGGAGGAGGGGAAAAAGGACAAATTGACGCTGCAAGACTTGCAATTGCAAAAGCAATTATTGGATTCACGAAATCCGAAGTACTAAAACAAGCTTATTTGGACTATGATAGAAACCTTCTTGTTGCAGATGTAAGACGTAAAGAACCAAACAAACCTGGAGATTCTAAAGCAAGATCTAAGAGACAAACTTCTTATCGTTAAATCTTTTCAGAAAAAATTATTTAAACTTAAAAATTATTTTATTCCAAGTCTTTCAAGTTTATCTTGAACATGATTAAAAAGTGTTGAAGAAAGAATTGGTTCATGAATTCCCTCGTGAATCTCTCCATCAAATTTAATCTTTCCTACATACGTGAAATTTTTCAAAATTTTTTTTATTCCATTAACAGAAAATCCATATTTTTTGGATAATTTATTTAAACTTACCTTGTTATTTTGAAAATCCAGAAAAATATTTTCAACCACCTTAAAATTTTCAGCTTTAACTAGAGAATTATTTAAAATTTTATATCCAAATGGTGCTCGGGTCATGATTTTTCCTTCTTTTGCTTTTTTTAACATTCCTATCTTTTGTTTTGAATTCCCGAGCTTATTCTCTCTTCTAAATGTTTCCAACTCTCTAAAATTTACTTTTTCTGAAATATAATTAAAAAATTCTTCTTTATTTTGAGGAGCGAAATGACTACAAAATTCACAAAGAAGAACCCCAAAAAATCGTGAATTTTTATCGGATTCATAATTACACTTTGAGCAAATCCCTTCCATTAAAAGATAAATAAAACATAGTTTAAATTCTTAATGAACAAGCGTAAGGAAAATTTTAAAAAAGAGTACAGTTAAAACAAAAATTAAAGTTTCCGCTAACCCCGTATGACTTTCCTTGAGATGCTCGTGCATTGAAGGAACAATATCTGAAAGCGCTATGTACAAAAGCCCTCCAGCAGATACTAAAATGAGATATGGAATTATATAAGAAATTAAATCTAACAAGAAATAACCTAAAATTCCTCCAAGAACTGCTGAAAGTGCAGAATAAAAATTTAAAAGAAGTGCCTTTTTTCTTTTAAATCCACTATGTACCAAAATCGCAAAATTTCCTACTTCATGAGGAATTTCATGAATCAAAACCGAAAAAGTTACTAACATTCCAGTCTGATTTCCAATTAAGAAGGAACCTGCAATTAAAAGGCCATCAAAAAAATTGTGAAAGAAATCTCCTCCTAATAAAAGAGAACCTGTTGGTTTCTTGGGAATTCCTTCTTTCCCGCAATGATGCCAATGAAGAAAAGTTTCAATTAGAAAAAAAAGAACTATTCCTCCTACAATATAAGCTAAAGAATTCAAAAATTCTTCAGAAGGAAGAATTTCTAAAGCTTCTGGAATTAAATCAAAAAAGACTACTGAAATTAAACTTGCCGCTGCAAATGAGATTAAATAATGGATTATTTTTTGAAGATGTTTACTTGTGATTAAAATTCCTACAAAACTTACTAAACTCACCAAAAAAGTTGCAAGAATTATCTTTAGGAACATTAAAGAAATTGACAAGGGATCTTTATAATTTTAATTGTTTGCTAAAAATTTGTATCCATTAATTTATCTAAAGGACTTTGAATCTTTCTTAACTCTTCTGTTGAAACATGAGTATAAATTTGGGTTGTTGAAAGATCTGCATGCCCAAGAAGTTCTTGAATTTTCCTTATATCTACTCCATCTTCTAAAAGATGAGTTGCAAAAGAATGTCTTAATGTATGACAATGAACTTCCTTTTTTATACCCGCTTTTTTTGCTGCGGCCTTGACAATTTTTTGAATATTCCTTGAAGACATTTCTTCCCCATTCCTTCCGGAGAATAAATATTTTATTGTCCTCAATTTTTGTCTTTCTGCTTGCTTTTTTAATTTTGAAAAGATAAATAGGGGAATATTAAACATCCGGTCTTTTTTTCCTTTCCCTTGTTTGACATAACCAATCTTTTCATCAAAATAAAGATTCTTTGTTTCTAGGGAAACTAATTCGGAAACTCTTAATCCAGTTGCATAAATTAGAGAAACCATTAATTTTGACTTTTTTGTATTTAGGGATTCGAGTAATTCTCTTGCTTCTTTTTTTGTTAAAACTAACGGAATTCTTTTTTCTCTTTTTGGTCTTTTTATATTTGCTGTTAAATCTTTTTTTAAAATAGATGAATAGGCATATTTTATCGAGGCAAGAAACATAATAATTGAGATTGATGCTCTATTCGAGAGGTTCTCTGCAATATATGCTTTGAGATCATCTTCATCAATCTCTTCTGGGTCTTTTTTTGAAAAACTAAAAAGGAGTTCATTAAATTTGATATAATTTTTTAAAGTGTATTTTGAATTCTTTGAAATCTTAAGTTCAATTTCTAACTTTTTTAAAAACTCTTGTTGGTTCATAAATCAATCAAAAACTCCTTTAACTGTTTTCTAAAAAGTTTATTATTAAGAAAAAGGATTGTCTTTATACCAAGATATTTTGCAGGGGAAAGGTTCCAAGCACGATTGTCTACAAAAAGAATTTCCCCTGGGGAAAGCTTCAATTTGTTTAGTAAAAGAAGATAGATTTTTTTATTGGGTTTTCTTACTTTAACATCACAAGAAACAATTACTGGAGAAAAAATTTTATGAAAGCTCTTTGGAATTAAAGGTTCTTCAGAAAGAGACCATTGATCTGAAAGGATGGAAATTTTAAAACCTCTTTTCTTTAGCTTTTTTGCTATCTTTAAGAGTTCCTTATTTTCTTTAAACTTTTTTTTATATTCTTTTATATAAATCTCTTCTATCTTTTTCTCCGAAAAATTTAAATTCTTTGAAAGAGAATTTAACAATTCTTTTTTTGATATTAAGCCCTCCATAGATTTTGCATAAAGGGCGTCAATTGAATCTAAATAATCATCTAAATTTAAATTAAAATTTTTTGCAAAAGTTTCTTGTATTCCTTTTTTTGATTTTCCTTTCTTATTTAATTGCAAAACTCCTCCCACATCAAAAACAACTGCTTTAATTTTGGAACATTCTTTCATTTAATGATTATCCGAACTTTCTTTAAATAATTTTCTTATAAAGAAAAAGTTGCTTTAGGATTAATTCGTCCTGAAAAGGGCGAATTTTATAATTTTGAAAATCCTTTCTTTGTTAAGAGTCTCTGATTAATATAAATTAAAAGTACTGCTCCGATAATAAAAAGCCAATCAATTTTAAATGAAAGTGCCAAAAAAAACAATGCGAGAATTGAATTAAATAAAACTTGACCATTCATCTCTTTTTCAAGTAGAATCTCTTTTTATACATTTTTAAAATCCCTAAAAAGTTATAAACTAAAAAATCCATTTTATTAGATGGAAAGGAAAAGGCTAGTTGAAACCCTTATTGGAACCTTCATAATAACCTTTTTATTAATTTCAATTCTTATGGAAAAAAGCTCTAAGTTAAATTTCCAAGAATTCCCTAATTTTTTTAAGAAAAAATTTCAAAAAAAGTTCATCTTAAAAAAATCCATTTGTTTAGAACCTCGAGATAATAAATTTTCCAATTCTTTAAGCTAAAATGACTTTGGAAGTTTTATTAAAAGGGTTTCTTGTTGGATTTACTGCTGCACTCCCATTCGGTCCCCTAGGTATACTTTGTATAAAAAAAAGTTTAATCCCAAAAAATTTAGGAGGATATTTTACAGGCTTTGGTGCAGCATGTGTTGATGCCCTCTTTGCGTTAGTCGCTGGATTTGGAATCACAATTATCTCAAAATTTTTAATAAACAATGAAAGTTCAATTAAGGGAATTGGAGGTCTCTTTTTGATATTTTTAGGATTGAAAGAATTGAAAACAAAAGTCCCTAGAGAGATAAAAACTCAAAATGAAAGAAAAGATTTTCTAAAGGAATTTTTCTCTGGATTTTCGCTTGCAATTGCAAACCCTTTTGTGATTTTCTCTTTCCTTGCCCTCTACACTATACTAGGGCTTGGGAAAATCGCAGGGGACTATGGGCTTTCTGCCCTTTTGGTTCTTTCTACTTTCCTTGGATCTTTTTTGGGTCTTGCTTTTTTAAATTGGATTGTGATTCATAAAAAACATAAAATTAAGGAAGGCCTTTTAAACAAAATAAATAAAATTTTAGGGGGAATTTTGACGGGAACTGGAATTTATTTGATCCTTCAAAATTTGGTAAGTTTCTAATATGAAAAAATATCTTAATCATGAAGCTTTCATTTTCTTTGGAGTTTTAATTGTAATTGGAACTCTACTAAAACTTTTTGGAACTCTACAAATAGATTCAGATTGGTTTTGGTGCCTTACGGGAATTGCTTTGACTATTGAAGGAACAATTGCCCTTCTAAAACAAAAACAATTTGATCGAAAAGATCAATTTATTTTAAAAGACAGCATAAAATAAAAAGGTTAAAAAAACCATCCAATAATTTTTAACCCAATTTTTAAAAAGAAAAGTTTCAGGTTCTTGCCAAACGAAAGCCCTTCTATTTGAATCTCTCCATTAGATAACTTTTCGTTAACTAAATCAATAACACTCATGTTTTCATCAATATTTTGAAATTTGGAAACGTTTCCCATTTTCACATTATATGTGGCGTTTTCATTTAAATTACAAGAGATTTCTACAACCATGTGGTCCTCAATTTTGAGACTTCCTGTTAGATTGTTTTCTATATAAATATTTAAAATTTCATTTGAAAAAGGAATTTGGTTTGGAATTATTTGACCTACTAATGTTGGACTAAGATTCTCAATGCCATTACAAATTTCACTTTGATTTTTAATCTCAAATGAGCTTAAAAGAGAAGAAAATAATAAAACAGTTACAACTGCGAGAAAAAACATTGGTTTCATATGGTACTAAATAAAAAACGTTTTAAATAATTTTTCTAAAATTTTTGAAAAGATCTTTTTCTTTTGTAGAATTTTTATTAATTATTCGGTGTAAAGAATAATCATTTAGTAGGCTTCTCAAAAGTCTTTTTTTTAATTTTATTCACTAAGGAACCTTTATTAAGGAATTTTTTAAATTTTTAACTCTCACTTTCGTCTTCTTTACTTATAAAAATTAAAAAAAATTGAAAACTCATTAATTAGGTAAAGATCCCTCTCTTTTAATAATTTGAAAGTACCAAATAGCCCAAAATTGATGATTTTTACTAGTTCGTACAATATATCTTGTACGAACTTCTTATAATAAGCCTCTTTTTTAGGTC
>PCVV01000054.1 GCA_002762735.1 Candidatus Pacearchaeota archaeon CG11_big_fil_rev_8_21_14_0_20_30_13
CGAATTACTCCATTTTGAAAAATGGAGATTTCTACTTAGTTAAAAATTGTACCATTGTAGGAGTTCCCACTGCCACAACATTAGCTAATGGAGTAAATCTCTCCTCATCTCTTTGATTTATTTTTGCACCATAAGAAAGTAAGAAACTTGCAACTTCCGTTCCACAAAGTTCAGAAACATAAAATAAAGGAGTAAACCAATTATTTGCAGCAATATTCACCCCTGCACCATGTGAAACCAAATAATCTATTTTTGAAAAATCTCGACATCCCTCTCTCGCAAAACGATTAAGTAATGTAAATCCATTTTTACTAGTCAGGTTAATCAAATCATTATTTTTTTGGACCATACTAAAAGCATTACTATCTTCATAATTATTAAGGTAATCTATGTATGTATTTTCTTCTTAAGAATTAGTTGGATTAAGAATTATTTTTAAATAATTAATAATCTCACTTCTATCTGAACTAAGTTTCTGATTTTGAATAAATTGCGTGTAAACTAAAATATTTTCTCCTAAATTATTAATAATCTTTGTATCTGCTTTCATCTGCACAAAATATTTAACAACTTCTAGAGCATTATATCCAGCTGCATAAAATAAAGGAGTTTCACCATTACTAGACTTTGCATTAATCTCTGCTTTATTATCAACCAAGTATTGGATTGTTTGAATATTCGAAGAACGTGCAGCAAGATGCAAAGAAGTTTCACCTTTGTAATTTTTTATATTAGGATTTGCACCATTTTCAAGGAGATATTTAATTCCTTCAAAATCTTTATTTTCAACAGCAAAGTTTAAGAGAGGTCCCTTGGAACTCCATTGAAGATTAATAAAAGAATTATTTAGTTTTGCCATTCCTAAAGCCAAATTATAATCTGGCGAAGACGAATAAAGAGTAGCAAAATACTCTTCTTGAGAAGGTAATGAAGTAATTGAAAATTTAGATCCCAAAATTGTTTGAACATAAGTCATATCTCTTTCTCCCCATCCAAAAATTCCAATTCCACGAATATCTTTACACTCTGACGTGCTTAACATCATCTGGGTACACAATTCATCAATAAATTGTTTGTTTTCCGAATTGGAAGAATACTTTCCAGCTAAAGTTTTTACTTTAATTAAAGCATTTTCTACGGTCCAATCTGAAATAAGATTAAGTTGATCTAAACTTCCAGGAATAGAACTATTTGGTTGAGCTAGATCTAGATTAGTTTTATTTAAAACTCCATATTTTGATTTATAATTTTCTTCCAAAATATTCTGAACATAATTCATATCTTCCTGCCAATTAAATAATCTGCTCCAAACATTTTGTCCTCCAATTATATCTTTATATTGAGTTTCAGTAATAAGATTATCACTATATATTTCGTCAACAAATTGAAAATTATCAATATAACTTCCCCTTAAAGTTTTTACTTTTTCTAAAGCTGAACTTAAATTCCAAATTTTTGAGCCTAAAACTGGACTAGAAACAGTTTTATTTACAATAGTTTGATCAAGAGTTGATCTCCAAACATGAGTAATATACCAAGCCTCATTATTTTGGTAAACTTTTTTTTCAATGTTAGTGCTTGCCCCTCCATCATGAACTACCTGATAATTAGTTCCTGAAGAATAATCAGCAAAGATGGTGACATGTTGAAATTCTTTACTATTACAATAACTTGCTCCTCCATTTCCTTTTAGAGGTTGACAACCCCAAATGATAACATCTCCTGGTTTTAGTTCACTTTTCCACTGTGATTGATCAAGAGAGACAAAATTATTTTTGGGTAAAATTTCATTATTAAGTTTTTGAACACTTTGAACTTCGGGAGTTGATTCTGCGGGACACTCTTTAAATTCGGGAAGTGCTCCAGCCGCAATTAAAACTTTTGAAACAAAAGTTGCACAAACTCGGTCATAAACAACATCTCCATTTTGAATTCTAAAAGTGTTTTCTCCGACCAATGAATTTGCCTCATTCAAGATTTTTTCTCCCATTAAACTATTAGAGATAGCAGGAGCTTCAGGTGTGCTTACTGTTTTAAAAGCCCCAGCAGATTTTAATTCATTCCAAATTTTAACGACTTTTTCAACATAATCTATATCCGCACCAGAATCACATTCCCATCCGTTATATCCTCTAAGTGCAGCACTATACTCTAGATAATCCCCATATTTAGGATTAGAAGAGACACAATTATCTACTAAACTCTTAAATGTAGAGTCAGTTTTATACACTTTACTATTTTTTACCCCATTTTTGTATGATTCAAAAGAACTTACTAAAATTTGAATTCCTACTTCGATATTTTTTGAAGGATTTGCAAGTAAAGTATTCTGACAAGTTTTCAAATCTGAAGACAACCCATATTTCCCACACCATCCTTTAATATCCGCTCTTATTTGCATTAACCCGAAGGAACTTGAGGACTGCGCAGAAGAATTACATTTAGATTCTTGATACATTGTTGCAAGAACTAAAGCAGGATCAACTTTATATTGAGTTGCATACTTTTGAATATCTAGATAATATTTTGAACATGCTGCATTTCCTATCCAATTTATGGATTTCATAAATCCATCAAATAATTTATTTTCAAATAAATCGGAAGCCCCCTCGGTTAAAGATTTTTCTTCCAATTGAGAGATAGTAGTAAGGGGCAATCCCACCATACTCTGTTCAGTTTTATAATTTGGAGCAAATGAGACAGGAGACCAAACCCCATCAATTGTTCTACTAAATAACCATTCATTTTCATATTTAACAAACATTTGTAATAAACCATCCGCACTTCCAACACTAAAGATCCCTTTATTATCCAATTTAACACTTCCAGCAGATAATGAAATTTCATAAGAAGGATTAATTGTTGCTTCAGTTAAAATTTTTATTCCTTCTAAAAAACTATTTGCATTTTGTAAAGAAACTAAGCCAGAAGGGGTAAGTTCATTAAAAGATTTCCAAGAGTATTGAACCGTTGAAGTTCGGGGGTTCCTTTCCGAGATAATTGATGTAATAGAATCTTCACAACTTTCACTCCATTTCCACGCTCCAGATTGGAATTGGTAACAAAAGTCACTATCCTTAGACAAAAAATCAACTACAAAATAATCCTTTTTTATATATCTATATTTACTAGACGTAAAATCTTTCTCTCCAGAAACAGTTTTAATAGAAATCTTTC
>PCVV01000035.1:0-220 GCA_002762735.1 Candidatus Pacearchaeota archaeon CG11_big_fil_rev_8_21_14_0_20_30_13
TGACTCGATTTTAATCGCCGCGTACCCCAAATTTTTATAGGCTGCTATGAGTTCATTTTTAATATCATCATTAAAATCGGGCCCGAACCCAACCTGGCGTCTTTGATCGATCATTTCCATCAACTCGTTTCGACCAAACACTGAATTTCCCCGAAATCCAAATGTAATTCGATCTCCAATATCTACTAAAAACTCAACATCTACCCATTCACCAGATACA
>PCVV01000035.1:349-14449 GCA_002762735.1 Candidatus Pacearchaeota archaeon CG11_big_fil_rev_8_21_14_0_20_30_13
GTTGGAGAAAAAATAACATTAAAATGAAAAAAAATAATTTAGTTGTTTTAATAGCATTTTTTCTAATTTTTGAAATATTCCTAGTATCTGGAGTTATTCTTGATAATAATCAAGATTTTAATGAAAATCAATTTAGTTTAGATAATAGAGAGATTATTTCTTCTTCGCAAAATTTAATTTATGATAAATCATTTCTTAACAAAGAAAATTTTAATGAGGGAGATTATTCTGGATATATTATAGAATTTGAAGAACTTTCCATAACAGAAAAAAGAGTAGAATTAGAAAAAGCTGTAGAGAGCAACAAAAATTTATTTTTAACAAAGATCCCAATAATTAAAGAATTCTTTATGACATCTGATAATCTTAATCCGAGGATTCAAAGATATGAATATAAAATCAATGCAGAACATGAAAATTTGAAAATAAAAATATCTGATAAAATATCCGCTGCTTCTGATTCAAATTCTAAGGAAATTTTAAGGGAATACAAACTTGTTTTCAATGGGCTTGCATTAGATATTTCAGATGAAGATGCTAAAGAGATTGAGAAAATTAAAGGGATAAAAAGAGTTTATCCGAATTATAAAGTTCAGGCTACTTTAATGGATTCTGTCCCATTAATTCAAGAGGGGGTTTTAGCTGGGCAGTTAGATAGAAATGGAAATGATTGTACTATTTCTGGAGAAGAATGTTTAACTGGAGAAGGAGTTACCATCGCGATTATAGATACAGGTGTTGATTATACACATCCTGATTTAGGTGGAAGTGTTGTCGAGGAGAATATTATGAAAAAAATTACTTCTAATAGATTAGATCTTTGGGGGCATCCCGATGATGCATATAAGTCTGATCAACAAATTTCTTTAAATAATAATCGTCTTGTTTTTTATAGTGGGCGAGAAGTATATCTGTACAGTTTATTAACGAACAGTACTCAAATTCTTTTTGAAAGTCCATCAAGAGTTATTAAGCTAGATTTAGAGAATGAATTTCTTGCATATTTTAACGAAGATGGAGCTTATGTCTATAATCTAAATACTAAGGAGACAAAAGAAATAAATACTTATATTGAAAACGATGCCGATGTTGGGACTATTCATATTAGGGGCGATAAGGTAGTATATGGAATAATACATTCAAATAGTCCCGAGATTGTAATTTATGATATTCCCTCAGAGCAAAAAAGTATCCTTCCTATGAGAAGTTGGTCTAGTGATGTGAGTCCAAAATTATCTGGAGATTTAATAGCCTACTCTCTTTCTACAGGACCCTGTTATGACTCTATTGTATTATATAATATCACTTCGGGGACAACTTTTGAGATTTCTCCTTCAAATGTTGGTCCTGTGCTGGATTTTAAGGGAGATAAGATATTATATTTAGAATGTAGTAAAAATGATTTTGATTATTCTTGGAAACATTACAGGGTTTATGACTTATCTACCGGGATTTCAACTCCTTTTTATACCGGATTTGTGTCAGAGGGTGTTGAAACTACTTCTATTGGAGGAACTTTTGGATGGATTAACAAAGGTATTCTTACACAAAATTATATTTATTTTTCTAAGGATGTAAATGCTAATCGTGCGGTGATATATGATTCTTTAAGAGAAAAATATTTTCAATTGAATGTTTTCTTAGATTCTGGGGTATTGGTGGCAGAAAATGATACACTTTGTTTTTTAGATAAAACTTTTAATTTGTACTGTCATGAATATAATTCTTCTTACGACTATTCAATTCCAGAAGTTTCATTTAATTCGAAAGTTATTGGAGGTTATGATTTTATAAAGAATAATGCTGATCCAATGGATGATCATGGTCATGGAACTCATGTTGCTTCAACCGCTGCAGGAAATAGAGATTGGAATAATGACGGGAAATTAAAACCTAACAAAGGATTAAGTGGCGTTGCACCTGGTGCAAAAATTTTAGCATATAAAGTTTTAGATTCTCATGGAAGGGGTCTTATGGAAGGAGTTGTTGCTGCAATAGAAAGAGCAGTCGATCCTAATCAGGATGGAGATTTTTCAGATCATGCCGATATTATTAGTATGAGTCTTGGTGCAAGTTGTATGGGGTTATATTCTGATTTTTGTGGTCCTAATGATCCGATATCTCAAGCAGTAGATGTTGCATCAGATGCAGGTGTTGTTGTGGTGATTTCTGCAGGAAATTCTGGTCCTAGCGGAAAAACCATTGCCACTCCAGGAACTGCTAGAAATGCAATTACCGTAGGTGCAACAGACAAGCAAGATAATCTTGCATCTTTTAGTTCAAAAGGTCCTGTAATTTGGGAGGATGAAAATGAAAATGAAAAGGTAATTATTAAACCAGATGTTCTTGCCCCAGGTGTTAATATTTGTGCCGCACAATCTTCAAATAAACCATGGGATAATAAAAAATGTTTTGATGATACTCATATTTCTATTTCAGGAACATCCATGGCTACCCCTCATGTTGCAGGAGTTGTTGCATTGTTATTGCAAAAAAATCCAGTTTGGACGCCAGAGGAAATAAAATCTGCATTAAAAGGAACAGCAAAAGATTTGGGTCTTTCTCCTACTGAGCAGGGAAGTGGGAGGATTAATCTTAAAGAAGCTATGAAGATTAAGGGCAAACCCTTAATTGCTGAATTAAATGAGATGAATTATAAAATTTCTGGAATTATAGATATAGAAGGAACTGCTGGAGGAGATAATTTTGAAAGATATGAAGTTTCTTACATAGAAGAAGACAAAAATTGGAATTTGATTTGCTCAGGAACACGGGAAGTTCATAAGGGGGTTTTATGTGGCGGATTTGATAGCTCTTTGATTGAGGGGGATTCCTATTTGAGGTTAAGCGTTTTTGGAGATAAAGGGAAGATCCTTTTTTCTTATAATCTCTTTATTTCTAAAAATCTGGAAATAAATTATCCCGAAGATGAATATCTCGCTTTTGAGGAAGATATTATAGAAATAAGGGGCATAGTTCATAATGGTAATCTTTCGAATTACAAAATTTTAGTTGATGGAGTAAATCCTCAAACAAGAGAAATGGAATTAACAAACAATGGAAAAACATCAGTTATTAAGGATATTTTGGGTTATTGGAATATTTCGGGAATAGGTGAGGGATATCATAGCTTATCTATTGAAATTAATCTAAAAAACGGAACAACTTTATCTTCTGGAAAAAATCAATGGATTTATATTGACCCCTATTTAATAAAAGATGCTGTAAGAAATGTTAATTCTGAGGTATACGTCCCGGTAGTTTCAGGAGATGTTTATGGAGATAAAAAAGAAGAAATTATATTTAAGGATTATTCAGGATATCTTCATGTTTTAGATAGCGGGGGGAATTATGTTCCCGGTTGGCCGAGAAAAATTGATAGGGGGGGGTGGCTTTCAGATACAACTCCTGTTTTGGCTGATCTGAACGGAGATGAGAAATTGGAAATTGTAATTCAGTCAAGCTCATCCAATTATTTTGAAAATTTTGGAACTATTGATGAAACTTTTCTTATTATTTTATATTCTGATGGATCAAATAAAACTTTTATTTTTCCAAAAGCGAATGAAGGGCCACCTACCATTACTCCGGTTGTCGCAGATTTAAATAATGATGGCAAATTGGAAGTTATATCCTCTTTTGGTTATGATGGGTCACTTAGTATATTTGATAATAACTTAAATTTAATTCAGTCTTATTTAGGGAGAAGTGTTATTGGGAAAAGTATAGGATCATCACCAGTTGTCGCAGATTTAAATAATGATGGCAAATTGGAAGTTATAATTGTTACCCAAAATGAATACGAGGGAAGATTTTTGCACGCTTTAAAATTAGATGGTTCTAATGTATTTCCCCCAATCAACTTTCAAACCGAAGATGAAAATATTTATGTTACCGGACAAAATAATCTTGCAATAGGGGATATTGATAAAGATGGTGAAAAAGAAATAATTATTTCTTATGAAGGACATCTTACCGTTTATAATGAAGATGGGACTATTCAAGAAGGAAATTGGCCAAAATCTTTTAATGAAATTAGTAGTGAAGGATTAATATCCCTTGCAGACATTGATGGTGACGGTTATTTAGAAATCTTTTTTGGTTCTTATTCAGGTAACCTATATGGATATAAATATAATGGGGCTCTTTTGGAAGGATGGGAATACAAAGGGGTTGGGGCGTCTCTCTTTTCCTTGATTGCGGGAGATATAAACAATGATGGCGAAATTGATTTAGTTGGTGGGACTGCTGATTATAGGAATAACGCGCCTAAAGGAAAAATTTATTCTTTTGATGCGGCTGCAAGAAATCTTAATAAAGGTTGGCCAAAACCAATTAACTCTTTGATTGGAAACAGGCTTCAAGACCCACCTCATATGAGTCCAATTATTTCTGACTTCAATAAAGATGGACTAATTGACATATTTTTTGTTAGTTCAGACGGTACAATTTACTTATGGAATTTAAACTCCCCTTATAATCCAGATAAAATGGATTGGTCAATGTTTCAACATGATTCCCAACATACAGGTTGCTATGACTGTAATTTAAAGATTAATCTAATTAACCAAACTTCTCTTTCAAAAATCCAAAATTTTGGGAATATAAATAAAAGTATACTTTTGTCAATAAATCTTCAAAAATTTGAAAATAACAATTGGATAAACAATAGGGAGATTATCAATGGAAGTTATAACATATTGGCTAATGAGAGTTTAGACTTGAGGGAATTATTCAACAGTAAGAATGTAAAAATAAAATTCCCAGGAAAGTATAGATTAAATATAACAGCGACCGATTCTTCTAGGAAAACAGTCCTAGTTAGTTCTTTAAATGAATTTAATGTCTCTTCTCTTTTAATTAATGCAGAATAGTAATGAGATTAAAAAGGCAAATTTTCTGATTGGGGATGGGATAAATTTCAGTTTTTCTTCTTCAGAATTAATTAAAAAAGAAACCTTCAAACATAATATTTAATAACTTATTTTCTTTTAAATTAAAAAGAGATAAGATGGATAAAGGAAAAATTGCTTCTGTTAAAGAGTCTATTAATTCAATAGAGAGAAATTTAGAAAAATTAAAATTGGTTATGAAGAATGGAAATGACGAAGAATTTAACAAATTGAAAAATGATTCTGTAAATTTAACAAAGAAAATTGAATCGGAATCTTCCTCATAAAAACAAAAATGATTAAAGAATATAAGGAAACAATAGAATCTTTCGGAAAATTGAAAATAATTTTTTCTGAAATTGAAAAAACTTCAAAGTTCAGAGATAAATCAAAAACTGACGCTGAAAAACGTATGTTTGACTCTCAGATGAAGAGTTTAGACAAAAAGCTCAAAGAAGCTGCTTCCGAAGTTAAGATTTTTTTTGGAAGAATTTTATTTGAGAAACTCCTTGATCCAGAAGAGATTGAAAAAGAGTTAGAACATTCTTCAGAAGAAAGATTAGACACTGAACAAAAATTAAGAACCAAAGGAGGAAGGATATTTACCTTAAAAGAAATTCTTCCAAACGAGCTTGAAAATGAAACTGTTAAAAGAATAAAAAAGAAAAAAAAGGAAAAAGAGAAGGAAGTAGAAATGCAAAAGAAGAAAAAAGATTCTTCTTATTATACCAAGATTTCAAGTAAATTCTTTTCTAAAGTTTCTCTAAAACTTTTATCTAAAGAATCTTTTGCAAAAATGGAAGAAGAACTTGTAAAAGCAAATTTAAGTTATACACCAGTTGGATATGTCTCAATAATTTTAATGACGACATTTCTCTCACTTTTTGTAGGGGGGTTCTTATTTTTCTTCTTTTTATTTTTTAATTTTACCGCAACACTTCCAATAATCTCTAGAGCACAAGAAACTATAGATATTCGGTTTTTGAGAACTTTTTGGATTCTGATTGTAGTTCCAATTGTAACGTTTATTTTAATGTATATTTATCCCTCCCTAGAAAAGAAAAGTGCAGAAATAGAAATAGATGCCGAGTTACCATTTGCGACAATTAGTATGTCTGCTATTTCTGGTTCAATGATGAATCCTGCGAGGATATTCGAAATTTTAATTTCAACAAAAGACTATCCTGCGCTTAAAAAAGAATTTACTAAAATGATAAATGAGATTAATCTTTATGGGTATGATTTTGTTAGTGCTTTAAAGAATACTTCTAAGAATTCTCCTAGTAAAAAACTTTCTGAACTTTTGAATGGTCTTGCAACAACAATAACTTCTGGAGGAGATTTAACGAATTTTTTTGATGAACGTGCAGAAACTCTTTTGTTTAATTACCGACTTGAACAAGAAAGATCTTCAAGAACTGCCGAGACTTTTATGGATATATATATTAGTCTTTTGATTGCTGCACCGATGATTCTTATGTTGCTTATGATAATCATGAAAATAAGTGGTCTCGGAATAACAATGAGTTTTTTAACTATATCTTTACTAATAAGTTTAGTGGTCATAATAGTAAATATTATCTTTTTGGCATTTTTGCACTTAAAAAAAAATAAATAATGGAATTCAAGGATAGGGACTTAATAGGAATCGTGATTGCAATTGTCGCAATAGCAGCTGCTAGATTTTATTTTGATCCCAAATATTTTGCATTAATTGCTGGAGCGGGAATTATCATCGGAGCACTTCCTATAATAATGAGAGTTGTTAAAGAAAATAAAATTGCTCAAGAAAAAGAGGATATGTTCTTAGAATTCTCTAGAAATTTAGTTGAAAGTGTAAAAACGGGGACACCTATTAGTAAGAGTATTGTAAATGTGGCAGATAAAAATTATGGATATTTAACTCCCCATGTAAAAAAGCTTGCAAACCAAATTGCTTTGGGAATTCCTTTGACAAAAGCACTAGATATTTTTTCAAAAGATGCAGATAATAATTCAATTTCCAGATCATTAACTTTAATAGGTCAAGCCGAAAGGGCTGGAGGGGATATTGGAGAGATCTTGGAAGCAGTTGCAGATGCAGTAAGTATGACGGACAAATTAAAAAAAGAAAGAAAGTCAGTAATTTCTTCTCTTGTTAGTCAAGGATATATCATTTTTTTAGTTTTTATTATAATTCTTCTTGTTTTGCAATTTCAAATCGTTCCGATGGTTTCCGGAATAGGAAGTGTTGGAGGAACTTTAGGTTTTGGAGTAGGATCTTCATTTGATCCAACCACGGGGCAACAAGAAATTGCAAGTGCCTTTTTATATTTAATTTTAGTTCAAGGATTTTTTACTGGATTAACCATTGGTAAACTTTCAGAGGGGACATTTAAAGCAGGAATAAGACATTCTTTCTCTCTAATGTTTTTGTCGTTTATTATTTCGACTGCAGCAAATCTTCTCTTTGTAAAATAATATGAAAAAAGTAAACAAAAAAGGTTCGCATGTAAGTATGATCCTGTCTTTCATAATCTTTGTAGTCGCGCTACTTTTTATCTATGTAATTGTAAGTGCGACAATTTTAAGAGCAGAACCGGTAAAAAATGAAATTTCTCATCTTGAGGAAAATGTTTTGAAAGCTATCACTTCTGAAGTTTGGGTTTTGAGATTTTCTGAAGAGGATTTATCTCCTCCTTGTTTTAGTTTATCCAAACCAGAATCTTTAGAAGGAGAATCTGCAATTGCATTTAATGATTCAGGGCAAATTAACTCTTCAATTTCAGGAGATGAAATTCTAGTGGATGGAGGAAGTAGTTTTGTAAAAATTTATTTTTCAAATCTTATTACTAATGAGGATTCTTCGTTATCAGGATGTATCTCTATCTTCCCAGATAGTGTTAGAAAAGAAAAGGTGATCTCTGAAGCCCAGATTCTGAACTTAATGGCAAATTTTTCAAATAATTATACAAAGTTGAAAGAAGAACTTGAAGTTCCGACAAGTATGGAATTAGACTTATACTTTGAGTACCAGAATGGAACTACAATTGGTGAGATAAAAAAAGATCCTAGTTCGGAAGTTTATTCAAAGGAATTAAATCTTTTTTTTCTTTCAAAATCTGCATCAAATGAGGAAGGAAAATTAAGAATAAAAATTTGGTAATTGAAAATGGAAAAAGACAAAAATAAAAAAGGGTGGATAAAAATAGTTGAGGTATTTATGGCAATTGCATTACTCTTAGGATTCTTGATGGTGATAATTTGGGCAATGGATCGTAGTGAAAAAAATATGTTTCTTACAGAGGAGAATAATATAAAAATTTTAAAGGGCATCGAAATAGAACCTTCTTTAAGAAATTCAGTTCTTTCTTTGGAGATTCCCTCTTATTCTGATGGGGAAAACTTTCCAACTGAATTAGAAGAATATCTATCTAATAATACCCTTTTAGGACAAGAATGTCTTCTTTATGTTTGCGAAGCAACTGGGGAATGTAATATGGAAGTTGATCTAAACAAAGAAATTTATTCTTCGGAAATTTTAATTTTTTCAAATTTAACTTCATACTCCCCAAGAAAATTAAAAGTCTTTTGTTACAATGCTTAAATTCAAATTTTTCTCTCACACAGCAGATATAAAATTCAGAGCATATGGTAAAAATATAGAGGAATCTTTTAAAAATTCAGTTTATGCTTTAATAAAATCTATCTCAAATTCAAAAATTGAGGAATCAAAAAAAATCAAAATAAAAGTTTCAGGAAAAGACATGGAAAGTCTTTTGTATAATTTTTTAGAAGAAGTTTTATATTTGATAGATTCAAAAAACTTTTTTGTCTCTAAAGTAAGAAATATAAAAATAAATAAAAAAGTTTTTAATCTTTCAGCAGAATTCTCAGGGGATCTTGGAAAAAATCTTAAGATTTTTTCGCATGTAAAAGCGATAACCTACAACGAGATGTTTGTAAAAAAAATAAAGGAAAAATGGATCGTTCAAGTTGTGCTTGATGTTTAAATTCTTTCTTTTATAACTACAATTTTTAAACTTCTTTTAACTTTATTTATTATGAAAAATAGAAATATTATTGAAAAAGAAGAAGGGATGAATGTTCCTGGCGTAGTGTATGCTTCTAAAAAAATTTTCAATGAGATTAAAGGGGACAAAACTATTGAACAAGTAAAAAATGTTGCAAAACTGCCTGGAATAGTCGGAGAATCGATCGCGCTTCCTGATAAACATAAGGTTTTTAAATAAAATTTTGTTGATTAGTTTATGAAGTTTGATGATGATTTATCAATTATCCATTCTTATCTTTGTGCTGATGGATATTTTATTAAAAATCCCCCTAAGCAAAAGAAGAAATATTATTATATTGGCTTTAGAAATACTAACTTAATTTTGTTGAAAGATTTTCAAAAGCGATTTAAAAGATATTTTAGAATTAGTCCAAGACTGAGGGAAGGAGAAAGATGTACAGTTCAGAACAAGAAAATTTATGAGGGTCTAACAAAGTCTTTTGGAAGTTTTTATTCTTATTGGTGAAATATGCCCATTTTGAATTCTAATTTATCTAAAAAATGGATAAGAGCTTTTTTTGATTGTGAAGGTTGGGTTTATTGCAAGACTCATCAAAATAGATCAATTGGGCTTGATAGTGTTAATGAGAAAGGAATAGATCAGATAATAAATTCCTTAAATAAATTTGGAATAAAAGTCAAAAAAAGGAAAATTAAAAATAGAAATATTTTTAGAATATTAATTTATGGAAAAGATAATTTGGTTAAATTCAAAAAAGAAGTTGGATTCTTTCATCCAGACAAAAAAAAGAAGTTAAATAAAACAATAGAAGATTATGTTAAAACTCTTTGGTCTTTTCCTAAGGGGAAATTAAAACGTAAAAGATTTGTTCGTGATTTATTAATCCAAAAAATTAGAATTAAAAAACCATTATATTTAAGAATAATTTCAAAAGAAAAGCAAAATCTAGAGGAGGTTAAAAAATCGTTATTTAATTATTATAATATTCTTTCCAAGATAAAAAAGCAAAAAAATGGTAGAGGGTTTATTTACTATGAAATATCAATAAATAAAAGAGACTATGTTGAAAAATTAATTAAAGAAAAGATTGTATCAGATTTTATAAAAAGGAAATAAAATGAAAAAAGAAGATCTTAAAAAAATTGGGGAAAATATTTATGAAATTGCAAAATCTGGAAATATGAATGTTCCCGGGAGAATTTTTATTTCAGAAAGGATGATTGTGGAGGATAATGCTTCGGAGCAAATTAGAAACGTGGCACAATTACCCGGAATTTTAAAATATTCTATAGGGTTAACGGATATGCACGTCGGTTATGGTTTCCCAATAGGAGGTGTTGCAGCCTTTGATTTAAAGAAAGGAGTCATTTCCCCTGGGGGAGTGGGTTATGATATTAATTGCTTAACTGGAGATTCAAAAATTTTAACAGAATTTGGTCAATCAATTCCAATTAAGGATTTTGAAAAACATGCCCACAAAATAAATATTGAACAAAATGGAATGGTTCTGAATCAAATAGAATTTCTAACAAGACTTCCAACATTGAATTTTAAAAATAAAAAAATTGAAAATAAAAAAATTGAATTTTTTATGTCAAAAGAAGCAAACGAAATTTATGAAATAAAACTTAACTCAGGATTGAGAATAAAAGCAACAAAAGAACATCCCTTTTTAACAAAAGAAGGAATGAAGTCTATTTTTGATTTAAAAGATAGGGAAAACCTTGCTGTTAATTTATTTGAAGGAATAAAAGAAAGCGAGATAATCGATAAAAAACAGGCGATTTCATTAAAACTTTTAGGGTATATGTTTGGAGATGGTTGTTTATACGAATCGAAAAAGAAAATTTATGGGGCAATTTATGGTACAAAAGAAGATTTGAAAGTTATAAAAAATGATCTTAAAGAGATAAATGTCAATTCAAATATTTACTCAAGAAAAAGAGACCACGAAATAAAAACAAAATATGAAATTGTAAAATTTAACACCACAAATTACGAGCTTCATATTCATTCAAAGGAATTTAAAGAATCTTTAAAAAAGATGGGAATGCCACTTGGAAATAAAACAAGACAAAAAATTAATATTCCTGATTGGATTAAAAATTCAAATAGAATAGTTAAAAGACTCTTTTTAGCGGGTTTTTTTGGTGCGGAACTCTCGTCTCCAAAAGCAAGTTCTAAAACATGTTTTTATTGTCCAACAATAGATCAAAATAAAATAGAAAGATTAAAAGAAAATGCAAGGGAGTTTCTTATTGAGATTTCCCTTCTTTTGGAAGAATTTGATATAAAAAATACCAGAATTACTGAAACAGAGGATTATAAAAATAAATATGGGGAGAAAACAATGAGGTTTAGATTAATGGTTTCCAGCGAAGAAGAAATGTTAAAGTTATGGAGGAATGTCGGTTTTGAATATAATTTGAAAAGACAAAAGCTTGCAAATATTGCAGCACTTTATCTTTTGTTAAAGAAGAAAGAAAATGAGAAAAGAAATAAACTTGCATCCAAAGTAAAAGAATATAAGAAAAAAGGATTTTCTTTAAAAGAGGTTCAAAAAATTTTCTTAAATCAGATTAATAAAAGGTTTATTGAAAGACATTACTATGAAAATTCTGGACAAAGAATAAATCTAGATTTTATTAGCTTTAATGAATTTTTAATTGAAAAATTAAATGAAATTAAAAAATATGGGACAATTTTCGATTCAATAAAAAATATAAAAAAGCTTCCGGGAAAACACAAAGTTTATGATTTTAATCTGGAGGAGAACCATAATTTTGTGGCAAATGGGTTTATTGTTTCAAATTGTGGAGTTCTTTTACTCAAGACAAACTTAACTTCTAAAGATTTAATTGGCAAAGAAAAAATGCTTGCTGATGCTTTAGAGAAGAAAATACCGTCGGGGGTTGGAAGGGGAAGCCCATTTCAAGTAAGTTACAAAGAGTTTGATCAAATTTTGGAAAAGGGATCGCAATATTTAGTTGAGAAAGGATATGGCATGAAAGAAGATTATCTCTTTTGTGAAGAAGAGGGTTGCATGAAAGAGGCAGATGCTTCTCTTGTTTCAGATCGAGCAAAAAAAAGAGGAATAGGGCAATTGGGAACAATTGGAGCTGGAAATCATTTTTTAGATGTTTTAGAAGTTGAAAAAATTTTTGATAAAAAAATAGCAGAAGTTTTTGGGCTAAAGAAAAATCAAATTGTTATTTTAGTTCATTGTGGTTCTAGAGGATTAGGACATCAAGTTGCTTCTGATTACATAAAAAAAATGGAAGATGAGTATGGAATTAAAAACTTTCCAGATAGAGAACTTATTTGTGCACCAATAAATTCAAAACTTGGAAAGGAATATTTTTCTGCAATGAGCGCGGCTGCAAATTTTGCATTTGCAAATAAACAAATTATAATTCATTGGTTAAGGGAAGAATTTATCAATCATTTTCCAAAATCAAAAATTGAGGTTCTGTATCAAGTTTGTCATAATATTGCAAAATTTGAAGAGTATGTTATCGACGGTAAAAAAACAAAAGTTTGTGTTCATAGGAAAGGTGCAACTAGAAGTTTTGGTCCAGGAAGAATTGAAATTCCAAAGGAATATAGAAAAGTTGGCCAACCAGTTTTGATTCCTGGTTCTATGGGGACAGCGTCGTATGTTTTAGTTGGAACAAAAAAATCTGAAAAGTTAACTTTTGGTTCATCAGTTCATGGAGCCGGAAGAGTTATGTCGAGAACAGAAGCTGTGAAAACAATCAAAGGAGAAAATACAAAAAAAAGATTAATCTCTCAGAATATAATTTTGAGATCAGGAAGTGATCAGTTAATTGTCGAGGAATCTCCAGAGGTTTACAAAAATATTGATGAAGTCGTAGACATTGTAGAAAATTTAGGAATTTCAAAAAAGGTTGCAAAATTAAAACTAAAAATTGTTTTAATAGGTTAGCCTTCCAATCCTTCAATTATAAGAATGTTTATAAAGTTTAAACAATGTATAAACATATGGAAATAATAAAGAATACTTCAAAATGGGGGAACGGTGCAGGAGTTGTGCTTCCTCGTAATTGGGTAGGAAAACAAGTAAAAATAATTTTGATAGATAGGACTGAAAAAATAAAAGAGGAAGTTTTAGACATTTTAAAAGAAGATTTGGAAGAGATAATGGGAATTTATCTTGTCGGAA
The DNA here is from genome assembly GCA_002762735.1 of Candidatus Pacearchaeota archaeon CG11_big_fil_rev_8_21_14_0_20_30_13. Classification (GTDB taxonomy): domain Archaea; phylum Nanobdellota; class Nanobdellia; order Pacearchaeales; family GW2011-AR1; genus GW2011-AR1. The sequence continues at coordinate 13,441 of PCVV01000035.1, forward strand.
GTTATTCGAGAGGAGAAGAGGAAATTTCATCAGATATAGATATAATTGCAATTTCAAATGGTTTAAAAAAAGAAATTTCTTCCGGAAAATATAATGTTTCAATTTATCCAATAAATTCCGTAAAACAAACTTTGAATATAAATCCAATTCTTATTTATCCCAGAATTCTTGAAGCAAAGACAATTTTAAATAATTCTCTTTTGTATGAATTGAAAAAATCAAAATTGGGTTCAAATAAAGTTTATAGGGATGAAACAAAGAGAATCATAAAAATAAATGAAGGAGTAATAAATCTTTCTGATAAAAAGAAAATTTCAGATTCAGTTATTTATTCTTTAATTCTCAGGTTAAGGGGGATTCTTTTAATAAAAAAAATGGATGAAAAAAAGGTTTTAACAAATAAAGATTTTTTGAAATTTCTTAGTAAATTTCTCGGGGACAAAGTTTCTGGGATGATGGATTCTTATAAAAGAATTAAAAATAATCTTCCAGAAAAAGAGATTATTGATGTTGGAATTGCAAAAGATTTGCTCAACCTTCTAAAGGAAGAACTTAAAAATGTCAAATAAAAAAAGAATAAAAAAAGGAATTGATTCCTTAGAAAAGCAAATAAAAATTCATGAGGAGAAAAGGAAAATTGCCAAAGAAGAAGGGGAGATTGAGCTTGAAGATTATTACAATCGTGAAATTAAATCCTTGAAAAAAGCAAAAGAGAAAAGAGAAAAAAAAATCTGAAATTTTTGGACGAAATTTTTTGTTTTAATAGGTTAGTTTTTTTATATTTCCGAAGCAAAATATTTATAAAAACAATTTACTTACAAAGTCAATGAAAAAAGGGCGTGCATTTATTTTTTTAGGATTATTTATTTTTGTTGTTGTAGCTTTTTCATCTTCTATTAATTTTGTTAGCGCTGGAGATTGTAGTTATTATGAAGATCCTAATTCTGTTTGTTCTGTTACAGATGATGGGACTCAATGTGTAGTTGTATATGCAACAAATGGTATAAAT
>PCVV01000043.1 GCA_002762735.1 Candidatus Pacearchaeota archaeon CG11_big_fil_rev_8_21_14_0_20_30_13
GAATTTTCTTTCTATTTCCATTTTAAATTTCAAAGATTAAGGGAGTTCTGGCGACATTCATTACAGTTGTTTCTCCGATTTTTTCAATTAATCCTCCTCCTTCATGTATATGTCCGCAAATTAAAAAATTAGGCTTAAATCTTTCGATAGCTTTTTTTATTCCATATGTTCCTGGAAATCCCAATAGCTCTATTAAACTTTCTGATGGGGGTTCGTGGGTAATCATTACTTTTTTCTTTAAATGCTTTATTTTTTCGTGGGCTTTTTTTAGTTCTTCATATACCGGGCTTTTTTTGTTTTTCATTCCCCATTCAAGAGTTCCAGATCCAAAAAAACCAATATCTCCTTCTTGATGAGACTTTTTATGAACACTCTTTAAATTTGGATACATCTTTTCCCACATTTCTATTGTTTCCTCAGATTCGTGATTACTTGGAATTATCAATGCTCTTTTTTTTGTTAATGGTCCTACAAGATTTTTTGTATTTTGACTAAACCAGGTTTGGTCCCCTGCAAGAATAACTAATTCTATTTTCTCTTTGTCAATTAATTTTTCTATTTTCTTTACTAATCCCGTATCCCCATGAATATCTGCTATTGCTAAAATTTTCATTTTATTAATTTATTTAATTCATTTAATCTTTTTTCTGCTCCAATAGAAGTATTAAAAAGTTTTATAAAAATTTTAGATAACCATTCTGTCCATTCCTTATCTTTGATTGTATAAAAAATAAATATTTTCTTATCAAGTTCCTTTATTTTGCCAGTTGGTTCTTTTATTTCTTTTAATCTAAATGAGGTGTTATCAATCACAAATGCTCGTATAGGATGCTCTCTATGTCTTATTTCTATTAGCTCTTTTCCATATTTATAATTTAATGATAACACTTTCTTAATATTTTCAATTCCATTTAAATCTACCCTGCATAAAACTTTTAATTTCACTCCTTTTTTTATGAGGTCTTCTAGAGTTTGAAATAAATCAATTTTTCCTTTTTTCAAATTTATCCAAGAGAGATTACCAGAAAAAAGTTTTAATTCTTTTTTTGTTGTTTTTAAAATTTCAATTAATTCTTTTAAATTTGTAGAACTTTCTGAGATTTCATCTTCTACGATTGCTTTCTTATTCTTTTCGGAAATATTCTGAAAAATATCAAATGCAGAAAAATCTTCTTTTCTTTTTAGCTTCATAATTTCATTCTCAAGTTCTTCTTGAAGTTTAGTTGAACTTACTCTTTCTGGGGATGAAAAATAAGCAATTTTCAAGGCCCCTCTAGTTCCTCCTCTAAAAGTTTTTAAAGAAATTGTTTTATATTCTTCTTCAATTTCTTTTAAATATCTATCTACGGTTCTCCAGTTTTTTTTAAGATAATCAGAAATTTCATTTATACTTCTTGGTTCAACTGAAACAAATCTTTCAATTTCTTGAACTGTTTTATTATCAAGCATAAATATTTAGGTTTTTTGTGCTTTATAAGGATTTTTACTCTTTGGTTGATAGTTGTATTTTTTGTTCAGAGATTGTCATGAATGATGCAAGTCTAGAATTGTTATGGGAAAAATTGGTTGCATTTATTCAAACTCTGGAAACTTTGTTTATTTTGGATGTGCAAATTGTGATTCTTCTTTGAATTATTTTCTTAAAGAAGAAATTAAGTATCGAAAAAATTCTAAAAATTTAGATTTAATTTTGGAAAGAGAAAAATTAGAATGTCCAAATTGTTTTGATTGGCTTCATTTTGGAAACTCTTGGTTTAGAAATAAATCAAAGTATAATCTTTCCTTAAAGGAAGTTTTAAAATGAATTATAAGAAAAATTTGGAAAAGAAGTTTTGTGAGATCATTACTGTTGGAGATGATCAAGGAGGAAGTGGAAGCTGGTGTGATAATTGTGATTATAATCTAACTTATTACCTACATGATTATTTTTCTACTGACAAGATTGAGAGATCTAAAACAGGATTGGTTCCAGAAGAGAATTTAAGTATTTTTTTAAAGAAAAATAATTTACAATGCCCCAATTGTGATTATTCTCTTTCTTTTGGTAGAACAGAGTCTTATCCCTTTGGAGGAAGTGATTTTCCATGAAAATTAATTTTGAGGAGTTTTCAAAAAGATTAAATGATAAAAAAGAAAAAATAAGATCTGAGGATGACCTTTTTAGAAAAATTTTAAACTTTAAAATAAAAATAAATTCTATTGATGGAGATTTTGATGGTGGTTTTAAAATCTATACCCCCGATTACTCTTTAATGAATGATTTTAATTTTACCAAATTTGGTTATTCTAAACAGGAAACTTATTGTGGTCCGAATGAATCCTATGAACTTAATTCAGAATCTTTTATTTACAAAATTAATTTTTTTTCTAGTTTACCTCTTTTTGAGAAAACTACTTTTTATTTAGATGATCCTAAAATTGAAAAACAAAAAATGAACATTTTATATGAATTTTATTGGTCAAAATTAAAGGGGAATCTTCTTTCTTTTCCAAAAGAAAGTTCTGAAATAAAAACTTTCTTTTTAGAGAAAAATATGGATGAGAATTTAGTTAAGAATTTAATTAAAAATGTGGATCTTGTTAGAGAAACCTTGCCCTAGAAAAGACTATTTTTAATTTCCATAATATTTTATATTTTCCTTGTCTATTGAGGTAAGAAATTCTAATTCATTCCAAATATAATAAAGAATGTCATTTGCTTCATGAATTTTTCCTTCTTTGTATAATTTTTCCGCTTTTTTTATTTCTGGAAATTTCATGGGGATTTCTTCTTTTTTAAGATGAATACAAGCTTCATAATACGTTGCTTCCTCGAGTAATATCTGAACTGTTTCTTTTTGCAATGTTTCTCCAGAAAAAGCATAAAATCCAAAACCTTTGCTAATTCTTTCAAGTTCCTCTAAAGAGTTTTCATAAACCATCTAAATTTTTTAAAGGTCTTCAGGTTTATTAATCTTTTTTAGGTTTGTACGAAAACTAAAATGAAAAGGTAAAATGGCACAAAAATGAACGAAAAGTTCCACAAGAGTTAATTACAAGGGATGCCTCAAAAGTTCAAAATGAAGACTATTAAGACTTCTCGTTCAGTGATTTTTTCACCGACGACATTTCGTGCAATGCCATCTTTTTTTGTTACTGCTTGTTTGAAGTTGAGGTTACAAAATATTTATAAGGAAGGGGTTGTCCTAAAGTATATATTAAACTATACATGTCCAAAATGGAAGACAATTTTGATATCTTTTTCAGACGGAAACCAGCATTAATGCTTGTCTCTTTGAAGAAGAATACACGGATTAGGTATGGTAGTGTCTTGGCTAAAGAAGTGGATTGTACTTATAGCCATGCGGTAAAAATACTGCAGACTCTTGAGAGTTTGAAGTTGGTTGAGTTTGATAAGAAAGGAAGAATCAAACTAATCAAACTAACTCCTAAAGGGAAACAAGTTGCAGATGCGATTGAGAACATTCAAGTTCTAGTCAAATAAACCGGATAGAGGTGATCGCTATCCGTCCTTTGAAAGAAATTAATTATTTGTTATTGTGAAATTTTTTTAGGAAGTTTTTCTTCCAATTCTTTCGGAAAACCCGCATTTTCCGCATTTCAAAAAGATCAAATTGTCTTCATCAGAGTATTTTATTCCTAGATCTATTATTTGAGATTTATTATGCCCACATTTTCCACAGATGTTCTCATAAGTGGCATAAACATTTTCTTCATTTGCAATTCCTGCACCTTTCTCAATTTTCTTGTAAATTTTTTCATTTGAAATGGTTTTATCTTCTATTTTTTGATTTAATCCACAACTTAAGCATTCAATAAATATATTCTCTTTAGAATTTGTTGGGGGGAGGATGTTCTTGCATTTTTTGCAAAAACTAATTCCCATTTAAGATTTGAGATTAAGGGATATAAAAATCTTTGCAATTTTTATAGGTACTTTTAAAAATTTCCTTTTTATAGATTATGTATGGCAAATTATGGTTATGCAGGAATTAAATTTCCTCCTTTGAGTGAAAAAGAAATTCAAGAAAAATATTCTGAATTTGAAGACGAAATGAAAGAAGTTTTAGTTTGGAAAAAGGAAGAAGAAGTTCGACTTGTAAAAGGAAAAACTCCTCAATCAAAATCTGCAGCAAAAAGAGCCCTTGTTAAGGTTGCTCGTCGAATTGATACTGTAAATGGAAATTTACTTTATTGGAAATTAAGAAAAGAAGGAAAATCTCATTTCTATGCAAATATTGAGAGAGCAGAATTTTGGGATACGTTGAAGAATAAAGACAAGGAAGATTGAGAAGTTTTTTAAATCGTTTACCTCTAAATTATTTATGGCTCTGTAGCTCAGCTTGGTTAGAGCACTGGACTCTTAATCCAGGTGTCGAGGGTTCAAATCCCTTCAGGGCCATTTTTTAAAATTGATTTTCTTTTATAAAATTTATTTGCATCTATAAAAAAGTTTTCTATCTATAATCTCTTTTAGTATTTCCACATTTTACGCACTTAAAAAATTTGGTAGGAGATTCATCACTTGAACGGGTTTGAACCATCCAAAAATAAGCTTTGTCATGATTACATTTTGGACAAATTTCGTTAACTATTGGTTCGGTTTTAAAATCTTTTTTCAAAACTGCGATTTCAGGATGATCTTCTATTCTTTCTTTAGTTGAAAGAATAACTGCTCCTTTTTTAGTGTAAGAACATCTAGGACAAGAGCTATTTTTTATTTTTATAATTAAAACTGAACCGCACTTAGGACAAAATTCCATAAGTTTTTAGAGAGGAGATTCATTTATATAACTTATGTTTCTATTTATCCAATGATTGTGAAAAATATAATCAGATCAGCAGATGATTTTCTTTTAAAAGAGTCTAAAATGATTGTAGATTTTTTTAAAATCGAAATTGATTCAATTCCCGTGAATTATTTAGCTCTTCATAAAGAGAAAAATTCCAAGGAATTTAGAATTAATCCTGACCTGGAAGGAGTTCCTTTAAATATATATACTCTTTATTCAAAAAAATTTGCTTCTTCTGCAGTCGTTTATTATGAACTTTCAGTTAGAGAGGTCCTTTGTTTTATGAAAAATAATGCAATTTTCAAGCTGGAAGGGTTTATGGGATCAAAGTATTATCTTAGGGAAGCAAAAAGAGATGAGATGTCTGCTTATGCTTTAATTAAAAGTCGAGCAGATTATTATAAAAATTGTTTAGTTTAAATTTCCAGTGCAAAATCCCCTTTCTTCTGAAGATTTTGAATTTTCAAATAAAATTAATTTTACCCATCCAAAATAAGGCACAATATTTGCAAGAGGTCTTCCAACAAGTTGATTCTGATTTATTTTTTTTTCAATAAATAATTGTCCATTATTATTATCTCCCATAGTTGAAAAGAAATAAGTTCCATTTTCATTTTGAATGGTCATTACTCTATGAATTATTGGGTTTTTTTCTCCAGCATTAAAGATGATTACGTCTCCAATTTTTACTTTTTCAGGTTTTATTCCAATTACAAAAAGAATATCTCCTTTATTTAATCCATTTTTGAATGGAAAATTTAAGAATTTTGTTTTGATTATCTTTTCTTGAAAATATTTAAGATCATGAACTTCCCACCAATTATCAAAATTGGAAAAAATATTTCCTTCATGGTACATGGAGCAAGATTCGACAATTACTAATGGAAGAGAAGTTCCAGATGCAAAATTTAAAACTGGAAAGAAAATAAACTTTATAACAATTAACAAAAAAATTATTGAGAACACCCATCCTTTGAAAGATTCATCTTTCCAAACAATAAACCAAAAATTTTTGAAGAACTTTTTTAATGCTCCTTTATTCATAATTCTCAAAAGGAAACTTCATTTTATAACTATTTCCTTTTGATTTTTTTGTAAATATAACTTTTTAAACTCGAGGCTACTTTTCTTTTTATGAAAAAGATAAGTAATGAAATTCTTAAAAGGGCAGTTATTGCAGGAGCTTCTGCAGTATTAAAAAGTAAGCGAGAGCATCCTAATGACTCTGAGGAAGAAATTTTAAAAAGAATTATTCTAGATTGTGGACCTATTGCAAATAAAATTGGTTTTGATTAAACTTTAAAATCAAAAGCTTTTTAAATGTACACACTGTGTATACACATGCAAGATATATTTGATCATACAATTCTTTGTAAAAAGTGTGGCAAACCAATGGGAAAGGCAATGGTGCTTAGGAATGGATTTAATCTTAGAGCACGTATTTGCCCATTAGGACATGATAAAATAATTCATCCTGCAGATGAAGAGGAATACAAAAAATTTAAAGAACTTAGGCAAAAAGAATTTAAAGTAAAGATGAGGCTTGTTGGTAATAGTTATGCGGTTTCAATTCCCAAAGAAATTGTTTCATTTATGCAAGACCAAGAAAAAATTATGAATGACATGGTTCGTTTGTGTTTTGAAGAGTCTGGAAGACTTAGTTTAACTTTTGAAGAATTAATTGACAAAAATTTAAATAAAAGTGCGGATAAAGAAAATATAGATTAAAATGGAAGAAAATAAAGATACAAAAAAAGAAATTGTTTTGAAAGTGGTAGAAGCGCTTCAAGATGATGCATACAAAGGAATTGCAAGATTAGATTTAGAGTTAATGAGAGAGATTGGAGTTAAAAGAGGAGATGCAATTTTGATTGGAAAAAATAAATCAACAATTGCAATTGCAGATAGAGCTTATCCTGCCGATGTAGGTGAAGGAATAATTAGAATTGATGGAGTTTTAAGAAAAAATGCAGGAGTTTCTATAGGAGACGAAGTAAAAGTAAAAAAAGCTGAAGTTAAAGAAGCAAAAAAAGTAATAATTGCTCCTGCCCAAAAAGGAATAATGGTTCAAGGGGATCCAGATAGTTTAAGAAGAGGACTTCTTGGAAGAACTGTTGTTAAAGGGGATATTGTGGTTCTTGGAGGAGTTCAAAGAAGAAAAGATTTAATGAATGAAGAGATGGGAGATTTAAATGATATTTTTGGAAATTTAGGAGATCTTCTTGGAGGAATGGGATTTGGAAATTTAGGAGGAGGAGTTTCTCAAATTAAGTTTGTAGTAGTTTCAACAAATCCAAATTGTCCTGTAATAATTACTGAGAATACAGAGGTGGTTTTGAATTCAAAAGCCGTTGAAATGATTGAAGAAAAAATTCCAACAATTAATTATGAAGATATTGGAGGATTAACTGAAGAAATAAAAAAAATTAGAGAGATGGTTGAAATTCCTCTTAAACATCCGGAAATTTTTCAAAAATTAGGAGTAAGTCCCCCAAAAGGGGTTTTGTTGCATGGTCCTCCTGGAACAGGTAAAACTCTTCTTGCAAAAGCAGTTGCAAATGAATCAGATGCACATTTTATTTTATTAAATGGCCCAGAAATTATGAGTAAATTTTATGGAGAAAGTGAAAAGAAGATAAGAACTATCTTTGAAGAAGCTGAAAAAAATGCTCCCTCAATAATCTTTATTGATGAAATTGATGCAATTGCTCCAAAAAGAGAGGATGTTCAAGGAGAAGTAGAAAGAAGGGTTGTTTCACAATTATTAACGATGATGGATGGTTTGAATTCTCGAGGGAAAGTTATTGTAATTGGAGCTTCAAATAGAGTAAATTCTATTGACCAAGCGCTTCGTAGACCTGGAAGATTTGATAGAGAACTTGAAATTGGAGTTCCTGATAAAAATGGAAGGTTGCAAGTTTTGAAAATTCATTCTCGTGGAATGCCTTTGAATAAAGATGTTAATCTTGAAAAAATTGCTTCTTTGACTCATGGTTTTGTAGGAGCAGATATAGAAGCTTTAACTAAAGAGGCTGCAATGAATGTCCTTAGAAAACATTTGCCTAAAATAAAATTAGATGATGAAGAAATTCCTCAAGATGTTTTAGAAAAATTAATAATAAAGCATGAAGATTTCATTGATGCTTTGAGAATTGTTCGACCATCTGCAATGAGAGAAGTTTTAGTTGAGACTCCCAATGTTGGATGGGAAGAAGTGGGAGGATTAGATAAAATTAAAAATGAACTGCAAGAAGCCGTTGAATGGCCTCTTAAGTATGCTGATAGTTTTAAGAGATTAGGAATAAGACCTTCTAAGGGAATTTTACTTTATGGTCCTCCAGGAACAGGTAAAACTCTTCTTGCAAAAGCAGTTGCAAAAGAATCGGAAGCAAATTTTATTCATATTAAAGGACCTTCTTTACTTTCAATGTGGGTTGGAAAATCTGAGGAAGGAATGAGAAAAATTTTCGAGAGAGCTAGACAAGTTGCTCCATGTATTATCTTCTTTGATGAACTAGATTCACTTGCAGGAAAGAGAGGAAGTGATTCAAATAAAGTAACTGAGAGAGTTTTGAATCAAATGCTTTCAGAGATGGATGGACTTGAAGATATGAAAGATATTTTGGTTATTGGAGCGACGAATAGACCAGATATGCTTGATACAGCACTTCTTAGACCAGGAAGATTTGATAGGATTTTACTTGTGAATGCACCAACTCAAGAAGGAAGAGAACAAATTTTTAAAGTTCATACAAAAGAGATGCCTTTATTTTTAAGTAAGGATGAAATAAAAAAAATGGACGAACTTTATAAAAATGATAAGGTTGATAAAATTATTTCTAATATGGCTTCTGGAAAACCAGTTTCTGAACCAGAAATTAAAGATTTAGATAAAAAGGTTAATAAGGTTGATTTTAAAGGTCTTTCAGATAAGAAGAAATTGTGTCATTATTTGGCAAAAGAAACTGAAGGATTTACTGGTGCTGATATTGAAGCATTAGTCCGTGAAGCTGCAATGGTAGCTCTTCGTGAAAATATGGAATCAAAAGAAGTTAAGAAAAAACATTTTGACGAGGCCCTAAAAAAAACTAAACCAAGTTTAACAAAACAATCGATAGAAATTTACAAAAAAATGGAAGAACAATTTTTGAATAGTGCGAAAACTGCAGTTGGAGAAAAAGGAGGAAATTACTTCGGTTAAAATGGGATTTTTTGATGAAGATGATAATGATCCCTTCGAAAGTATTGTAAGAGAGTTTTTTGAAGGAACAAAACCAAGCAGAACTTCTTCATCTAGAGATTTAATTAAAAGCGAGAAAGAAGAAAGGATAATTGATTATATCGAAGAAGGAAATAAAGTTTATTTTGTTTTTGAATTATTTGGATATTCAAAAAAAGATATAAAAGTTGATGTTGGAAAAGGATTTATTGAAGTTGAAGCAAAGAAAAAAGATTTTGAGGGAGTTCAGAGTTATTTAATTTCTAAATTGAGTAAAGGGACAAAAATAAAAAAGAACATATCAAATTTGAAATTTAAAGATTATAATTGGGCATTTAATAATGGAATACTAGAGGTTGAAATCGAAACAAAATGACAGATTGTACCTTTTGCAAAATTGTGAATGGGAAAGTTCCTTCTAAGAAAATCTATGAAGATGAAGAATCTTTCGCGTTTTTAGATATTAATCCTTTTACAGAAGGGCATACTTTGCTTATTCCTAAAGAACATTATGAGAATATTTTTGATGTTCCAGAAAAAGAATTAAAAAATTTAATTGGGGTTTCCAGAAAAATTTCTGAAACTTTAAAAACCAAATTGAAATGCGATGGAATAAATATTCTAAATTCTAATGGTAAAGCTGCACAACAAGAGATTAATCATTTTCACATACATATTATTCCAAGATACTTAAAAAGTAAATTTAAATTAAATGCTGAAAATGTTTTAAAGGAAAAATCTTTAGATAAATCTTTTAAAAAAATTAGAGAAATATAAAATGGTAAAAAAAGAAGAAAACAAAAAAAATGAATTTTATTTGAAAATTGCTGAAAGTCTTCAGGAAGATGTGGACAAGGGAATTGCAAGAATTTCCTCTAAAGATATGAAAGCGATGAATCTTGCTTCAGGAGAGATTGTTTTAATTGAAGGAAAAATTCCAATTGCAGTTAAAGTTTTGAGGTCGCTTGGGGGAGATAAGTCAATCGGAAAGATTAGACTTGATGGAACGGTTAGATCAAATATTGGATCGTCTATTGGAGAAGAAGTAAAAGTCGATAAAGTTGAAGTCAAACCCGCAAGTTCAGTCACTCTTTCTCCTATGCAAGAAGGGATTCAATTTAGTAATAATCCTACAGAATTTTTTCATAATAAACTTTTAGAAAAACCAGTGGTCTTTGGTCAAAAAATTGTAATTGATGTTTTTGGAACAAGACTTAGTTATGCAGTTTCAAAAATTTCTCCAAAGGGAAGTGTTATTATTAATCCTTCAACAAATTTAATTATTTCTGAAGAAATTTATAGTGGTGATTTGAAAGCAACTGGAATTAGTTATGAAGATATTGGAGGATTAAAAGAAGAAATTGATTCAATTCGTGAGATGATTGAACTGCCTATGAAACATCCAGAAGTTTTTCAAAAATTAGGGGTTGGAGCTCCGAAAGGAGTTTTGTTAACTGGTCCTCCAGGAACAGGTAAAACTCTTCTTGCAAGAGCAGTCGCAACTGAAACTGATTCTTCGTTTTTTTCAATAGCAGGGCCCGAAATTATGAGTAAATATTATGGAGAAAGTGAAAAGCATATTAGAGAAATTTTTGAAAAGGCTCAGAAAAATGCTCCCTCAATAATTTTTATTGATGAAATTGATTCTATTGCTCCAAAGAGAGGAGATGGAACAGATCAAACTGAAAAAAGAATTGTTGCACAACTTTTAACTTTAATGGATGGATTAAAATCTCGTGGGCAAATTGTTGTTATGGCTGCAACAAACAGGCCTGAAGATATAGATGAGGCATTAAGACGTCCTGGGCGTTTTGATAGAGAATTAAGAATTAACCCTCCGGGAGAAGATGGAAGAAAAGAAATCTTGCAAATTCATACTCGAGGAATGCCTTTGGATGGAGATGTTGATTTTAATGAAATTGCTAGAAGAACAATTGGTTTTACCGGAGCGGATTTAGAAGTTTTAAGTAAGGAAGCAGGATTAAAATCTATAAAACCTTTTTTTAATGATTTAAAGAATATGCAAGAAAAAATTCCGACTGAAGTTCTTGATAAAATAAAAGTTTCAAGAAAGGATTTTATTGAAGCATTGAAAAAAGTTGAGCCTTCTGCGATGAGAGAAGTTTTAATTAAAAAACCTCATGTTAAATGGACTGATATTGGAGGATTGAAAGAAGCAAAAGATAAATTACGAGAATTAGTAGAATTGCCCCTTATGCGTCCTGATTTGTATACTGCGGCGGGAATAAAAGCTTCGAAGGGAATTTTACTTTATGGTCCTCCAGGAACAGGTAAAACTCTTCTTGCAAAAGCAGTTGCAAATGAAGCCAATGCAAATTTTATTTCTGTGAAAGGGCCAGAATTAATTAGTAAATGGGTCGGAGAAAGTGAAAAACATGTTCGAGAAATTTTTAAAAAAGCTAAACAAGTTGCACCTTCAATAATTTTCTTTGATGAGTTTGATTCAATTTCTAAATCAAGAGGAAGTGGATTTGGAGGAGAATCTTCTGAAAAAGTTGTTAATCAACTTTTAACCGAGTTGGATGGAATCGAAGAACTTGAAGGAGTTATGATCATTGCAGCAACTAATAGAAAAGACTTAATTGATCCTGCTTTACTTCGACCTGGAAGAATAGATGCTCATGTTGAACTTCCAATGCCAGATATCTTAACTCGTGAAGAGATCTTCAAAGTTCATATGAAAAATATGCCTTTTGAAAAAAATGTAGATATAAAGGAAATGGCAAAAAAAACCGGAAACTGGACAGGCGCGGATATTGAGGCAGTTGTAAGATTTGCTGGAATAAATTCAATAAAAAGAAATTACACCTTAAAAGAATCTGGAAAATTAACAGTTACAAAAGAGGATTTTGAGGTTTCTATGAAAGAAGTGGGAAAGGATAAGAAAGATTTTAATTCCAATGATATAGACATAAATAAAATTATGAAAAATTTACCTCAAGTTGAGAATAAGTCTTCTAAAGGAAAAAAAAGTAATTAATGTAATTATGTAATAGTTACAATTAGAAAGGTTTTTATATAAGTTTTTCTCACCTGTTTCATGGAATTAAACAATGCTTATTTATCAGAAATAAGAAAATACTTCCTTGAAGATTTAACAGAAGGGAATTTACAGATAATTAATTATAGTAATTTTGATCAGGTTTGTGGAGACAAAGGAAGGTCCTGCTTAGTTTATTCATTGAATGATGGAAATGTTATAAAAATTCCAAGATGGATTCCAAAATGGGAAAAAAAGGAGATTATTCAAGGAGTGATTAATGAGTTTGAAAATCAATTGATTGCTCTTTATAAGGGGATGAAAACTGCTGAGGTTTTTGGAATTTATTATACTCATGAAATCAATGAGAGAATTCGTTCTTTTGGACTAGCTATGAAAGATTTGGGGAGGATTACCTTGGATAATATAGAAAATATCTCTGAAAAAAAAGAAGCATTTAAACTTTGGAAATTAGAACGGGAAAAACTTTCTAAATTTGGTTTTCGTAAGTGGGATGATTATAAAGAGACCAATGCGATTTGGGTTCCAGAAGAAGGGCAAACTTATTTGATTGATTGGGGTTGCAATAATTATCTTGGATCAGATAGAGAAAAAATTTTAAATGAGATTTATGAAGAAAGGAGAATTAGTGTATAAAATGGCTTCAATAATTACTTCAAAAACAAAATTAGATCCCATTTTAGGAATCGAAAGAAAGTTTGAAACTAACCTTGAAGAAGGGAGTGTAATTAGTTTTGATGGTTCTTTTAGTTCTGTTTTAAAAGTAAGAGATGAAAATGGGCAAGTTTATGCTGGAAAATTTCCGTTTAAGTTTAATGAACAAGAATGGACTCAAAAAGATTGTCCTGCAATGGCCGAAATTTTAATTCCAAGTTTAAATCATGAAAATTTTATCTCAAATGAGTTATACAATCAATTTGATTTATCCTTGAAACCTGAAGGAGTTTTTGCGATTAAAATTAAAGAATATCCTTTTTTTCTACCCGCTTTCGTTAATAGATATGATGAAAGTTTTAGGACTTTTGATAAGCTTTCAAGAGAAGAGAAAAAATTTGCTGAGAAATTAGAAAAGGATGCCCTCAGAATCGTAATAGATGAGGGATTTTCTTTTTACAAAGATACAATTTCGAAAGAAAATAATAAATTCTACTCAATGAAGGAAGGATTTAAATTTAATGATTTTGGATGGTGGATTTATAAAAACCAAAGGAATCCGTTCCCTTCTTTATACAAACAACAAGCGTGGATCCTTGAAGATTATAACGAAGATTGTTTAAAATTGACTACTCGAATTAAGGAAGAATTTTCTGAAAAGGGCAAGTTAGAACTTTTAAATGAAAAAGAATCTTTTTTGGAGAAAATTTTATCTTTTTTTAGGATATAATCTTTTTATTTTGAAGTGTTAGTTACTTTTTCAACTTCAACTAAAAAAGTGTTTTCAGACTGACTTACCAGTTTT
>PCVV01000003.1 GCA_002762735.1 Candidatus Pacearchaeota archaeon CG11_big_fil_rev_8_21_14_0_20_30_13
TAAAGAAACATTAAAAAATTCCCTTAACCTTTTAGGAATAGAAGTTTTGGAGGTAATGTAAAATTATGCTTGAATTTATAGGAACAATCACAGAAAATGTTTATCTTGGTGCATTGATATCTTTTGGAATTTATTTGGTGGTGATTGGCATTTTGGCTTTTGTCTTAAAAAAAATATTTTTGAAAATTACGCTTAAAACTAAAACTGATCTTGATGATCTGCTTGTCCAAAAATTGAATAAACCTATTTTGGTTTTACTTTTTTTAACTGGATTAAGATTTTCTCTTGAAAGAATTTCAATTGAAGGATCACTTGACACTCTTTTTGGAATTGTAAGTTCATTTATAGTTATCGGAGTAATCTACTTTCTTTATGTAATATTTGATTTGAGTTTTTCTAGAGCATGGATACGACTTGCAAAAAAAACCAAAAGAAAACCTAATGATGCCTTAATTCAACTGACAAATATTAGCTTAAAGATAGTCCTAGTAATTTTAGGATTAATTTATATTTTGAATCTCTGGGGAGTTGAAGTTGCACCTTTACTTGCGGGAGTAGGAATTGGAGGAATTGCAATTGCATTTGCTTTACAAAATAGTTTAGGAAATATCTTTGGAGGAATTTCAATCATTCTAGATAAAAGTATAAGAGTTGGAGATTTTTTGACATTAGAAAATGGAACGTCTGGAAAAGTAACTCAAGTTGGACTTAGAAGCACAAAGATTTTAACTCGAGATAATGAATCTTTAATTGTTCCGAATTCTAAATTGTCTGAAAGTATAATCCATAATGTTGCAATGCCTGAACCAAAATCAAGGGTAATCGTTCCATTTTCAGTTGCTTATGGAAGTGATATTGAGCAAGTTAAAAAAATTGTAATGAATGAAATCAAAAAGATCGAATGGTTTGTTGGAGATCTTGCTCCTTTTGTTAGATTTATAGAGATGGGAGATTCTTCATTAAAATTCAAGACATATTTCTTTGTTAGTTCTTTTGATGTGAAACTCGATGCCACAGATGAAGCGAACACTCGAATATACAACGCTTTAAATAAAGCCGGAATAGAAATTCCATTCCCTCAGATGGATGTTCGTTTAAAGAAATAAAGATAATTTTTTATACAGTTCTTCCCAACTTATTTTCATGACTGACCTTTTTAACGAAAAAACAATTAAGCGAATAGTTGAAATATCAGATTTAAATATTTCGAAAATTCAAAAAGATTCTGCTAAAAAGTGGATTGAATTTCTGGAAACTGGAAAACTTGAAAAAGAGAAAGAAGGTTATTTAGACTTTGCAAATTTGGTTTTAAAAAACATTTTGGGCTATGATATTGGAATTGAAAGTCTGAAACATGAAGAAGGGAATATGGAGTTTTCATTTAAAAAAAGTTCTGGAAATTATCTTGTGTGTTTTGAAGCTAAAGGTACAAAAACGAAAGATTTATGGGCTTATCAGAATAGAAACTCAAAAGTTCGAGAGACTCCTGTTAACCAAATTTGGGACTATATGGGAAGATATGTTATCCCTTATGGAGTTCTAACAAATTACAAGGAATTTGTTTTGTTTGACAGAGAAAAAAGTTATAATGATTTTTACAAATTTGATTTTCTCTTAATAAAAGAAAATCCTGAAAAATTAAAAGAATTTGTGAAGATTTTTTCAAAAGAAAGTTTGGATAATGGTTTTGTTGAAAAAATACGGGTTGAATCGGACGTTGAAGAAAAACGACTGACTGATAAATTTTACAAACTTTTTCATGAGACGCGACTTATGTTGTTACGAGAATTTATGGAAAACGGTCGAACTCGGGAAGAAGCGTTACACTATGCACAATTATTCCTTAATCGATTGATGTTTGTGTTTTTTGCCGAAGACATAAATTTAATTCCTCAAAGGATTTTTGAAAAAAATTTAATTAAATCCTTAGAAAACTGTTCAGAAAATTCTAGTCATTTTTCAGACGAGATTTCTGTTTTATTTGAAGATTTAGATAAAGGAGATTCTGAGAAAGAAATTCAGCAGTTTAATGGTGGACTTTTTCATGAACGTTTGTCAAGGGATGCATATTTTCAGGATTTGAGAAAAAAAGATTTTTTCAAAGAGATTTATTCGGAGAAAAAGAATTTGATTACTGACTTGTCTTTAAGTGAAGAAGAATTTAAGATTTTTAATCGGGTTCGTTTAAATGGACTTAGTCCAATTATTGAAAATATGCTTTTGATGGCGTCATTTGATTTTAAAAGTGATTTGAAAGTTAATATTTTGGGACATATTTTCGAGCAGTCACTTTCTGATTTGGAAGAATTAAATGATGAAAACGTTTCTAAACGAAAGAAGGACGGAATTTTTTATACCCCTGAATATATTACGGATTACATTTGTCGAAATACCATTGTTCCTTATTTGTCAAAGTCTGGAACGAATTCAACGGATGAACTAATTGAAGAATATTCAAAAGATTTGGAAAATTTGGAAGAAAAATTTAAGAAAATCAAAATCTTGGATCCTGCTTGCGGTTCTGGTGCGTTTTTGATTAAAGCTGTGGATGTTTTGTTTGAGATTTTTGAAAAGATTCAAAATTTGAAACAAAGTTGGGGGGAATACGAAGTCCAAAGAGGGTTGAAAACAAAGAGCAAGATTAAGGGACAATTAACTTTTAAAAAATTTGAAGAAAAAGATAAAATTAGAGAAATTATTGAAAACAATATTTACGGCGTTGACTTGAACGAAGAATCGATTGAAACGACGAAGCTGTCGTTGTTTTTACGAATAGCAAAAAAAGGAAAGAAACTTCCCGACCTTTCCGAACATATAAAATGTGGAAACAGCTTAATCGACGACGAAAACGTCGCAGGAAAAAAGGCTTTCAAATGGAAAGAAGAGTTCAAAGAAATTTTTGAGAATGGCGGATTCGACGTTGTGATTGGAAATCCTCCTTATGGAGCTAAACT